>NZ_JBVVQZ010000005.1:0-337921 GCF_055811635.1 Mesorhizobium sp. WSM4806 | reverse complement strand
CATACCAAGGGGTGTACGGGCTTCCGCCGCAGCGGGTGATCCGGTCATGACCCGGGTCACCCGCCAACCCGATCATGCATGATTCTAGAGACACAAGGGGTGTTGGCCGGAGCGCGGCGGCGCCAAGCTGGAACACCCTCATCCGGCCGCTTCGCGGCCACCTTCTCCCACAAGGGGAGAAGGGAGAGCGGTGTTGCAGCCGCGATCGGTGCCGTCTGGATGCCTCATCGGGTGAGTTGGCAGCGTGCCGCGACGAAATTCGGAGCAGCGAGACCCTGCCATGCGCGAGACGCCGGGTGCCGCCAACGCTTAGCTGCGGTATTGTTCGTCGCTGACTTTCTCCAGCCATTCGACCGGCTTGCCATCAAGGAATTCCTGGATAGCGAGATGCGTCATCGCCGTCGTCGCAGACGCGCCGTGCCAATGCTTCACGCCAGGCGGAATCCAGACGACGTCACCTGGCCGGATTTCTTCGACTGGCGCGCCTTCGCGTTGGACCCGGCCGAGACCGGCCGTGACGATCAGCGTCTGGCCGAGTGGGTGCGTGTGCCAGGCGGTGCGGGCGCCAGGCTCGAAAGTGACGCTGGCGCCACCGACGCGGGCCGGCGCGGACGCCTGGAAGAGCGGATCGATGCGCACGGCTCCGGTAAAATAATCGGCCGGCCCGGGGCCGGACGGCTGCGATCCAACTCGCGTGATCTTCATTGTCTCATTCCTTCCTTGAACAGAAGCTGCGCCAACCTGGCCTGCTGCAGCCAAAGCAGCGAAAGCACTTGTCGCGGCAAGGACGTCTCTGCGGGTGATGATCATGTCTCAAGCCCCTTCGTTTTCGACGAGGTGGGTCAGAGCAGCTTATCCGGCGTGATCGGTAGCTCGCGGACGCGCTTTCCGGTCGCGTGGAAAATGGCATTGGCGATCGCTGGCGCGACGCCGACCAGCGCGATCTCGCCGAGGCCTTTCACGCCGAGCGGGTTCACGTGCGGGTCGTGCTCGTCGACGAAGATCACGTCCATGACAGGCGGCGCGTCGGCGTGCACCGGCACGGCGTACTCGGCGAGATTGGCATTGGTGACGCGCCCGTTGCGGGGGTCGACAACCGAGTGCTCCAGGAGAGCCATGCCGATGCCGCCGATCATGCCGCCGATGCACTGGCTGCGCGCGATCTTCGGGTTGACGACGCGGCCGGCGCCATAGGCGCCGACCATGCGCCGCACGCGCGTCTCGCCGAGATCGGGATCGACGGCAACCTCGACGAACACGGCGCCAAAGGCGTGCATGGAAAACCGCTTCGTCTCATCTCCGGGAGCGACATCGGCCGTTGCCTCGATGACTTGGCCGAGACGCTCCATGGCCTCTTCAAGATCGTTGGAGCCGGCGCGTGCCAGCGCGTCGTCGCGCGCCTTGCGGCAAGCCGCCTGCACCGCACTGCCGACGCTCGCCATGGTCATGGAACCGCCGTGGATAGGGGCGCGCGGCAGGCGGGTGTCGCCAAGTGTGAACTTGACCCGCTCGATCGGCAGGCCCAGCGTGTCCGCCGCGACCTGCGTCATCGATGTCCATGTGCCGGGTCCCATGTCACTCGCTGCGCTCATCACTTCGGCAGTGCCGTCCGGCAAGAGCCGGGCCATGGCCGAGGCGGGTGCATAGTTCATCGGATAGGTGGCGCTGGCCATGCCCCAGCCGATCAGCGAGCGCCCATCGCGCATGGAGCGCGGCGCGGCGTTCCTTTGTGCCCACCCGAAACGCTCGGCGGCGGCCCGGTAGCATTCCCTGGTCGATCGGCTCGAGAACGGGAGATCCCTAAATTCGTCCCGGTCCGGCTCGTTGCGCAGCCGCAGTTCGACGGGATCCATGTTCAGCGCGACCGCCAGCTCGTCCATGGCCGATTCCAGGGCATACATGCCGCTCGCCTCGCCGGGCGCGCGCATGTAGGTCGGCGTGTGGACGTTCATCGGCGCGATGCGATGGCGCGTGTGGACGTTCGGGCAGGAGTGCAGGAACCGGGTCGCGCTGAGCAGCGCTTCGGTGAATTCCTCGTAGGTCGAGGTCTCTTGGTGGCCCTCGTGCCGGATGGCCTGGAGCTGGCCGTTACGGGAGGCGCCAAGTGCGGCCCGCTGCACCGTGTGCGGACGGTAGCCGACGCCATAATACATTTCGCGCCGCGACAGCACCAGCTTGACCGGCCGTCCGGCTACACGGGCGCCCAGCGCGGCGAGCGTGACATGCGGCCAGCAGCGCAGGCCCGAGCCGAACGCGCCGCCGACGAAGGGCGAGATGACACGCACGTTCTCAGCAGCGATGCCGAACACGGCGGCGATCTCCTCGGCAACGTTGTGCACCCATTGTGTCTTGTCCCACAGGGTCAAGCTCTTGCCCTGCCATGAGGCAATGGTGGCGAACATCTCTATCGGATTGTGGTTCTCGCGCGGGATCACATAGGTCTGGTCGACCCGGAATTCCGCCTGTTCGAATGCGCTGTCGGGTTCGCCTCGCCGTATCTCCCACTCCGCCGGTTTCCCGGTAGGCAGAACTGGATCAACGCTTTCCATGTCGGTGGCCGCCGCTTCGTTCCGGTAGGTAACCCGCACGACGTCCGCCGCGTAAACCGCCTGTTCAAGCGTCTCGGCGACCACCAGCGCGATCGGCTGGCCCTGGTGATTCACCCGGTCGTCCTGCAGCACATGCAGGCGCTCGCCAACGGCGGCGTCGGGGAGGCCTTTGTGCGGCTGGTAGGCGAGGCGGGGCGCCTTGCTGTGCGTCACAACCGCGATTATACCGGGCGCCCGCTCGGCCTCCGCCGTATCAATGGCAAAGCGGCCGTTCGCGACAATGCTCCTGACGACGGCGGCATGGGCGAGGTTGGGTACCTCAAACTCGGCGGCATAGGTCGCGGCGCCGGCAACTTTCAGGCGGCCATCGACGCGGCTGACGGATTTTCCGATCAAGGCAGCAGTCATGCGCGTGCTCCCGCGATTTCGACCGCACGCACGATGGCGCGCTGCATGAGTTCGATCTTGAAACCGTTGTGGCCGCGACCCCGTGTGCCGTCTGCTGCGAGCGCCGCCGCCTGGCGGAGTGCCGCTGGCTCGAAGTCGGCGCCCGCGAGAGCGGTCTCGACGTTCGGCAGGCGCCAGGGTTTCGTTCCAACGCCGCCGAGCGCTACGCGGGCCTGCCGGATGCGAGCGCCGTCGGTCTCGATTGCGACCGCGGCCGAGACTACGGCGAACTCGAAGGAGGCGCGATCACGTACCTTGAGATAGTGAGACCGCAGTCCTGCCGCATTGGCCGGGACCGTGATCGCGGTGATCACTTCGCCTAGCTCCAGGACGGTTTCGAGGTGCGGCTTATCGCGGGGAAGGCGATGGAGATCGGAGAGCGGCACGGAACGGTCACCGCCAGTTCCTCGCAGCTCGACCGACGCATCGAGCGCCACCAGGGCAACCGCGAGGTCCGACGGGTGAACGGCGATACAGTCGTCGCTCGTGCCGAGCACCGCGTGCCAGCGGTTCTCACCGTCCAAGGCGGCGCAACCGGAGCCAGGCACGCGCTTGTTGCATGCCTCGTAGCCGACATCGCGAAAGTAGGGACAGCGTGTTCGCTGAAGCAGATTGCCGGCCATGGTCGCCTGGTTACGGACCTGCGGGCTCGCCGAATTCAGCAGCGCCTGGGATATGAGAGGGAACTGCTCGACCACAGCTTGATGGGCGGCCACCTCCGCCATCGTGGCGGCGGCGCCAAGCCTCAGGCCTTGCGGACCGATCTCGATGCCGTCGTCGAGAATTCCCGCGAGGCTCACAAGCCGATCCGGTCGGCGGACATATTCCTGCAGAAGCTGCACCATGTCGGTGCCGCCGGCGATGTATTCGACCGGCGCATCATTGCGGCCGGCTTGAGCGCCGAAGCCAAGTGCGGCGGCGAGATCACGCGGACGTTCGAGCACAAAGGGATGCATGGCTCAGCCCTCCTGCGTCGAGCTGGACACGGCAGCCGCGTCCTGGATGGCCGCGACGATATGGTCGTAGGCGCCGCAGCGGCAGAGATTGCCGCTCATCCATTCGCGGATCTCCTGCGGCGACCCGGCATGGCCTTCGCTGATGCAGGCGACGCCGGCCATGATCTGCCCCGACGTGCAATAGCCGCACTGGAAGGCATCGCGCCCGATGAAGGCTGCCTGCAGCGGGTGGAGATCCTCGCCCTGCGCCAATCCTTCGATGGTTTTGATGTCGCGGCCCTGCGCGAGCGCCGCAAGCGAGAGGCACGCCTTCACGCGCATGCCATCCATCAACACCGTGCAGGCGCCGCACTGGCCGAGGCCGCAACCCTTCTTCGAGCCCGTCAGATGCAGGTGCTCGCGCAGCGCATCCAGCAGCGTCGTGCGCGGATCGAGCGAAAGCCGGTGCTCCGTCCCGTTGATGCGCAGCGATACATCGAGCGGCGCCGTCGCGGCGCCGGCAGCCTGTGCCAGCGCCGGCGATATAGCTCCGGACACGAGTTGTTCTCCTAGAAGAGCACCGCCAGTCACAGCAGCCGCTTGCATGAGCTCCCGGCGCGTTATGTCCGAACTGGCTGTCGAGGTTCTTTGGCTATCAGACATGTCGATTGTCGCTTTCGTGATGATCCGCCAATTCGCGGCCCAAGATATGGATGGCCCCCGGCCCGAAGACACGCTGGGTGCGTGTGCGACGCTAAAAGCTTAGAGCGCTTGAGGCGCCTTGATTAGCGCTCGCTCCCCGATAGGACTTATCGGTCGGGGCCATGAATGGCAGCGACGCGAGTGAACTGCCGCCGGTTCTTCCTTCATCGTCATTGCTCAGACGGGTTCGCGCCACCGTCCGGGAAATTTGCGGTGCTCTCGGCAATCGCGATCGATTGAGTGTGTGCAGTTCCCTCGATTAGTCCGTATAATCCGCCCAAACTTATGGGGGGGAACCATAAATGCAGCGCGGACGAACAGATATGCTTCTGGCCTTTCTGGCGGTTGCGCGGGAGGGCAGCTTCACGCGCGCCGCTGCGCAGCTCGGAATTTCGCAGTCCACGCTCAGCCACACGGTCCGCGATCTGGAAGAGCGGCTGGGCATTCGGCTGCTGACGAGAACGACCCGAAGCGTTTCGCCTACAGAGGCCGGCGAGCGGCTGCTGCGCAACATCGGCCCGCGCTTTGAGGAGATCGAGGCCGAGGTCGAGGCGTTGAGCGAATTGCGGGAGAAGCCCGCCGGCACCATTCGCCTCACGGCAAGCGATCACGCGTTCAACGCCGTCATCTGGCCGAAGCTGGCGAAGCTCCTGCCGGACTATCCCGACGTCACCGTCGAGGTCTTCCTCGACAACGCACTGACGGATATTGCTGCCGAACGGTTCGACGCGGGCGTGCGAATGGGAGAGCGTGTTGCAAAAGACATGATCGCGGTGCGCGTCGGACCGGACATCCGCTTCGCCGTCGTCGGGACGAAGTCGTATTTCGCCAGGCGGCCGCCGCCAACGACGCCGCAGCAGCTGACCGAACACGTTTGCATCAACCAGCGCTTTTCCATCAATGGCGGGCTTTGGGCCTGGGATTTCGAGCGCGATGGTCGCGAGCTGAAGGTGCGGGTGGACGGCCAGATTGTCCTCAATGGCACCCTCGAGATTGTCGAGGCGGCGCTGGCCGGTTTCGGCCTCGCCTATGTGCCGGAGGATGTCGCGGAGCGTCATCTGGAAAGCGGCCGCCTGATGCGGGTGCTTAAGGAGTGGTCCCCGCCCTGGCCGGGATATCACCTCTACTATCCAAGCCGTCGCCAAGCGTCGCCGGCTTTCGCCCTGCTCGTCGATGCGCTCCGCTTCTCGGGTTGAGGCAATGCAGTGCGAAGCGTCTTCGGCCAGGATTGACCGTTCAGTACCGCCGGAACCGGTCAGCCGAAGACGAACGCCATCAGCAGCTCCGGCTCGATCACCGGCGCCCGCACGACGTTCAATTGACCACGGTACCGACGTTCGCCCGTGCCGAGGACAAATCCGCTGGTGACCGGCGTTTCACCGTTGATGTCGAGGCGCGCAAAAATGTCGGCGACGTTGAGGTCCAACGCCAGCTTGAGGTCGTGCCGCGCATCGTCCTTTGGTCCGGAAGGCAGTTGGCGCTTCACCAGTTGCTGGAACGGAACATTGAAAGTCAGGATCTTCTTCGATGACGTCAAGGCAAACGCAGGCGAGGGGCAGGCAACCAGTATGGCGTTGATTGTCGTTATTGACGCGAGCTTACTCAACGTCACGTTTTCCTTCGCCTGTCCGCGTATGCAGGCTACCCGGATCGCCGATGTCAGATTGCCACTCTGTGCCTGAACTCCGGCTATCTCATCTATGAGCATGCCGATCGTGCACTTCCGGCTCTCAGCCATCTGCTTCAGCGATATCCAAAAAGCCCGCTCCAGACGGATCCCGCGGCGTGTTCCGCCACGCGCCACAACTCGAAATTCCAGGCCAAAATCCTCCTTGGCGAGCGGCAGGAGTCGCTGATCGGTATTGGTGGAGGGAGAGGTGGCGCTAGCGCTCACTCATGGCCTCCTGACGCGCCTTGTTGATCGGCTTCAAAAGGGAACTCAGGATCGTCTTGCGTCTGGTCTTGATGTCGACAGAGCAGATCACGCCCGGGATGATCGGATAAGCCTCGCCATCCCGTTCGATCGTCGAAATCGCAAAATGTGATCAGGAGGCCAAGGCGCTTGCCAATGGCCACTTTGATTATCGTATTCGTTTCTACCCCACCCACGCTTCTGCCCGGTACTTTTTATGGCCAAGCCTTCTCACCGAAGCTTTGACAAATTATCCGACAGATTCTTCGAATACGTGAGTGTTTGTTGATCTAGGGCCGGCTAAGAACCGAATTCGGGCCATAAGTTTCGGGAATGTAGCAAAAATGGCACATAAAACGGGCGCTCGCTGGGTTGCGGCAAGCGCCTGCGCCTGTGATCAATGCTGTTCGCGGCGCTTTCCTTAAGCCTCGCGCAATCTTTGCAGTCTATTCTGCTTGTCGATTGGCGAGGGAACATGACGCGCAAGCCGCTACTGCTTTTTGCCTTCCCGGCTCTCATTCTTCTCATTCTGGCAGGGGAACGAGCAGCGACGTTCCTGCTCGGAACCTATCCGGCCAGCCCTGCCCTGTGGCGGATCTGGCTTGAGTTGCGCCCTTTGGCCACGATGTTCTGGCAGCAGGTCGACCTCTATCTCGGCGGTTCAATGGTCCTTGATGCCGCTATCCTGATCGCCGCATCGATCCTCTGCTGGATGGCTTGCCGGACGAGAAAGTCGGCCGCGTTCTTCCTTGCCAACCACGCCGCTCTGCTCTTCGCCGGGCTGATGATCGCTTCCAGCAGCCATTCTGAAACAGCGAGCACGATAGCGGCGTTCACCGCGCCCAGCGGCCATCCATTCTCGCTGGTGCTCGATTTCACATGGCAGAACAGTCTGGTGCTGGGTCTCGGCACTGCAGCCTGCGCCTACTGTCATTTTGCGTTTCTCAGCGAAGCGCGACAGCGTTCCGAAGCGCTCGCCGTACGGCTTATTGCTCTGCAGCGGGATCTCTAGGACCCCGGGGCACAGCCGTGCCAACTTCGTCATCCCAGGGCGGAGCAAGGAGCGAAGCGACGCGGCGCAGACCCTGGGATGACGAAGTTGAGGTGTTTGGGCTGATCGCAGACGTTGGGTTGGAGATTGGCGGCTGAAGGCCGGCCGACAGCGACCGTCGACAGTCCCTTTCAGGCTAAGAACCAAATCCTCTGTAGAGAGGAACTAGTTGATTTTCTTGTAATGGACCTTGCCGTCAGGCTGCACTATGCGCTGGTAGGAGGCGTTCGGGGGAGGGGGCGCCGCGGCGATCTTCCTTTTGAGCGGGCGCGGCACATCGACGATACTGGGTTCGGTCGCTTCTTCGAGATTGGTGGCTGCTTCCGCCATGGTGCTGGTCGTGATCACGGAAGGCTCCGCAATGCTCGACATGTCGTCGTCACTGTCCAGGGGCAGCTCCTGTTCAAGCCGGGCAATACTGCCTTTGACTTCGTTGAAGCTGCCCTGCAGTTGACTGTCCAGTTTTTCGAACCGGCTTTGAAAGCCGTTGTTGACCGTATCGAGCCGGGCTGCGATCCGTTGCTCGAACGATCCGAGCTGTTCCAGCCGCCGTTCGATAAGGCGCAGATCGTTGATGCCGCGGTAAAAATAGACCGCGGCGGTTATGTTCACCGCCGTGATCAGCAAGGCGCCCACGGCGACAACGCCGATCATCCTTGCATTGCTCGGTTTCCACACTGGAGCTTGCTCTTCAGTGTGGGTTGTCGGCCCAATGTCGATTGCCGGCATATCCGGGTCGCTGATCATCGTCATTGGACCACCACCTTTGCGCCGACCGAGACGCGCTTGAAAAGATCGATCACATCAGTGTTGGTAAGACGGAAACATCCCGATGTTCCGTCGAAGCCGATGCCCTTGGGATCGTTGGTGCCGTGGATGCGGTAGAGCGTGTCGCGCCCGTCCCGCAGCAGATAGAGTGCCCTGGCGCCGAGTGGATTATAGGGACCGGCGGGCACCATTTCCGGCAGCTCCGGCTGGCGGGCGCGCATTTCCCTGGGCGGGCGCCATTCCGGCCATTCCGTTTTCGCCCCGACCTTGACGATGCCGGTCCAGCCAAAGCCGTCGCGTCCGACGCTGATCTGGTAGCGCAGCGCCTGGCCCTGCCGGGTGACCAGATAAAGCGCCTTCTCGTCCTTGCGGATGATGATCGTGCCGGGCTGTTCCGCGGTTTGGAGAGCAACCGGCTTGCGCAGGCTGGGGCCCATCGCCGGCAGCGGCGGCCGGTCGGACAGCGCGGATCGGGCATGGGCGAATTCCCAGGCCGGCATCCCCAAGGCCAGACCCATTATGCAGGCGCCGGCAAGCCTCGGGACGATGCGGTATCTACCGGGCTGCGTCATCGAGCCGCTCTTTGAACATCCGCTTCAGGTCCTTGTTGAAGCGCGCCCGCCCGTCCACTTCGGAAGGCAGGATGGCCCGGTTCAGCGCGTCGGTCAGCAGCGCATTGTCCAGGCCGACCGACTTGATGTGCGGCGCCTTGAAGATCTTCTCGAGTTCGCTGCGCGAAAAGTGGTTGCCGAACCATTTGCGCTTATGCTTGTTGGCGACCAGGGTGATGCTCACCGAATTGCCGCGCAGTTCGCGGATCTTGGTGTAGAGCCGCTTGCCTTGCCGCAGCGAGGCGACGTTAAGCTCGAAGACGATGAAGATCTCGTCGCTCGTCGAAAGCACGGAATTCTGCCAGGGGGTTTCGATATTCGGCAGGTCGATGACGATGTCGTCGAACCGGTAGGCGACGAGGTCCAGCAGCCGGAACACGAAATCGCCGCCCTGCGGCTCAAACGGCAGTTGCGGCCTCTCGAATGAATAGAGGGTCAGGCCGGACGGACGAGAGAGCTTGATGACGTCCATCAGTTCGACATCGAGCCTTTCCGGCTGGCCGATGATGCCGGCCAGGTCGAACTGGTTGAACAGGTTGAGATAGGCGCCGCAATTGGCGCTCTGGAAATCGAGGTCGACGAGGCAGGTCGAGGCCGCCCGTTCGGTGGATTTCGAGGCCAGGAATTCCGCCGCCGACAGAGCGATCGTCGTGGCGCCGGCGCCGCCGCTGGCGCTGATGAAAGTGATGATGCGGCTCTTGGTGCCCTGGTTGCCGGTGTCGTGAAAGGTGACAGCGTTCAGCAGCTCCTTGGCGTCGAGCGGCTTGTGCAGCCAGTCCGAGGCGTTCATGCGAACCAGGATGCGCGTCTTTTCGGAGGTCAACTCGTCGGAGACCGCAATCAGCGGCACGGTCGCCCACAAGGCGCGCGCCGCGACGATGCCGGGCTCGCCGAGCAGCTCGCCATTGGCCAGGTCGAGGATGACGATGCCCGGGCGCGTGTCGACAGGCGGGCCGTTGAGGAAGTCAGCCGTCTCGGAAATCCTGACATCGTAGATCGCCAGCGCGTCGAGTCGCGTCGCCACCTCGCGCTTGAACTGCGGATCCGACGAGAACAGGGCCACCTGCTTTCGTTTGGTCGGGAGTACCTTGGTGTTGATGGCGTTCATGGGGATATACTCTTCAGGTCTTCGCCCGTGACCGTGCTGAGCATCGAGGGCATGGTGAGGTTTCCGAATCCTAGCAGGCCGCCCAGGAAGAAAAACTGGAAGGCCCGGTTCTGAAGGCTGACGGTGATCGTCGGCACCGGTCCGCCCAGCCGGGTCTGGTAACCCAGGCCGGTGGCGGAATAGGTGACGACAACATTGTCGCGCCTGAGGCCAGGAAAGAAATGACACATACCCGGCCGCTGGTCTGCCGCCAGCGCGGGACAGGCGTCGTCATTGGTGACTGCCGTATCGCCGCGGAAGATGCGGCTGAAATTGGCTGGGTCGCAAACCCCTGCGACGGCGGTAGATGTGCAGGTGAATGGTCCGTAGGCCGCTGCAATGACCGGAGCGCCGGGTGTCGTCGTCGGTGCGGCTGTAGCTAGCGCGGTGGCAACCGGATCGGAGATCGAGGCCAGGCGCGCGCCAAACTGAACAGCCTTGGTGGCGGCGTTCCACTGATAGAGAGCGTAACCGAAATCGACGAAGCCGAGAACAAGGGTAAACAGCAGTGTAGATACGATGGCCATCTCCACCGTCGCTGTGCCGTCCTCCGATTTTGCGAAACGCCTGGTCATGATCAGAACCGGATCAACCGCTCCTCGTGGAAGCCGCTCAGGGTAATCGTGCCGATGCTGAGCAGCGACAACATGCCAACGCCGCTGTAGTCCAAGGTGCCCGCCGCTCTGACGATGCAAACCTGTGCAGTGGTGGAGCGATATTGGACGACACCGGCGGAATCCACAGCATTGTGACAATCGAGCGGATTGGAGACCGGATCGGCGATGGTCACCGTCACATCCGCTTTCTGCCAGCCGGCGATGCGCGCACTCCCTGTCCCCGCGGCATTGCCGAACACCGCGATATTGGTGGCGATATCGGCGCAATTGATCGTCAGCCCGGCTTGGGTATACAATTGGCTATTGCAGCGCGCGGCAAACCGTGCCCCGTCTGAAAGCCCGGCCTCCATCAGCAGCTTCTCGTGGATCAGATTGCCGAACTCGAACACGCCCGCCGACAACATCAGCATCAGCGGCGCGATCACCGCCATTTCGACGAGAGCCGTACCGCGCTGCTCGCGTCGAAATCTGTGGAGGTGATGGTACAGCGCTGCGATCATCGGCATCACCGGTAAAGCTGAGCTTCGTCGCGAAGGAAATTGTCGAGCGTACCCTGGCCGGCACCCCCTGTTACGTCGACGAGTTCGACCATCACCGATGCTCCGGTCGAGGCCCCCGCGACCGGCTCGGTAATGAAGAAACTCGCAAACGCTTCGACAGGAAGGTTGGTGCTGTTGCCGTTCAGATTGTTTCCTGCCGCCTGCAGCGCATTGCAGTTCAGGATCGCGCCATACAGCAGCCGCCGATCTATTGTCGTGACGGGCGGTTCGCAAGAGCTCGGCGGCGTTCCGATCTCTCCACCGGTCGACGCCGTGCCAACCAACCCGGCCGATATCTCGTAACGGTAGACCTCATAGCGCGTCGGCTTGGTCGTATCCCATGACGACGGATAGGTAGCGGAACCGAAGTTGGTGCTCCAATAGCCCGAGAAATCCCAATCTCCATCGCCCATCCGGTCAGTCATGTATGGCGTAGTTGCATCTCTGGGCAGACCCATGTTGCCGGCGTCGTTGAAGGTCAACTGGTTATATTGAGGGCATTGATTACCGCCTCCATTGCCATTGCCATTTCCTCCCCCAGACGACACCCCGCCCTTTCGGACATTTTCCGCTGGGCCGTATTCGGGACTGTTAAACGCGTTGCCGCTCGCCTCGATTCCGAAGCGGACATTGAAGGCATCCTGCACCGGGCCTGTGTTCTGGCCGGTCTTGGTGCTTACGCCCTGTGCCGAATAGCAGCCAACAGGCGTCGACGTGGCGATCGTCTGCGCAAGCGCGTGTGCACCGTTGCCGACACCCTGCGGAGGAGCCAGGAAGCCGAAATTGCCCGGCCCATAAGCAGCATTGTTTCCCACCATTCGCAGTTCAATGAGCCGGCGACGGATTGCCGGATTTGCCACGGCCTGCTCGAGCGTAACGCCGCCTGCCGAGTTCGTACCGTTCACCATCTCGTACGGGTTACACATGAAGACGGGCGTGTAGTTGCATACGCCGGAGGTGAAGCCCGCGACCGCGACTGCCCCGACGTTGAAGCCGTCGCTGGCGCCGGATGATAGAAATGAGGCGGGGAAGATCGCGGCAAACCCTTGGGGAGCGACTGTCACCTGGATGAACCGTGTTTCCGCCTGTCCGACAGCCAGGTTGGCATCTGCAAGATAGTTGGCCTGATTGGCGGTTGTAATCCTGGTTCCGTCGTTGGCAGGGATCGCTTTGAGGAAGCACCAGGAAATATTGCCAGCATTGTTGCAGCGCTGCGTGCCTCCCGGCTGACCGGAGGTCAGAGTGAACCGGCCTGCCGTGGAGAAATTGCTTTCGTTATCTACGAGCGTCGCCATGGCGCGCTCGGCTCGTGCCCAGGAACCGCTGCTTCCGTCCAGTTCCGCTGCCGCCGCGAGCGCAAACGCGTCAGCGCCCTTCTGAAGATCGTTATGGAGGTTATTGACCCGGCTCATATCGATCGCCAGCAGGGAAAAGCCGATGATTGCCGGCAGCGTGATGCTGACCAGTATCAGCGCTATTCCCCGTTGATCGTGCCAGAACGCGCGAACAATCCGCAGCATGGCCTTACTCTTAGCTCCCCTGACGCCAGTCGCTTTGCCTGACGCTGAACTCGCACCCTTCTATTCAACCCCGGTGTTGCCGACGTTGACCGTTATGGCCGGCGGCGGCGGTGGTGGTGGTGGAAATTTGTAACTCTGGGCAACAGCGGCAGCGCGCGCGCCGTCGCCTTCGATCGCCGTGTTCCTGGAGGCCGGATTGAGCGGATCGACCGTCTGCAGCAGCGAATTGTATTTCTGCGTGTCGCCGGCAGCCAGTGTCACCGTTTCGTAATTGTTCAGGTAGTCGGCGGCGCAGCCCGTCAGCCCGCCGGCGCACAAAAGCAGGATCAAGGCGCTATTTCTTTTTGACATAGATCATCTTGTCCTTGGATTTCAGGTCGAGCATGTGGCCATAGGGGCCGACCACGCCTTCGCCCAGTTCATATTTGCGAACCATGTCCTTGGTCACTTCGAGCTGACCGAGGATGAAGAGTTCCGGGTCGTTGGCGGGCCGCGTCTTGTCGAACGGCGTCGCCAGTTGTTCCCCGGGCTTTACCGGTCGCACGATACGCGGCGTCACGATCACGACCAGTTCCGTCTCTTCCTTCTGGTTGCTCGAATTGCGGAACAGCGTCCCGACGATCGGCACCTGGCCGAGCCAAGGCACCTGCCTCTGGATCTTGGTGTTCTTGCTGGACAAAAGCCCGCCGACCGCGAAGCTCTGGCCGTCGCGCAGTTCGACGACGGTCGCCAGCTTGCGGTTGGTGAAGATCGGGTCGCCGGCGGTGGTGAAACCGGTGAGGTCGCTCACTTCCGGCGCCAGCCTGATGTTGATCTTGTCGTCGTTGAGCACGACCGGCGTGAACAGCAGATTGACGCCGAACTGCTTGTACTCGATGCTGATTTCGCCATCTTCGTTCAGGGTGCGGATAGGTACTTCGCCACCGGCGTTGAAGCTGGCAATCTCACCCGACAGAGTGGTGAGGTTGGGTTCGGCAAGGGTGCGCACAACGCCCTTGGCCTCGAGAGCCTCGATGATCAGGTCGACCTTGATGTTGCTGTCGATGACGCGGGTGATCAGCGCCGCGAATGGGCTGGTGTTCGAAAGAAGGCCGGTAAGCAGACCGCCCGGCCCCAGTACCACATTGTCTTCGTCGACGGCGGCTATGCCCGTCCCGGTGCGGGTCGTGCCGCTGCCATTGGTGCTCCTGATTGAGACGCCAAGATCGCGGCCGGCATTGCGCTTGGCCTCGAGCACGCGCACTTCGAGGTTTACCTGCTGGCTGTCGTCGACCGTCACCGCGTTTATGATCGCGTCGGGGCCATATTGCTGGGCCACCTGCATGATCGCCGCCAGCGTGGCGCCGTCCTTGACATGGCCGCCAAGCCTGACCTTGCCGTTGATCGAACCGATATCGATGCGCGACCTGGGCGCCACCTGTCGGATCGCTTGCGCCATGTCGCTCACATCGACGCCGACCTCGATCTGGATCACGCCAAGCGAGCGCTTGTCTTCTGAAAAGAGATTGACGGTGGTGGTGCCGGCGCTCTTGCCGATGACATAGAGCGTCCGGTCGGTCATTGGCTGGGCGTCGGCGATCTTCTCGTCGCCGACGACGATGTCACCCAGCGTGGCGTTCACCTGGATCGTCACCGACTGCGACATGGGCAGGAAAATACGGTGGACGCTGGGGTTCGATACGTCGATCCTGCGGTCGGCTGCATGAGCAGCAAGGTCGATCGGCAGCAGCATGACCGAACAGGCCAGCGCGGCAGCCGCCAGTGGTCCCCGGAACATACGCATCTAGACTACCCCCTCTTGCCGATTCGTTCGGCAATATCCTAACGTTATTTTTGTCGCGGCACGTCGTAAGATTCGAGTTTTACTCCCCTGAACACGCCGATTGTCGCACGCGCCGGCGGCTCCGGCTGCACATACTTGATCACTTCCTTAACCACTTCTTGCATCTGGGGTGCTGAGGCCACTGCTGGCTTTGCGCTGCTCAACAGATCGAGCCTGCTCCCCACCCGTTCCACGGCCTGGGTCAGCCCATTGATCTTGTCCTCGGCACGCTTGCGCTCGGCTGCCGCCTCAGCCTCGGCTGCAGCCTGCCTGGCGAGTTCGGCCTGCCTGGCGGCAATATCGGCCGGCGTGTCACCGGTCAGGTCGGAAAGCGTGATGCGTTCGGTCGTCTCGCCCTTGCTGGCGGCAGCCTGGCGAAGCGCCAGGGACAGCTGGCCGGCGTCGGCGGCGAGTGTAAGCTTCTGTGCGTCCTTGGTGCTGGCCTCGAGCGTGACCGCCTTCACGACCGTCGGGCTGTCGGTGCTTTCATCGGCGACCTGGTCGACGGCGAGCACCTTCATGCTCTGCAAAAGCACGTCGACAAAACTCTGGTCCGCCCCCTGGCCGGTGCGCACCTTGCGCGTCAGCAGCACATCGACCCGGTCGCCGGGGAAAACGAACCCGGCGACGCCGAGCACGTCGTTGACCCTGATAGAAACGGCCTTCATGCCTTCGCCGAGCACCGCCGAAAGTGTGGCGCGCTGGCCGGGGCCGGTGATCCTGGTTGCGAGAACCGGCTCGTTGACGCCGATCGCCTGCAGCGCCTGCCTGGTGCCGTCACCGGCCAAAGCTTCTTTTGTTGTCTTGAAGGCGCCCGCCGGAACCGCGCCCGCTGGCCATGCGATCTCGCGCAATTTGTCGGCGGAGAGCGTGTCGCCGAACTTCAGCGCCACCGCCGCCACCACGACTGTATCGCGCTGAGCTCCGTTAACCTCCGCCATAGCGCTGCGCTGGCTGGCCAACCAGATGTTGGCAAGCACCACCGCCAGAACGCCGAACACGCCGGCGAGAACGATCATGATAAGTGTATTGGCGCGCATGAGCCTAAACCCCAAAAGGCCAGAAAAATGAACCGCACTCGCCCAGTGCGACCGGTTCAGGTCCGGGTCGTGAGACCCGGACCTGAGCTTGTTAGGCGATCAGCTTCCGCCGCCAGCCGCCGAGCAAGTGCCAGTCGGGTGCCCGTCGAGACCGGTGCAAAGTTCTGTGAACCGACCGCTCACCCAGGCGCCGATGGCGATGACAACCAGGATCGATGCAACGGCGATGATGCCGATAAGGATGGAATATTCGACCATGGCAGCGCCGTTTTCGTCGTCGCGGAACTGCCGGGCCATCGTCATGAGCTTCTTCATGCCAATTTCTCCCTTTGGAGGTTTGAACCCGACGAGACAGAGCCAAGGATGAACCCCATACCCAAGCATCCCCCGTCATCTCGATCTAAGTCCCGACGAAAATCAGAGTCAAACGGGATTAAGAGTTCCTTAACTTTCCTATACATGATTTGGCAAGAATATCGCCGATCTTAGATCGGCCAAAACATTGATTCGGCTCGTTTTTCAATCCCTCTTAACCATTCGTTCACAATTTGGCCGTGGGTATGGCGGAAATGGGGCGGCATTGGCGATAGTGCATATTCCTTTATATGTAAGGCCTTAGGTGGGCTCCATGACGACTTTGTGGCAGAAAAGCACTGTGCATTGAAAGGCGAGTCTCGTTTTCCCTAAGGACAGCGCCGCTGACCAAATAAACGTCGCGTTTTCTGATCCTTGATCTTAACTATGTCTGAAGTATTAAATTGCATGGTGCGCGGCGGGCGCTTGTGCCACGCGTGGTTAACGCTTAGTTTCAGCGTGGGGATTAAACGGGGGAAGAAGCATCATGTTGGGCCGATTCACCAAGGGGCCAAGCGAACCGCTGGTCGAGCCAAAGGTTGAGCCGATCGTGATGCTGCCAGTCGCGGCGCCTTCCCCTGCAGCCGACATCGAATCGCAGGGCGACGATTTCCTGACGCTCAAGGTCGAGCTCCACCGCCACCTGATCGACCGGTTCAATCTTGCCGCACTTGAAACGGCATCGAAGGACGAAATCCTGAACGAGATCCGGCCGATCGTGCGCGAGTTCGTTCGCGCTCGCGCTGTGCCGCTGAATGCGCGTGAGCTTGACCGGCTGACCAGCGAGACCGCCGACGAGATGCTCGGCCTTGGGCCGATCGAACCGCTTCTCAAGGACGACTCCATTACCGACATCCTGATCAACACCCACAAGCGCGTCTTCATCGAGCGGCGCGGCATGATCGAGGAGACGGCGATCCGCTTCCGCGACGAGGCGCATCTGCTGCGCGTCATCAACAAGATCGTTTCTGCTATCGGCAGGCGCGTCGATGAATCGGCGCCGATGGTGGATGCGCGCCTGGAAGACGGCTCGCGCGTCAACATCGCGGTGCGGCCGATCTCGGTCGACGGCCCACTGGTGTCGATCCGCAAATTCTCGAAGAATCCCTACTCGCTCGAACGACTGATGGTGTTCAATTCAATCCGCCAGCCGATGATCGATCTGCTGCGCATTGCCGTGCAGGCGCGCAAGTCGATCCTGGTTTCGGGCGGCACCGGCAGCGGCAAGACGACCTTGCTCAACGCGCTGTCGAGCTACATCCCGGCCAGGGAGCGTCTGATCACCATCGAGGACGCCGCCGAACTGCAACTGCAGCAGCCGCATGTCGGCCGGCTGGAGACGCGTCCGCCCAATGTCGAGGGCAGGGGCGAGGTTCGTCAGCGCGAATTGCTCAAGAATGCGTTGCGTATGCGGCCGGACCGCATCATCGTCGGCGAGGTGCGCGGCGAGGAGGCCTTCGACATGCTGCAGGCGATGAACACCGGCCATGAAGGCTCGATGACCACAATCCATGCCAACACGCCGCGCGATGCGATATCACGGCTCGAGCAGATGGTCGGGATGGCCGGTATGCCGATGACCCATGAGTCCATCCGGGCGCAGATCGCGTCGGCCCTCGACATCATCGTGCAGACGCAGCGTCTTGCGGACGGTGGCAGGCGAGTCGTCTCCATATCGGAGCTGACCGGCATGGAAGGCAATGTCATCCAGCTCCAGGAAATCTATCATTTCGTTCGCCGCGAGGTGACGCCGGAAGGCAAGATCATCGGCGATTTTCGCGCCACCGGCATCCGCCCGCGCTTTGCCCCGGAGGCGGCGACGCTTGGCCATCATTTCGCCAAGGACGCGTTCAACCCGCAGGTTGCGCTCTGATGCCGACCGGTCAGACTTTGCTCTACTTCATTTATGTGCTCGCGGCGGCATCGGTTATTCTCGCCGGCGAGGCCATGTATCTTTCCTTTGCCAAGAGCCGGGCACGAATTGGCGCGATCAACCATCGGCTGAGGCGGCTTGCTGATGACGTTCCGGCCGAACAGACCTTGCAAGGATTGCTGCGCGAGCGCGGGCTGACGGGTTCGGGCGACTTTCTTTTTGGCCTGATCGGGCTGAACAGGCTCTATACGCAGTCCGGCATTACCGGAAACCCGCTGACTTTCGCTGCGAAGTTCCTCCTGATGGGGTTGGCGCTGGCGTTGCCGCTGTCGTTCTTTTTGGGGTTTTCGACCTTGGTGTCGATCGTTGTTTTTCTGGTGATTGGATTTGTGCTGCCGCTTCTCGTTCTCCGGCGCGCACGGAGCAAGCGAATTCAGAAATTCGCAAACCAGCTCCCGGATGCACTTGACATGATCGTTCGTTCACTGCGCGCCGGACATCCAGCTTCGGTGGCGGTTGGTCTCGTCGCTCGTGAAATGCCCGATCCGCTCGGTACCGAATTCGGCATCGTTTCCGACGAGATTACCTTTGGCCTCAGCATGGAACAAGCCGTGCGAAAGCTGTCGACACGTGTAGGCTTCGAGGGCCTTCATCTGCTTTCGGTATCGCTGTCGATCCAGGCCAAAACTGGCGGCAATTTGACCGGAATTCTGTCCAATCTTTCGTCAGTGCTGCGCGAAAGGCAAAAACTCAGGAGGAAGATCAAGGCGCTTTCGGCCGAGGGCCGCGTGTCCGCATGGGTCATCTCACTGTTCCCGCTCGTGATGTTCTTGATCCTTCAGCTGCTCTCCCCGACCTACTACGGGAAGGTTTGGCACGACCCGCTGATCATGCCGGTGTTCCTGATTTTCGGCCTATGGGCGCTGCTGGGGGACTTCATCATGTATCGCATGGTCAATTTCGATTTCTGACAGAAGCGAGCCATAATCTTGTTTTCGGCTATTCAGGATCTTAGCACTCTGGTCTCCGTCGCTGTCTTCCTGGCGGCCGCGGCGCTTTTTCTGTTCGGCGCGCTCGTCTTCTTGCCAGCACTGCAGACGCGCAAGCTGGTCGCACAGAGCTTGATGGACAAAGGTATCGCCGATCGCCGTTCACTCGTCGGACAAGAACAGCTTGCCAAGATCGCAGCGCAGCGGCCGGTCGATGCATATTTTCGATCGATCGAAAAGGAGCGGGATCAGCCCAGCGCCTTGGACGCGAAGCTCTTCCGCGCCGGCTTTTATCAATCGAGCGCTCCGCTCATCTATACACTGTCGCGGCTTGGTGCGGTCTGTGCCGGGTTTCTGGCCGTCTATGCGCTCCTGACGCGAGTGCTCCCACCTTCCTTGCCCGGTTTCGTAGCCTTTGCCGGAGCTGGTTTGTTCGGGCTCGCCTGCATCGTGATTCCAAGCGTCATGCTCGATCGCTTCGAGAATGCGCAGAAGGAAATCTATCGCCGCGGCTTTCCCGATTTCATGGATATGATGATCACATGTGCCGACGCCGGTATGAGCCTCGAGGCGGCCGTCGAGCGTGTCAGCAGTGAACTGGCCGGCACCCATAAATGGCTCGGCATCCAGCTTGCGATCATGAATTTGCAGTTGCGTGCCGGCAAGCCGCTAAGGGAGGCACTGCGCGAACTCGCTGATCGTATTGGGCTTGACGAGGCGCGGGCGCTGGCTGTGCTGTTTCGGCAATCGGAAGAACTCGGGACCAGCCTGACCGAGGCTTTGCGCGTTTACAGCGAAGAGATGCGCAGCCAGAGAATTCTAAGTGCCGAGGAGCGCGCCAATTCGCTGCCGGTCAAAATGATGATTCCGTTGGGGCTGTGCATCTTCCCAGTGGTGATGATGGTCATCATGTTGCCGGTGATCATTCGCATGAGGGGTGTTTTCTTCTAGGCACGTCCGTGCTTTGGTCGAAATAGAGAGTCGGAGAGAACTCTTTGGGGGACGAAATGACAGGGCCAATGCGCCTCGCAGCCGTAGCCGGCTTGCTGCTTATCGTGCTTTCCGGCTGTCAGACGGCTGATACCAACGGCGTCGTCCGCACCAACGAGCCCTCGAAAGGTGACGTGACAGCCTTTGGCGATGCCTTCGACGGGCTGAAGACGGTCAGCGACGTCGAGTACTATGCCTCGGACCAGGCTGTTGCCGAAGCCAAGAACCAGTTCCGTGCGGAAAACTACGGCAATGCCGGCGCCCTGTTCTACAAGGCGACGCAGCTGGCGCCTAATGATGGTGGTGCCTGGATGGGCCTAGCCGCCTCCAGCGATCGCATCCGCCGCTTCGACCTCTCCGACCACGCCTATCGCCAGGCCTTCCGGCTGGTCGGCGGGACGCCCGAATATTACAACAATGTCGGCTATTCCTACCTGCTGCGCGGCAAGCTGCAGGACGCACGCAGCAGTTTCCTCAAGGCTTACGAGCTGGCGCCCAACGATCCGACCGTGGCCAACAATCTGAAGCTCCTGTCGTCCAGCGTGAAGAATCTCGAGCGGTAAGGCGACAGCATGTTGCTCGCTGCATCGCTGCTGCTGAAGGGGCTAGCCATTCCTTTGCTGGCAAGGATCGCCTGGCTCGACTTCACCACCCAGAAGATATCCAACCAGAATGTGCTGCTGCTGCTTTGCCTGGGTTTGGGCTCGCTGCAGCTCCTGTCGGTGCAATCCGGATCGTGGTGGGACATGGGCCTGAGCGCAATCGCCGGCCTTTTATTGTTCGTTGCGCTGTTTCCGTTCTGGGCTTTGGGCAAGGTCGGGGCCGGCGATGTCAAGCTGATGGCGGTGGTGCCGTTGCTGATCGGCGGCAGCGGCCTCCTTGTGTTCTCCGTACTGCTGCTGGTTTTCGCCCTCGCCACAGCGTTGATCGTTAAAAACCCGTTCATGCTGCCCGCAGGCGCTTTCCGCCTCTACGTTCAGCACCTGGACCGCAAAGGCGTTGTGCCGTTTGGCGTGCCGATCTCGCTCGCAGCGATCTGCACGATAGGGTTCATGATCTACGTCACCTTGATGCCCCATGCTGGCCCGGCGATCTGAGAGGACAGGACTGCAGCAACTGCCTCCAGAGGTATCAAAGTATCTGTTCCGCTAGTCATTTGCCGCGGCGATCTTGGTGATGGCCCCTGATAGGCGCCGGCCAGAGCGCAGCCACATCGAGCGTAAGCAGTATGATTTGCACGGCTCGGGCTACTCGCGCTTTGGCGCCGCGCGCCAAGCCAACGGCTATTGCCAAGGCGATCGGCCCGCGCCTGGCGGCAACGCGAATCTTAGCGTCAACGATCGAACCGACTTCATCACAATGAAGGGCGACAAGCGCAATTGAGTCAGGGCATTAAGGCGTACCGGCGCGAAAAAGGGCCTGGCAAGAGGAAAGGCGGAATCGGATCCGAACTGGCCTTGGTGGTCGCGCAAATCCGCCCGGAAACTACGGCAAGCGTCCGAGAAGAAATTTTTTGCGGGATCGAACAGATGTGTTGGCTGGAAAATAGGCAAATTACTCGCTCAGCGAAGGTGATGGCTGAGGCTGAGCGTGCCGAACGCGCCGCGAAGACAGCCAGATTGAAATCGCTTCGTATGGCGACTCAGAGTGACCTAAGGTTTTCATTCCCTGAGGAATTGGATTGTTCTCTGCTTATCGCAGCACTGACTCAAGGCGACTCATCGGCTGATCGGGACCGCCGAATTTCGGGTGTGAGCAAAACAGGCTCCCGCTGCCAGATTTTTTGACGTTCTGATTACCAAATTCTGGCGCAATGGTAGCGATCCCGGATCAAATCTCGCTGTGAGTTCAACAGGCTGCCTCGATGACAGTTTGCGAACTGATGCCTTTCCGAAGCGGCGAGAGCCGATGGTTGCTGAAGTGCTGTGTCGCCTGACTTACGACAATCGGCATCGGCGCAACCCGGGCCGCGGCCCGATGCTCACCGAAATGCTCGCCATCCGGCTCGGATCAGCCTTCGCTCCGCACCGGCGTGTTGAGAAGCTGCTGCTCCCAAAGATACGCGATGCCGCTGCCGCCGAAGTGCTGGATGAGAATCTCGGTCAGCTCCTCGACATGCTCGGTGCGCGCCCAATCGCGTTGCCATTCGCCAGCGAGCGCCATCACGGTCATCACGTTCGCGCCGGCCGCGATCATGCGCTGGATGGCAACTTCGTGAGACTCCTTCGAAATCCCGCCCGACGCGTCGGTGATCACGGTCACGTCCCAGCCTTCGCCGGCGGCCTGGATGACAGGCATTGCGACGCAGACCTCGGTCCACAGGCCGGCGATGATCAGTTGCTTGCGGCCGGTCGCCTTGACGACGTTCACCACCTTCTCGTCCTGCCAGGTGTTCACCCAGGGTGCGATCGATGACTTCCTGGTCCGGAAACACGTCGGTGATCTGCTTAAAGAGAAGTCCACCGCGCGCCGCGATCACGCTGGTGAGAATGGTCGGAACATTGAAGGCTTTTGCTAGCTTCGCCAGCGCGGTCGTGTTGTTGACCACCATATGCGGATCGTGGCTGTTCAGGTTCGCGAGTTGATAAGGTTGGTGGTCGATCAGAACGAGGACCGAGTCTTCAGGACGAAGAAGCGAATCAAGGCCGTTACGAGGGGTCATAAAAACTTCCTTTCTCTGCCGCTATGGACGGCAATGGGTTCACGGGAGACATACTCCAGCGGGCGACTTTGCCTGGGCGCAATTTGCTGTTCCTTTTCGTGATGCGGTAGTGCCATAGTCAGGCAAGCTGTGTCGCGAAATGACGAACGCCGAATTGGACATCGAAGACCTACAGACATTCGTTGCAGTGGCCGATGCAGGGGGCGTATCGGCCGCCGCGCGCCGGCTCGGCGTCTCCAAGTCAATCGTCAGTCGGCGGCTCTTTCGGGTTGAAGCGGAGCTTGGCGTCCAGCTTCTTGCCCGCACGACCCGCGGCGCCGCGCTCACAGAAGCGGGGATCACGTTCAGGGATCATGCGGCCCGAGCCAGCGCCGAGATCGATACGGCCAGGGAAACGATCCTCCCAACCGGTGAGCTGCGCGGCCGCCTGAGAGTTGCCATGCCACTTACTTTCGGCCCGACCCACTTCGCCCCCGTGCTTGCGGAAATGGCGCAACATCACCCCCAGCTCCACATCCATACCTCCTACAGCGATCGCTTCGTTGATCTCATCGCAGAGGGTTTCGACTGCGCGATCCGGGTCGGGTACCTTCAGGATTCCAACCTGATCGCGAAGCGCATCGGACCGATCTATGGAAAGCTCGTCGCAAGTCCGGATTATATCAAAGCAAGCGGTTCACCTCAGACGCCAGATGAGCTCGTCACCCATCAGGCCCTCATGCAGGGGACGGAAGCCTGGCAGTTCATGGATGGCGACAAGATCGTCACAGTTCAGCCGCAGGGCAGATTCAAGGCAGATAACGCTACGGCGCTTGCCGCCGCCGCAGTGGCAGGGCTCGGCATCGCTTGGCTCCCTGATTGCATCACATATGGCTATGTGACCTCCGGAGCGCTCATTCCGATTATGACACGCTATCCGCCACCTTCGGCAGGCGCGTATGTCGTCCGACCGCCGGGTAAGCACCCGACACGGAAAGTCCGGGTCCTCACCGAGATGCTGATCGAGTACTTCGCACGAAATCCGGACGTTTGGGGTCTCGACCCGTCAAAACACGAACGGGGCGAAGCCTTATTAAAGGATTGCGTTCGACGGTCGCTCTACTGCGAGCCGCTGAGCTCGACGACATTGCTCGCACGTTCCACTTGCTGCGACACAGCTTGACGTATCACAGGACTAGTTGGGGAGACGGTCGCTCGCCAGTTTAGGCATTCGTCGGGCCGAAAGCGCTTTTCCCGCTCGCACGGTCCGGATTAATCGCGATCGGGCATTCGCATCGGCAAGGGCGAGGCTGTCTGGACGGCCTAAGTGAGGATGACGCGCATGAGTTGGAACCCAGCAATCGAACCGGGCGGCGGCGCAACGCTCAGCGGACCGCGCTATATCTGGTGGAACTCGTCGCCTCCTCGAAGGACCGCATCGAAGAAGCGAAGGCCGAATGGCGCGCCGAGGACTGGGGCAAGGGACGTTTCGATCTCCCGATCGATGACCGAGATGAGCACATTCCGTACCGGACTGACCGGCGCTAAGACTGACCGGCGCTAGAACGAGGTCGCCTGGGTGCACGGACCCGGGCGGTTCAGACGAGATGACGCGTCGCGTGCCGGGTGTGTTCTGGATGGAGAAAGCAGAATGAGCAACAAGTGGCCCCACCTGGACTACCTCGGCTGGCGCGAGACGTGTTCGGCCCTGCATCTCCATTTGCAGATCGCCGGGAAATATCGCCTTGCTCATACCCCGTGGCTCAACCATTCCTGGAACGCGACCTTCTATGTCACGCCGCGCGGCCTGACCTCCTCGCCTATCCCCGACGGCCCAGGCATTGAGATCCTCTTCGACCTTCGGGACCATACGGTTGTCGGCACAAGCGGCAATGGTCGCGAGGCATCGTTTGCGCTCGGGCCATCCACAGTCGCGGCGTTCCACGCCAATTTCGTGCAGTTGATTTCCGAACTTGGAGGCACGCCGACCTTTAACGGCAATCCGAACGAGGTGCCCAACCCCGTGCCGTTCACCGAAGATCATCGCGACCGGCCCTATGACCGGGAAGCCGTTCAGCGCTTCCATCACGCATCGGTGGCGGTCGACAGGGTATTCAATCGGTTCCGGACCTCCTTTCTTGGCAAGTCCAGTCCCGTTCACCTGTTCTGGGGCAGTTTTGACCTGGCCGTCACCCGCTTTTCCGGGCGGCGCGCGCCTCTCCATCCCGGCGGCATTCCTTCATTGCCCAACGATGTGGCACAGGAAGCCTACGACCGCGAGGTCTCCTCAGCAGGTTTCTGGCCCGGCGGTGGCGGCATCGATTACCCCGCGTTCTATGCCTACGCCTATCCGGCGCCGAGTGGCTTCAGGGGCGCGTCGGTCCGGCCCGAGGGCGCGTTCTGGCATGAGGGCCTATCGGAATTCATCCTGCCGTACGATGCCGTTCAGTCGGCTGCAAATCCCGACGCGGCGCTTATGGAGTTTCTCGTCTCGACCTACGACGCTGCGGCCGATCTCGGAAGATGGGACCGCGACCTACTGGATTGCATGCCGGGGCGGCGCGGTCAGGTGCGGCCGCATGACGCCGAGCAGCCGGGCCCTGCCTCTCCCTTGACCGTCGAAAAGGTCGAGCGGGAGGATACCGCATCGAAGGGACGCTACCTGATGCTCGTCGACGGCGTCGAAGCTGAGATGACCTATAGCCGGGCCGGCGAAGGGTTGATCATCATCGACCATACCGAAGTTCCAGCGGCGTTGCGTGGCCGCAAGGTCGGCGAGCGACTGGTACGCCAGGCGGTCGAGGATGCGCGGCGCGAAGGGGTCGCCATCATTCCGCTTTGTCCGTCCGCAAAAGCGCAGATCGACCGTCATGTCGAATGGCAGGACGTGCTGCGTCGGTCATAGGCTGCGCGTAACTTCCTCCACCCGCCAACGTACCGGCTCCGACCGACTCCTACCACCGTAAGCGGCGGACGTAGTTCCAGCGGCAATTGGCGGCAATTTTCGGTGTTGGCGTCGTGGAAATGGCAAAATTGGCGCGCCGCAGAAGATGAAACCGGGCACCGCTAATGGTTGAAGTCGCTATGTAAAAACAGTCAGGCGGATTCAGGAGCCTTGGCCTTTGCGAGATCCTGCAGGAACTCTTCCATCAGCGGCCTGTCACCGAACCGGCGGTAAGCGCGCTCTGCTTCCAGCGAGAATGCCGGATGCGCCTCGACCAGCTTTGCCATCGTCTGCTGGGCTGCCTCGATCTCGCCGCCCCCGGCCTGCAAAGCCGCCTGAATCAGAAGGCAGTTTGCATCGCGCGGCGCCCGGATCAGGCATTCTTCTATGACGGCGGAAGCCTCGTCGCGGCGGTCAGCCGCGTAGAGCGCCTGCCCGTGCACATAGGCGTAGTACTCGGGCGCCATAGGATGAAGGCGGCGGGCCCGCTCTGCGTTGGCGACGGCATCATCATATTGCCCGAAGCGAACCTGCGCCTTTGCAAGCGCCATCATGCTGTCGGGATCGTTAGGGTTGAGCTCCACAGCGCGCCGCGCGGCCTGCAAGCCGCCTGAATAGTCGCCCTGCAGGGCAAGCCCGAAGCTGATGACCTGATAGCCAAGGCCAAGATTGGGGTCGAGACGGACCGCCTGCCGAGCTTCGCTAAGCCCAAGATGGAGTTCCGGTGCGTTTTCCCGGCCGTCACCGCTCTGCGCCACGCTGGCGATAAAGGTCAGCGCGAGGCCTGCGCGGGCGGCCGCATAGGACGGGTCCATTTCAAGGGCGCGCTGGTAGAGGCCCCGCGCCTCCAGAATGTCCTGCGGGTCATCGCCGCCGTGCCGGTAGCGGTTGCGGGCCTGCAGCACGAGGTCATAGGCCTGCAGGTTGTCGGTCGGGCGTTCCGCTGCCGCCGCCGCCTCGCTCCTGCCGATATAGGGCGCGATCTGCGCGACGATTTCAGTGGTCAGCTCGCTCTGGACGGTGAACACGTCGGCGACCTGCCGGTCAAAACTGCGCGACCACAGATGCGCGCCTGTCTTTACGTCGATCAGCTGCGCCGACACGCGAAGCTGGTCGCCTTCACGGCGGGCGCTGCCTTCAACCACATAATCAACGCCGAGCTTCGCCCCGAGCTTGCGCACGTCCGTACCCTGCCCGTGCACGGCGTAGGTGGAATCGCGCGCGATTACCTGCAGCTCTGAATTGCGGGCAAGGGCTGTCGTCACATCCTCGGCCAGTCCGTCCGCGAAATACGATTGCTCGCCGCTGCCGCTCATCGCGGCAAAAGGCATCACCGCCACTGACGGCCGGGGGTCGGCGCGGCCCTGGTCCATCGACAAGACCCCCGGGATGCGGCTGACCATGGCTGCCAGGGGGAGCGGCTGGATTTGGGTGCCGATGAGGATGAGGGCTATGGCGGCTACGCCATAAGACCAGCGGGCAGCGGTGCTGCGCAGCACCTGCGGCACGTGCCGCCATGGCGACCACGCAGAGCCCGCGCGCCTTACGCGGTAGACGTTGAGAAGTTCGGGAATGTTCTTGGCCCGCCTGCGGCCGATGCGGACGAACCTGTCAGCGCTGTTGCGGTCGGCCGCCATCACCACGGCGCCGCTGACGAATATCTGCCCCGGATCGCACATGGCCTCAAGACGGGCGGCCACATTGACGCCGTCGCCGTATACGTCGCCGTCATCTTCGATGACATCGCCAAGATTGATGCCGATGCGCAGCTCGAACGGGCCCTTGTCGAAGCCTTCCTGTATGGCCAGCGCCGCATCGACCGCTTCGTTGACGCTTGGAAACATGGCGAGAAAGCCGTCTCCCGCCGTCTTGACGATGCGCCCGCCATGGCGGGCAGTGGTCGGGTCAATGAGCTCATCAAAAACAGCGCGCAGCTTCGTGTAGGTGGAAGCCTCGTTTTCAGCCATTAGCAGGCTGTAGCCGACGATATCGGCGGCCATGATTGCCGCGAGCTTGCGTTCCATCAGCATTATTCCTGAGCGGCGGCCCTGCAGGGACTATTATAGTGACACTTAAGACGACGCACGCTTCAAGATTAGACCCATAATCCCGAATAGGCTTATCATACAGCTCACAAATGCGTGACCATTGTGGCCTATACCGTTCTGACCTTCGTCAGCCATCATCCGCTTCGCGCGGAGCCGTCCCCGCATCCGAAGCGGCGTTGGGCATGCTGGTCAGGCAATTATTGCGCCTACGCTTGTCGGGCTCCGGGTAGGCAAGGGACGTTATTCGCGGCAGTGTCGCCACCGCGAATAACTCCTGAGCTTACGGGATTGCAGGCCGCGAGACCGGATTCGGTCTGATGCTTGCGGATGTGGCGGTCAGGCCCGACGCCCGAACAGGTCGGCGTATCGCTGCAGGTAGAGCGGCCAGCCTTGATCGGCGGCGACACCATCGCGCACGCTTTCCCAGCCGGCGCCGTGGCGCTCCAGTTTGCGATGCTCGAGATCCAGGCGGGTCCGATTAGCCGTCTCGGCAGTGAAGCGGACTTCCCACTCGCTGGCCTTGTTCGGATCGGTCTCCAACCGCCATTGCGGACTGATGTCCCAACTTAGCAGCAAACGGTGCGGCGGCTCATAAGCCAGCACGCGCGCCCAGCGGCACTCGCTGCCGTCGGCGCCGCGATCATAAATATGGCCGCCGACGCGCGGCTCGAACACGGTCTCGGCGATCGGCACGGCGAGCAGATTGTGCTCCCTGGGTTTGAACTTGCCAAAATCCTCCGTGAAGACCTCGAAGGCGCGCTCGATCGGCGCCTCGACCACGATCGAGTGCCTCACCAAGGTCTCTGCTGCTTGCGTGTTCATTTTTTCACTCCTTTCGCGGTTGTTCGACAGCTTGCTTGAAGGCAGCGAGCGTCTTCATCCAGAACCGGTCGAGCTCTGTGCGAAGCGCCGCCAGCCCGTCGGGTTCGACGCGGTAGATGCGGTGCTTGCCAGCCGGCGTGTCCGCAACGAGCCCTGCCTCTTTCAACACCTTCAGATGCTGCGAGACCGCCGACCGGGTCACCGGCAGGGCACGCGCCAACTCGGTAACCGAACGCGGATGCTCGACCAAGAGTTCGAAGATCGTGCGCCTGGTGGGGTCGCCCAGGGCGGTCCAGCTGTTGTTCACGTTAGTCACCACTAACGCGTTAGCACGGACTAACGTGATGAGTCAACCTTGCTACGGCAAAAAGGGCTGAGTGAGGGGGACTTTGAAGTTGAAGTCGATCAAGCCTCGACAGCTAAGCCCGCGTCACGCCATTCGGGCAGGCCATCTTCCATGCGGCGTGCGCGGAAGCCGTGCTCACGCAGCAATGCGACCGCCTCGAATGACATCACGCACCACGGACCGCGGCAGTAGGCGACGATCTCGGGCTTCGCCTCGAGGTCGGACAACCGCTGCTCCAGTTGGCCGAGGGGGACGTTGATCGCGCCGGGCAGATGTCCGAGCGCAAACTCATCGGGCGGTCGGACGTCGATGACTGTAACGAGCCCGTCTTTCATTCGCGCGGCCAGCTCTTCCCGGGACACGGGCTCCATATCGTCGCGCCGGTCGAAATAGCCCCTCACGATGCGTTCGACCTCGGCCGAATGCCGCTCGGCAACGACTCGAATGGAGGCGAAGGCGGCAAGTACGCTTTCATCCGCGAGCCGGTAGTTGACGAACTTGCCAGCGCGCTCTGACGTCACGAGTCCGGCGCGGCGCATCGCCTGGAGATTCTGCGAGACATTCGCCACCGGACGCGCAAGCTTGGCGGCCAAGGCTTCCACGCTGCGCGGACCCTGCGCGAGTTGCTCGATCAGTTCCAGCCTCTGCGGATTGCCCAGAGCCTTCGCGACAACCGCGAACTGCTCGTAAAGTGCCTGCTTCGGATTGCGGATTGACATCAGGGTAGCAGCCACGCTAGTTCATTCAACATAATTATTGAATGATGCGGTATCACACGGCCCCCGAGGAGACAAGTCCGTGGCCGAGAAGCCCCTTCAATCGCTTAGCAGCCTTGGCTCCGGCTCTGACGGCTCCCGAACGGGATTGATGTAGTGATGGCCGCACGCACCCGAGCCATCAATGCCGGTGCCGCATGACAACGATCGCGGCGCCAGCAGTGAGCCTCGGTCTCAAGGCCAACTGGCGGCAGTTCGCGCTGCTTGTGCTTATCAATGCATTCGTCGGCGGCATGGTCGGCATCGAACGCACCGTCGTGCCGTTGATCGGCTCAGAGGAATTCGGGCTCGCCTCGACCACGCTGGTCGTCTCCTTCATCGTCAGCTTCGGCGTCGTCAAGGCGCTGGCCAACCTTGTCTCCGGACAGCTCGCCGACAAATGGGGGCGCAAGCGCGTGCTGGTTATCGGCTGGCTGTTCGGCCTGCCGGTGCCCTTCATGATCATTTGGGCGCCAGACTGGAACTGGGTCATCGCCGCCAACGCGCTGCTTGGCATCAGCCAGGGCTTCGCCTGGTCGATGACCGTCATCATGAAGGTCGACCTTGTCGGCCCGAAGGGGCGTGGCCTCGCCGTAGGGCTCAACGAGTTTACCGGTTACCTCGCAGTCGGGATCACCGCCTTCCTCACCGGCTATCTCGCCAGCCGCTACGGTCTGCGACCAATCCCGATCTATCTCGGCGTCGGCTACGCGGTGGTGGGCACGGTGCTCTCGATCCTGCTCGTGCGCGACACGCGCGATCATGTGCGCGCAGAACTGGCGAACCATCCGCGCGAGGCATCACCCCTTTCCTTCCGCGAGGTCTTTGCGTTGACCTCTTTTCGGGATCGCAACCTCTTTGCCGCTTCGCAGGCCGGTTTGGTGAACAACCTCAATGACGGCATGAGCTGGGGCATCTTTCCGCTCTTCTTCGCAGCCGGCGGGCTTGGCGTGGAGCGCATCGGCATTCTGAAGGCCGTCTATCCCGTCACCTGGGGTGTGCTGCAGGTCGTGACGGGACCGCTCAGCGACCGCTGGGGCCGCAAGGGCCTGATCGTCGCCGGCATGTGGGTGCAGGCGGCGGCGCTCTTTCTCACGGCGCTGACCGCGAATTTCGGCTGGTGGCTGGTGGCCTGCCTCCTGCTAGGACTTGGCACGGCGATGGTCTATCCGAGCCTGATCGCCGCGGTATCGGATGCGTCGCATCCTTCATGGCGCGCCCGCTCGCTCAGCGTCTACCGCTTCTGGCGCGATCTCGGCTACGCGATCGGTGCGCTGTCGGCGGGACTGATCGCCGACTTCTTCGGCCTGGCGTGGGCGATTGCCTCGATCGCCGCCCTCACTTTCCTGTCCGGTACCGTGGTCGCTTTCATGATGCGCGAAGGTCATGCCGGACGAAGCAGTTGAACGTCGCCCCGGATGCGTCCGCCTCCGCCGCGCCAGCGTCGGGTTCCTGACGTGCCACTCGCGCGAAATCACACGAAAAAGCATCCGGCCGTTCAAAACCGTTTCAAAAACCGATTTGAAACGGTGTCGCGCCGCTAACTGATTGAGATTATTGGCGCGCCCGAAGAGATTCGAACTCCTGACCCCCAGATTCGTAGTCTGGTGCTCTATCCAGCTGAGCTACGGGCGCGCAACAGGCCATGCTTTGAATGGCCCGCGATCCGATCCTTAACGACCGGCCGCGATGTGACGTGTTCCCTAGCGACTGAATTTCCGAAAAGCAAGCCGATCCGGCAAAGTTTTGCTGTTGTGCCTTGACGGGGACCGGGCGGGCGAGGATCAGGCGGGACGGCGCAGGCCGTTGCGGGCCTGGTCGAGCCGGACCGGCTGGTCGGGAATGGTGACCGCGAATGTGGTGCGGCCGCCTCTGCTTTCGACGAGCTCCACCGTGCCGCCATGGGCGCGGATCAGTTCATGGGCGATGGCCAGGCCAAGGCCGGTGCCACCGCTGCGGGCCGAGCCGCGGAACGCCGCGAACAGGTTCTCGCGCGCCTTCGGCGGCAGGCCGGGGCCGGTGTCGGTGACGGTGATGCGGCTGACGCTGCCGACGCGCTCGGCCGACACCTCCAACCGACGCACCACCGCGCTTTCCGCGTCCGCCGCCATCGCCTGGACGGCGTTGCGGCAAAGATTGGTGAGCACGCGAAAAAGCTGATCGGAATCGGCATCGACCTCGAAAGCCAGTTCGACGGCATTGACGAATTCTATGCCGCCTTCGGTGTCGAGCAGGCCGTGGACGTCATCGACCAGCTGGCGCAGCCTGAGCCTGCGGCGCGAGGGCGGCGGCTCCTGGGTGCGGCCATAGGCAAGCACACCTTCCGAATAGGATACGGCACGATCGAGCGCGCGCAGCAGTTTTGGCGCGAAGGCCTGCACGGTCGGGTCCTTGACCTGGCGCAGACGGTCCGACATCAGCTGCGCCGACGCCAAGATATTGCGCATGTCATGGTTGATCTTCGATACCGCGAGGCCAAGGTCGGCGAGATGCTTCTGCTCGGAGAGCATCTTTTGCAGCCGCTCCTGCATCTGCGAGAGCTCGCGCTCCGCAACGCCGATTTCGTCGGCGCGGGCAGCAGGGCGGATGATCCGCCCGGGGTCGTCGGGAGCCTCGGAGAAGGCCAGCATCGAGCGCGTCATCGTCCGGATCGGGCCGATCATGATCAGGTCTATGGCGGCATAGACCAGCATGGCGGTGAACAGCGAGATCAGCAGCGAGACGAAGGCGACGTTGCGCGAATAGATGAGCATGGCATTGCGCAGGCTGTAGTCGGGCATGATCAGCTCGAATTCCTTGTCGCTGTCGCCGACCGGCCCGAAAACGCGCAGCATCCGCTCGCCGCCGAACAACAGCGTGTCCAAGGCGCCGGTCATGCCCTCGATCAGGCCGACATTGGCAATGTCGATATGCTCGTCGACGTGCGGCGGCATCTCAGCCACCACCAGAAGCCGCGAGACACCGCCGTCGCGCACGGCGATCGCCTTGGCGCCGATCGCCATCAGCACATCGTTCTGGGCAGCGCGCGACAGCGAGGCGGGCTCTCCCTGCACCAGCACGATCGAGACGGCCGCGGCGGTGCTCAGCCTCTCTTTCAGCCAGCTCAGCCGGTAGCTGGCGATCCAGGGCAGAAAGATGAGGACCTCAGCCAGGAGCACGAAGACGATGGTGAGCAGCAGGAGCTTTGTCGACAATCCACGCGACAACGGCACCCTGCGGGCGGCTGCGGTCGCCCGATCGGTGCTTTCGTCCACGGATGGGATTTCACTCATGCTGCTTTTTCTTCACGATCACTTGATCGGCCAAGATTAGGCTATTGCGGCTTTTTTGCCAATTTCATCCTTCGTCCCAATCAGTGATAAGACCGCCCAGACCTCGGCCACACGCCAGCCGTTGGCCCGAGACGCCGGAATGTCGGGGCCGGTGTCGGCCCCGGATTGACTTCCAAAACCCTTCTTTCTATAAGCCCGCTCACGCTCGGGCCATTCGTCCCGGCGCGGTTTCGATCGCGCCAAAGCCGGCCGGGCAAAGCTCCTGTTACAGAGTGACAGAATCAAGAAGGGCCGCACCCCGCGGTATTAAAACAAATGAAGCGTACCTACCAACCGTCCAAACTCGTCCGCAAACGCCGGCACGGTTTTCGTGCCCGCATGGCCACCAAGGGTGGTCGTGGCGTCGTCGCAGCCCGCCGCAACCGCGGCCGCAAGCGGCTCAGCGCCTGAACGGAAGACGAGATCGTTGCCCGCAACCGGCAAGCCAGTGGGAGCACATCCCAAGCGGCTTCTGAAGCGCGCGGAATTTCTGGCCGTCCGGCGTGGCGAAAAGCGCCGCGGGCGGCTTTTTCTCGTCGAGGTTCTCGACCGCAGCGACGCAGCGGCGCCTCGCGTCGGCTACACGGTCACCAAGAAGGTCGGCAACGCAGTCGTCCGCAACCGCATCCGGCGGCGGCTGAGAGAAGCCGTGCGTACGCATGCCGCGGATGACATGAAGCCAGGCAATGACTATGTCATCGTCGGGCGCGAAGATGTGCTTGCCATTCCGTTCGGTCAGTTGAAGGCCGAACTCTCACGCCGACTGCGCGGAACACGATAGGCCAAGGCTTTCGATGGAAAACAACCGGAACTTCTTCATCACCATCGCGCTGTCGGTGCTGATCCTGTCGCTTTGGCAGTATTTTTACGTGCTGCCGCACAGCGAGGCGCAACGCGAGGCGGCCCGTATCGAAGAGCAGCGGCTAGCGGAGCAGAAGAAGGCGGCCGAAGCCGCCAGTCCGGGCGGCAGCGACACGCCGGTGCCGCAGCAAGGCGCCATTCCCAATGCACCCAATGCACCTGGAACTGACGGCACGACGCTGGCCAGCCGCGAACAGGCGCTGGCGTCGACGAAGCGCGTCAGGATCGACACGCCGAGCCTGGAGGGCTCGATCAATCTCGCCGGCGCCCGTCTCGACGACCTCAAGCTCAAGCACTACAGGCTGACGGTCGACAAGAACTCGCCCGAGATCGAACTGCTCAACCCGGCAGCGCTGCCTACGGGCTACTATGCCGAGATCGGCTTTATCGGCAGCGACAAGACCGGCACGGTGCCGGGCCCGGAAACCGTGTGGACCGTCGACGGCAATGCGACGCTGACGCCGGCGACCCCGGTCACGCTGAGCTTCACCAACGACAAGGGCCTGACCTTCAAGCGCACCTTCTCCGTCGACGGCGACTACATGTTCACGGTGTCGGACACGGTGCAGAATTCGGGGTCGGCCGCCATTACCCTGTCGAATTACGGCCGTGTCACCCGCTTCGACAAGCCTGCCGTTGCCAGCATCTATGTGCTGCATGAGGGGCTGATCGGCGTCACCGGCACGGAAGGCCTGCAGGAACACACATATTCGTCGATCGAGGAGGACAAGCAGTTCACGCCGAGCAAGTCGACCGATGGCTGGCTGGGCATCACCGACAAATACTGGGCGGTGACGCTGGTGCCGACCGAGAAGCAGCAGTTCCAGCCGCGTTACGCCTATTTCGAGGACGGCCGCCCGCGCTACCAGGCCGACTTCCTCACCGACCCGATCACCGTCGATGCCGGCCAGTCGGCGACAGTCGAGAGCGAAATCTTCGCCGGCGCCAAGGAAGTGGCCAAGGTCAACGCCTATGCGGAAGACCGCAACATCAGGCTGTTCGACCGTTTGATCGACTGGGGATGGTTCATCTGGATCACCAAGCCGATGTTCTATCTGATCGACACGATGTACAAATTCTTCGGCAATTTCGGCCTGGCCATCCTGGCCACCACCGTCGTCGTCAAGGCCGCCTTCTATCCGCTCGCCAACAAGTCCTACGCGTCGATGGCGAACATGAAGAAGGTGCAGCCCAAGATGCTCGAGATCCGCGAGAAATACGCGGACGACAAGATGAAGCAGCAACAGGCGATGATGGAGCTCTACAAGACCGAGAAGATCAATCCGCTCGCCGGCTGCTGGCCGGTGGCGCTGCAGATCCCGGTCTTCTTTGCGCTCTACAAGGTGCTCTACATCACCATCGAGATGCGGCACGCACCGTTCTTCGGCTGGATCCAGGATCTGGCGGCGCCCGATCCGACCTCGATCTTCAACCTGTTCGGCCTCATTCCGATCGCGCTGCCGGATATGTTGATGATCGGCGTCTGGCCGCTGATCATGGGCCTGACCATGTTCCTGCAGATGCGCATGAACCCGACGCCGCCGGACCCGACGCAGGCCATGATCTTCACCTGGATGCCGGTGGTCTTCACATTCATGATGGCGGGTTTTCCGGCCGGCCTCGTCATCTACTGGGCCTGGAACAATTTGCTTTCGATTATCCAGCAAGGCGTGATCATGAAGCGGCAGGGCGCCAAGATCGAATTGTGGGACAATCTGGTCGCGCTGTTCCGGAAGAAACCGTCGCCGGCGGAATAGAAGGCGCTGCCTTCTGCCGAATCCAGGAAAGCCCCGGCGCGGCGGTAGACGCCGCCGCGACCTATAAGCTCCGCTGTCGTTTCAGGAGCGCTGCGTCGATGAACAGGTAAGGATGATCCGCTGCGCACGCGGTCCGTGCTGCCGGGCGGATCGCACTATTTTGACCTGTTGTTTCGTCGATGGAGCCAGACCATGATCGGACCCAACCCCAACATCAAGCACCCGATCCCGATGCATAGCCGCGTCGGCTTCCTGAAGGGGCTGGTCACGGCGCCGAACATCGAGATCGGCGACTTCACTTATTATGACGATCCGGACGGGCCGGACAAATTCGCCGAGCGATGCGTGCTGCATCACTATCCATTCATCGGCGACCGGCTGATCATCGGCAAGTTCTGCGCCATCGCCGAGGGCGCGCGCTTCATCATGAACGGCGCCAATCATGCCATGTCCGGCTTTTCGACCTATCCGTTCAACATCTTCGGTCATGGCTGGGAAGAGGGTTTCGATCCGGCGACCTGGTCGAAGGAATTGCGCGGCGACACAGTGATCGGCAATGATGTATGGATCGGCATGGAAGCGGCGATCCTGCCCGGCGTGGCGATCGGCGATGGCGCCATCGTTGCGGCAAAGTCGGTGGTGACGCATGACGTGGCGCCCTATGCGATCGTCGCCGGCAATGCGGCCAAGGTGGTGAAGATGCGTTTCGACGACAGGACCATCCGGCGGCTTTTGGCGGCGGCGTGGTGGGATTGGCCGGTGGAAAAGATCAGCCGCAACCTCAATGCCATTCGTGGCGCCGATATTTCTGTTCTGGAGGCAGCGGTTTGAACGCGTTTAACAAGTCCGTGATCGGCATCGAGCTGTTCACGCGGCCGTGGATCTTCATCCGCGGCGTGCCGGCGATGAAGTTCCTGCCGCCGGAAGGACCGCCGGAGATCGCCTTTGCCGGCCGCTCGAATGTCGGCAAATCGTCGCTGATCAACGCGCTGGTCAATCAGAAGGGACTGGCGCGCACGTCCAATACGCCAGGGCGGACGCAGGAACTCAACTATTTCGTTCCGGGCGGGTTTTCCGGCGAAGGCGCCGACCTGCCGCCGATGGCGCTGGTCGACATGCCAGGCTACGGCTACGCCACCGCGCCCAAGGAAAAGGTCGACGACTGGACGAAACTCGTCTTCGACTATCTCAAAGGCCGTGTCACCCTGAAGCGCGTCTACGTGCTGATCGACGCCCGCCATGGCATCAAGGCCAAGGATGACGAAGTGCTGTCGCTGCTCGACAAGGCGGCGGTGTCCTATCAGATCGTGCTGACCAAGACCGACAAGATCAAGACGGCCGGCGTGCCGCGATTGATCGAAGAGACACTGCAGAAGATCAAGAAGCGGCCGGCCGCGTTTCCGTTCGTCCTCGCCACATCGTCGGAAAAGAACGAGGGACTCGAGGAATTGCGCGCGGCGATCGTGCTGGCGGCCAATGGCGGCTAGAGCGGGATGCGTTCAAATTGAACTGGCATCCCGCTCTATCTATTTGTTTTTAGCCGCATTTCTGCGACGCCAAGTGATTCCACTTGGCTGCAAAATGCTCTAGGACTTTGCCTCCAGGGCGATCGTCTGGGTGCTTTCTTCCGTGACAAGCCTTTCGGTGCCGTAAGCCTTCAGGAACATGCCGACGCCCGACCTGACGATGTGGTCGATTTCATCCTGGCTCGGGGCTTTGGTGCGGTAGGCGAATATGCACTGACGGAAAAGACCCGCCAGGCACAGTTCGGTGAACTGATAGGCGGCAAGATCGACATCGTCGATCTCGAGCAGGCCGCGCTCGATGGCGGCATTGAGAAAAGCAACGACCTTGTCGTGGCCGCGTTTCGGGCCGCGTTCGTAAAAACGCGCACCAAGTTCGGGCATCCTGTCGGACGCGCCGATCACGGTGCGCTGCGCCTGGACCACCTTGGCCGAGGTGATCTTGAGGGACAGCACCTTGCCGAACTTCACCAGCGTCTCGCGAAGGTCGTCGGCGCGGTCGAGCAGATCGTACATATTCTTGAAGATCGTGCCGCGCTCTTCCTCGATCAGCGCCTCGAACAGCTCTTCCTTGTTGGCGAAGTAGACATAGATCGTGCCCTTGGAAACGCCGGCCTCACGGGTGATGTCGTTCATCGACGCCGCTTCGAAGCCCTTGTCGATGAAGACACGACGTGCGCCCTCGATGATCTGGCTGCGTTTGACCGGGTCCTGTCCCGCCGCCGGGCGGCCGCGACGCAGGCCATCCAGCGGATCGCACTGGTCCTTGTCGGGCTCGGTCATAACGTCACACCTCGAAAAAAATTCGAACCGATCGGTTCGATCATCCTTGATATGGGCCTCTCACCGCGCTAAGTCAACGTCAACATCGAACCGAACGGTTCAGTCTGATGCCCGGTTTCTAGCGATGCCAAGAGAGATGCCATGTCCTCGAACGCGACCCCAACCGCCGAAGTCCGTCCCTTCCCCAACGCCAAGGTTGCGCCGGCAATCGAAGCGCCGAACCCACCGACTGAGCCCGCAACAAGCCCTCCGGCCGAGGCGCCGGCCAAAAAGAAACGCTCGGCACGCTCCTTTCTGTTGCCGATCATTGCGCTTGGCTTGCTGGGCGCAGGCGCCTGGTATGGCTATGATTACTGGACCGACGGGCGTTTCATGATCTCCACCGACGACGCCTATGTCCAGGCCGACATGGCGTTCATTTCGCCGAAAATTTCCGGCTATGTCGATCAGGTCAAGGTGACCGAGAACCAGCAGGTCAAGGCCGGCGACCCGCTGCTGGTCGTCGACAATGGCGACTACAAAATAGCGGTCGCCCAGGCCGAGGCGCAGATCGCCACCTTGAGCAAGACGCTCGATCGTATCGACGCCCAGACCGAGGCGGCGCGCGCCTCGCTCGAGCAGGCGCAGGCGCAGAAGACCGCCCACCAGGCCGCCGCCGCCAATGCGGCGCGTGTCCAAGCGCGCGCCGCCCAATTGCTCAAGACACATGTCGGCACCCAGGCCCAACTGTACGATGCCCAGACCGCGGTCGAGCAGGCCAATGCCGCCCTTGTCGGTGCCGACGCCCAGATCGCGGCGGCTGAGGCCAATATCGGTGTGCTCCAAGCGCAGCGCGCGGAGACGGCAAGCACGCTGGCGTCGCTGCAGCTTGCCAGGGACAAGGCCGCACGCGACCTGTCCTTCACCGTGCTGCGCGCGCCCTATGACGGTGTCGTCGGCAACCGCTCGGTCGAGCAGGGCGACCTGATCAGCCCCGGACAGAAGCTCGCCGTCATCGTGCCGATGGACAAGCTCTATATCGTCGCCAATTTCAAGGAGACCCAGCTTGCCCGGCTGGTGCCTGGTGAAAAGGTCAGGATTTCGGTCGACGCGATCGACGGCCAGGATTTCGAAGGCACCGTCTCGTCGCTGGCGCCGGCATCCGGCGCGGTGTTCTCGCTGCTGCCGCCGGAAAACGCCACCGGCAACTTCACCAAGGTCGTGCAGCGCGTCCCGGTTCGCATCGACGTGCCGGCGGATGTGCTGAAGACAGGCAAGCTGCGCGCCGGCCTCAGCGTCGTCGTCGCCGTCGACAGCCGCACCGCACCTTCGGCGTCGAACTGAGCGGCCGCTTGGGAGCAATGCCGTGGCAACCGCAACCTCGACAGCAGGATCGCCGCCGGCGAGGCCGGCTACGCCTGATACCATTCCCACACGCCGCATCATCGCCTTCCTGGCGATGGTGTTCGGCATGTTCATGGCGATCCTCGACATCCAGATCGTTTCGGCCTCGCTGGCCGAGATTCAGGCCGGCTTGAGCGCCAGCTCCGACGAAATTCCGTGGGTGCAGACCGCCTATCTCATCGCCGAAGTCATCATGATCCCGCTGTCCGGTTTTCTCAGCCGGATGCTGTCGACGCGTGTGCTGTTCACCGTCTCCGCGGCCGGCTTCACCGCCGCGAGCGCGCTGGCGGCGACCGCCACCAACATCGACCAGATGATCGTCTACCGCGCCGTCCAGGGTTTTATCGGCGGCGGCATGATCCCAAGCGTGTTCGCTGCCGCGTTCACCATCTTCCCGCCGTCGCGCCGTGCCATGGTGTCGCCGATGATCGGCCTGGTGGCGACGCTGGCGCCGACCATCGGCCCGACTGTCGGCGGCTATATCAGCCATGCCATGTCCTGGCACTGGCTGTTCCTGATCAATGTGGTGCCCGGCATCATGGTGACCGCAGCCGCATGGTCGCTGATCGACTTCGACAAGCCCAATCTCAGCCTGTTCCGCAAGTTCGACTGGTGGGGCCTCGCCGGCATGGCGGCTTTCCTCGGCTCGCTGGAATTTGTGCTCGAGGAAGGTCCCAACAACGACTGGCTTCAGGACCAGGCCGTGTTCATCTGCGCCATCCTGATGACGGCCGGCGCGGTGCTGTTCTTCTGGCGCGCCTTCACTGCCGAGGAGCCGATCGTCGACCTGAAGGCCTTCGCCAACGTCAACTTCGCTTTCGGCTCGCTGTTCTCCTTCGTCATCGGCATCGGCCTCTACGGCCTGACCTATCTCTATCCGGTGTATCTGGGGCGCATCCGCGGCTACGACTCCCTGATGATCGGCGAGGCGCTGTTCGTCAGCGGCCTGGCGATGTTCGTCACAGCGCCGATTTCCGGCATCCTGTCGCGCAAGATGGATCCGCGGCTGATGATGATGATCGGCTTCTTCGGCTTCGCTGCCGGCACCTGGCGGATGACCTATCTGACCGCAGACTGGGATTTCTGGGAGCTTTTGCTGCCGCAGATCCTGCGCGGCGCCTCGATGATGCTGTGCATGGTGCCGATCAACAACATCGCGCTTGGAACGCTGCCGCCTGACCGGCTTAAGAATGCATCCGGTCTGTTCAACCTCACCCGCAATCTCGGTGGCGCCGTCGGCCTTGCCGTCATCAACACCGTGCTGATCGACCGCAGCGCCTTCCACTACGCAAGGCTGGCCGAGCATGTGCAATGGGGCAGCGCCGAGGCGCAGACCAGGCTGCAGAACATGACGCTCGACTTCCAGCAGAATGCCGGCCTCGACGCCTCCAAGGCGGCGATCTCGAAACTGTCCGGCATGGTCCAGCAGCAGGCTTCGCTGCTGTCCTTCATGGACGTGTTCTATCTGTTGACGGCGCTGTTCGCGACGCTGGCGATCTTCACCATGGTCATCCGCAAGCCGGCCGAGCCGGCGGGCGGAGGCGGCGGACACTGATTGAGCAACTTTGCGCGCCCAAAGGACGCGGCGCTGTGGGTCAGGCCGTGGCCGGCTTAAAAGTCAAGGCGACGCCGTTGATGCAATGACGCAAGCCGGTCGGCGGCGGGCCGTCGTCGAAGACATGGCCGAGATGACCGCCGCAGCGGCGGCAGTGGACTTCGGTTCGGGTCATTCCGAGGGACCTGTCCGCGGTCATGCCGACGGCGTTGGGAATCTCCTGCCAGAAGCTTGGCCAGCCGGTGCCGGAATCGAACTTCGTATCGGAGGAATAGAGCGGCAGGTCGCAGCCGGCGCAGGCGAAGATGCCCTTGCGGTGTTCGTTGAGCAGCGGGCTGGTGCCGGGATATTCGGTGCCTTCCTTGCGCAGCACATTGAAAGCCGCATCGGACAGGATGGCGCGCCACTCGGCCTCGGTCTTGGTGACCTCGAAGGTTTCGGCCGCGTGTGCGTCCTGCGGCCTGCCGATGCGCAGCGCTGCTGCCGTGCCTGCCAACAATGCCACAGCGGCACCGCTCCAAAGAAAGTCGCGCCGGATCATCACCATTCCTCCTCTTTCCGTTTGCCAAATTCGACCGTCACATGGAAATCAAAAGCCGGTGACGGCCAGCTCCCGACACCGGGCACTCCGCACCTGCCCCACACTTACAGCGGACGGTGCGGAGTGTACGCCTGTCGATTGCGCGGGTCACGCAAGCGGAAACCCGCGCACTCGGCATGGAGCCTCAGCCATATGTTCGCTGGCGACGGGCGCTTCGTTACATCTTCGGCAGGAGAACCTTGTCGATGACGTGGATGACGCCGTTCGACTGCTCGACATCGGCGACAGTCACATTGGCGACATTGCCGTTCTCGTCGGTCGCGGTGACCTTGCCGTTTTCGGCCTTGAGCGTCAGCTCGCAGCCCCCAACCGTCTTGACCTTGTGCGCGCCACCATCGTCCATGGCCATCTTGGCGACGTCGGCTGACATCGCCTTGGCACCGATGACGTGGCAGGTCAGGATCTTGACCAGCTTGTCCTTGTTTTCGGGCTTGAGCAATGTATCGACGGTGCCGGCCGGAAGGGCGGCAAAGGCCTCGTTGGTCGGCGCGAACACGGTGAAGGGACCGGCACTCTGCAGCGTGTCGACGAGACCGCCGGTCTTGACGGCCGCGACCAGCGTCGTGTGATCCTTCGAATTGACGGCGTTCTCGACGATGTTCCTGGTGGCATACATGGCGGCGCCGCCGACCATCGGATTTTCGGCATAGGCGGCGGTGGCAAGCGCGGAGACGGCGACCGTTCCGGCAAGCAAAAGTGTGGCGAACTTACGCATTATTTCTATCTCCTCAGTTTATTTTTTCCCCTCTTTGGGGCGCAAGGAGATACGGGGGATAAATGCCCGAGTTTCGCCCATTCAGGAGAAAATTTTATTTTTTATAACGGCGAGCATGATTTTCAGGGCAGGACTCTTACAGCCTGCATGCTTCCCCGCCAAAGTCACCACAGGTGATAGATTTAAAATCTTCTCGAAAAATCGGCAGATCGGGGTGATTAGCAGACAGGGGCGATCAGATGCTCTTCAGATCGCCCGCAGCGACCACAGGGCCGGTCGGCTGGCCGGTCGGCGAACCGCCGGTCGGTTCAAGGCTGACCGCAAGCACGGCGCCTTGCGCAAGTTTTTCCTGCACGGCCGGGGAGATGGTCATACGCGCGGTCTGGCCGGCCGGGATGACGCCCATAGAGACCGGCGCATTCTTGCCCTCGATCATCCAAAGCTCGAAATCCTTGCCGGCGGCGCGCTCGCCGGAGACATGCGACAGGCCGACCTCGCGACGGGCGGCATCATAGACGGCGAGGTATCTGACGTCGCTGCCATCGGCAGCCAGCGAGGCGATGAGCCGCGGCGGCTCGGCCGGCGGGTTGAGGTAAGGCTCGGCGATATAGATCGCCAACGCCGCGACGGAAGCGGCTGCAAGACCGCGCCAGAAGGCAAGGCTTGACCAGAGGCCGGCGCGAGGCTCTGCGACGAACAGCCGGCGATCCAATGCCTCCTTGACCCTGATCGGCGGCTCTGTCTCCGGATAGGCGTCGGCCATCGGCGAAAGACGCGCCTCCCAGACATCGACAAGGTGCGCGAAAGCGGCGTCCGCGTCGATGCGGCGTGACGCAATCTCGCGCTCTTCCGCGGCCAGGACGCCAAGAACGTATTCGGCGGCAAACAGGTCGTCGCCCCCAGATTCCGGTCCGTCATCCTCTGCCAGCGTCATCTTTCAAGACACTCTCTGAGCTTCAACAGGCTGCGCCGCAGCCAGGTTCTCATCGTGTTCAGCGGCACGTCATGGCGCGCCGCCAGTTCGGCATAGCTTTCGCCGTCCAGATAAGCGCCCCGGACGGCCGCCGCCCGGTCCTTTTCCAATTCGTCGAGACAACGATAGATGCGCCCGGATTCACCGCCCGCAACAGCCGCAGCCTCAGGTCCCGGCGCCGGATCGGCGACGTCGAGCGCAGCGTCGATATAGGCAGCAGGCTCTCGCCGCGCCCTTATCCGATCGATCGCGTGATTGCGCGCAATGGCCACCAGCCAGGAAATCGGGCTTAGCTCCGAAACGGCGAAACGGTCCGCCTTCGTCCATATCTTGACGAAGACCTCCTGCAGCGCCTCTTCCGCCTCTCCCCGGTCCTTCAATACACGAAGGCAGACGCCGAAAAGTTTCGCGCTGGTCTGCCGGTAGAGCAGATCGAACGCAGCCCGGTCCTTCATCGAAGTCCGGACGATCAGGTTGCTGATGTCCTGCGGCGTCATCGGCTGCCAAATTAAGCAATTGCCCAAATTAGGCAATTGCCCCAAATTATTCCACTGCAATGTATTGCAACGGCGGAAGCGTTCCTGTGCACCGGGAGCGCCGTCGGCTTCCATTGACGAGAAAGAGCCGACCTTTTGAGCATCGGATTTCCCAAAACCGGGTTTCCACTTTTGCATCCGATGCTCTAGCTTGCCGATAGTTGGGGGAGCAAGAATGTCGGTCGAACGGGCCCTGTGGGAACATGACGCTACCGCCCTGGCCGGCTTGGTGCGCAAAGGAGAAATCTCGCCGCAGGAGCTCGTCGACGCGGCGATTGCGCGGGCCGAGGCCACTCGCCCGGACATCAATGCCATCGCCGAGCCGCTTTACGAGGCGGCGCGGACGCGGGCGAAAACCATCGACCGCAAGCTGCCGCTGGCCGGCGTGCCCTTCGCGCTGAAGGATCTCGGCATCGCCATGAAAGGCGTGCCGACGCACGGCGGCAGCCGCATTCCGGCTTTCGTTGCCGATTTCGACTCGGTGATGACCGAACGCCATCTGGCCGCCGGCCTCGTCCCGATCGCCACCAGCACCTCGCCCGAACATGGGCTGAGGCTGATGACCGAATCCGCCGCTTTCGGCATCACCCGCAATCCGTGGAATACAGCCCATACCAGCGGCGGTTCGTCTGGAGGTGCGGCGGCGCTGGTCGCGGCCGGCGTCGTGCCGGTGGCACATGCTTCGGACGGCGGCGGCTCGATTCGCGTTCCCGCCGCCTGCACCGGGCTGGTCGGGCTGAAAACCTCGCGCGGCCGCGTGCCGCTGACGCCGCTGGTCAGCGAAAGCTGGTACGGCCTGGTCATCGACCACGCCGTTTCCCGCTCGGTCGGTGATTCGGCCTTGCTGCTCGACCTGACGCATGGGCCCGATCCGCTGTCGCCGTATGCGGCGCCGACGCCGAAAGGAACTTTCGCCGCCGCAGCAGTGCGTGACCCCGGCAAGCTGAAACTGGCGGTCTACCGGAAATCGCCGCTCGGCCTGCCGATATCGGCCGAGACGCTGGCGGCGCTGGACACTGCGATAGCTTTGGCGCGCGAAGGCGGCCATACGATAGAGGAGATCGACCTGCCCTATATCGATCGCGATTTCATCGCTGATTTCGCCAGAACCGTCGCCGCGGCGGTGGCCGGCACGATGCGCGGCGAGGTCTTGCGCGTCGGCCGCTCCATTTCGGGTGATATCGAACGCGCCACGCGGGTGATGAGCGCCTTCGGCGAAGTCCTTTCGGCCGGCGAGATCTATGCCAGCCTGCAGCGGCTGCATGCCACCTCGCGCCGGCTGATCATCGAGACGGCGCGGTACGATGCCGTGCTGATGCCTGTCATCGCGCATCCGCCACTAGCCTGCGGCGCGATGGATCCAAAAGGCGCAGATGCGTTCCTGGAAGAAATGATCGACAGGCTGCGGCTTGCCCGCTTGCTGAAATTCAAGCCGCTGTTCGGCCAGTTGATGGACAAGAGCCTGTGGTTCACCCACTGGCCGGCAATCCAGAACGTCAGCGGCCAGCCGTCGATCGCGCTGCCTGTTCATGTCACCGATGCCGGCCTGCCGCTCGGCATCCAGGCCGCCGGCCGCCCCGGCGACGAGGAGACCTTGTTGTCCCTCGCCGCGCAAATGGAAAAGATTTCGGGATGGCTGGCGCGGCGGGCGCCACTGCAGGTGCCCGGTACGAAAGCAGGCCGATTTCACCTGACGTGACAGCAAAGCCGTTTGCCCCCTGCTCCAATTCCCGCTAAGACGCCGCCGTTCATGCCAAGCTGGGAACCAAGCCGAATGACGGACCTCGCCGCCACCGCCGAAATGCAGGCCGCGCTGCTTTCGAGGGCGCTGCCCTATATGCAGCGCTACGAGAACAAGACGGTCGTGGTGAAGTATGGCGGCCACGCCATGGGCGACATCGCGCTCGGCAAGGCCTTTGCCCGCGACATCGCGCTGCTCAAACAATCCGGCGTCAACCCGATCGTCGTGCATGGCGGCGGGCCGCAGATCGGCGCCATGCTGAGCAAGATGGGCATCGAATCGAAGTTCGAGGGCGGATTGCGCGTCACCGACCAGAAGACGGTCGAGATCGTCGAGATGGTGTTGGCCGGCTCGATCAACAAGGAGATCGTCGCGCTGATCAATGCCGAGGGCGAATGGGCCATCGGCCTGTGCGGCAAGGACGGCAACATGGTTTTCGCCGAAAAGGCGCGCAAGACCATGATCGACCCGGACTCCAACATCGAGCGTGTGCTCGATCTCGGCTTCGTCGGTGAGCCGGTCGAGGTCGACCGCACCCTGCTCGACCTTCTGGCGCGGTCCGAAATGATCCCGGTGCTGGCGCCGGTGGCGCCGGGCCGTGACGGCCACACCTACAACATCAATGCCGACACCTTCGCCGGCGCTATCGCCGGCGCCTGCCAGGCGACACGCCTTCTGTTCCTCACCGACGTGCCCGGCGTGCTCGACAGGAACAAGAAGCTCATCGACGAACTGACCGTCGCCGAGGCAAAGGCCTTGATCAAGGACGGCACGGTGTCGGGCGGCATGATCCCCAAGGTCGAGACCTGCATCGATGCGATCGAGCGCGGCGTCGAAGGCGTCGTCATCCTCAATGGCAAGACGCCGCATTCGGTGCTGCTCGAACTGTTTACCGAACACGGCGCCGGCACACTGATCGTGCGGTAAGCCCAGGCTGCAACTTGTCGGTGAGAAACCCAGGGTTGAACAGGCGTCAGGGCGAACTTATCGCCTGAGGTGTCCAAGCGGCACGTGGCCCGGCCCCTTGATGTTCTGCAGCACAAGCTGCGTGTGGACGTCGCGCACGCCGTCGAGCCGCATCAGCCGGTGCATGACAAAGGCGTTGAGCTCGTCGACCGACGGCACCATCACATGCAGCAGGAAATCGTAGTCGCCAGTCATCGTCCAGCACGACGACACCTCGTCCATACGCTGCACGGCGGCGATAAAGGTTTCAGGCGACCCGTCGCTGTGGGTCACCAGGCGCACCTGAATGAACACTTCGACCATCAGGCCGATGGCGCGGCGGCTGAGCACAGCGGCAAAGCGCTTGATGATGCCGGCGCTCTGAAGAGCCTCGAAGCGGCGCGCGCATGGCGTCGTCGAAAGGCCGATCACCTGGGCCAGTTCGGACACAGGCTTGCGCCCATCGCGCTGCAAGACATCGAGCATCTTGATCTCAAAATCGTCAAACTGAGGCACTTTCACTCTCCTGCAGCTTTGCTGTGGTGGCTTTTACCTCAAATCGCTCGTTCGAGCCATCATCAAAGCGGATTTGCCTCACCGGATCCGGCTAAACTTTCAAGATGTTAGTCGTGATTTCCAGGGAGAACAGCCATGACGATGAACGTTGCCGATTACGCCCGCGAATGCGCGGCGCAAGGCCTTCGCGGCGACTATTCGGTCTGCCGTGCCGATTTCACCGTTGAGCAGAGCTACAACTACACTGCTGATGAGCAGGCGGTGTGGCGTACACTGTGCGACCGCCAGACGAAGCTGACCAAAAAGCTGGCACACCAGTCCTATCTCGACGGCGTCGCCACGCTGGGCCTGCTCGACAGGATTCCGGATTTCGGTGTGGTCAGCGAGAAGCTGCGCAAGCTTACCGGTTGGGAAATCGTCGCCGTGCCGGGCCTCATTCCGGCACCGGCCTTCTTCGTCCACCTGGCAGCCCGGCGCTTCCCGGTGACCAACTGGCTGCGGACGAAACAAGAGCTCGACTACATCGTCGAGCCGGATATGTTCCACGACTTCTTCGGCCATGTGCCGGTGCTGACCCAGCCGGTCTTTGCCGATTTCATGCAGATGTATGGCGAGAAGGCCGAGCATCTGATCGCGCTCGGCGGCGACGAGATGATCAGCCGCCTCTACTGGTACACCGTCGAGTACGGGCTGATCCAGGAGGCCGGCCAACCGTTGAAGGCTTTCGGCGCCGGGCTGATGTCGTCCTTTGCCGAACTTCAATTCGCGGTTGAAAGCAAGGACGCGCATCATGTTCCCTTCGATCTGAAAACGGTAATGCGCACCAGCTATGAGATCGACAAGTTCCAGCGCGCCTATTTCGTGCTGCCGTCCTTCGACGTTTTGCGCGATGCCTTCCACAACGTCGCCGACATGGCAGCGATCATCGGACGCCACAAGGGCAAGCCGGTGCTCGACCCGGCGAAACTTTAGACGCTGGCCCGGCTCGGACGCTCGCAGCCGATCGGCGCGGGCGTTGTTGGTGGCGCGCTGGGATTAGGAACCATCGGCAGGCCGGAAGCCGAGGCAAGGGCGTTCAGGCCGCTTCGGAAACGTCCCTGTCCAGGATGGTCAGATTGCGGCCGCGATCCTTGGCCTGGTAAAGGCGGCGGTCGGCGACACGCATCAGATCCGATACGCCGGCATCCTCGCCGCAGGTGACACCGCCGATGCTGACGGTGAGGGGTATGACCCGCTCATCGACGGGACGGAAGCGGATCAGCTCGACTTCACGGCGAATGCGTTCAGCGACGCGTTTGGCTTCCTGTTCGGTGGCGCCGACCAGAAACGCACCGAATTCCTCGCCGCCGATGCGGCCGATCACGTCGCCGCTGCGCACGCCGCGCTCGATCGCGCTTGCAATCAGGAGCAGTGCATCGTCGCCGGTCAGATGGCCGTAGCTGTCGTTGATGAGCTTGAAGTGATCGGCGTCGATGATCAGCAACGCACCGCGATCGGATTTACGCCGGGTGGCCTCGAGGGCGGCGAAGAAGCTCTCGCGGTTGAGCATGCCGGTCATGTCGTCGCGGCTTGCCTTCTCCGACAGGCGCCGATGCGCAGCGGCGAGCTGGGCATGAGCGCGGGCGAGGTCGCGATGAGCGCCTTTCAACCTCTCGCCCTGCCAGAACGTGTAGGCGCTGGCGATCCAGGCGAGCACCAGCGGGCAGACCGTGGACGTCAGCCAGATCGTGCGGTTGATCGGAAAGCCCATTGCCGGAACGACGATCAGCGTCAACAACAGCGAGACTGCGAGGGAGGCGAAAGCGACGGCGGCAGACTTCAGAAATATGCGGCTCATCGCTGGTTCCCCCTGGACCGTCTGTGTGCCAGCAAGCCCTGAATGGCCCCTTTCGGCGATGCCTAAAATTTGAATCATCGGGCCATTTTCGCCACCCATGACGCGCATAAGTTGTGGATAAAGCCTCTGCCAAAAGCATTGTTTCGTGCCATAAGGGGTTGCATGACCACGCTCCCGGACCCCGCCCGCTTTGCCCATGTCACCGACTGGGTGTTCGACCTCGACAACACCCTCTATCCGCACCATTCGAACCTGTTCTCGCAGATCGACGTAAAGATGACCGCCTATGTCGGAGAACTGCTGACGCTGCCACGCGACGATGCCCGCAAGCTGCAGAAGGAACTCTACCGGGAATATGGCACGACGCTGAACGGTCTGATGGCGCGCCACGGCATCGATCCCGACGACTTTCTCGAGAAGGTCCATGACATCGACTATTCCTGGCTGGTTCCCGATCCCGTTCTCGGCACCGCCATCCGCCAGCTTCCCGGCCGCAAGTTCATCTTCACCAATGGCGACCGCAGGCATGCCGAACGCACCGCGCGCCAACTCGGCATCCTCGATCATTTCGACGACATCTTCGATATCGTCGCTGCCGGGCTGAACCCTAAGCCGGCCCGCCAGACCTACGAGAAGTTCGCGGAACTCCACGCGGTCACCGGCCACAATGCGGTGATGTTCGAGGATCTGGCCCGCAACCTGTCCGTGCCGAAATCGCTGGGCATGACCACGGTGCTGGTTGTGCCGCGCAACTTCGAGCCGACCTTCTCCGAAATCTGGGAACGTGACCCGGGCCACGAGGACGATGTGGATTTCGTCACCGACGATCTTGCCGAATTCCTCACCGCGATCGTCGACATCACCGCTTGAGCCGTAAGCTTCGTAAAGCCGGATCGAAGCCCGCGGCCTAGAGCTGATAGAAGCGGCTGATGATCCCCCAGGCTTCGTCGGCGGTGTCGACGAAATCGATGATGTCCTGGTCGCCAGGGGTGATCGTGCCTTGCTCGGCGAGGAAATCGAGATCGATCGCCCGTTTCCAGAAAGCCTTGCCGAACAGGATCACCGGCACGCGCTCCATGCGGCCGGTCTGGATCAGGGTCAGCGTCTCGAAGAATTCGTCCATCGTGCCGAAGCCGCCGGGAAACACCGCGACAGCCTTGGCGCGCATGACGAAATGCATCTTGCGGATCGCGAAATAGTGGAAGTTGAAACAGAGCTCCGGCGTCACATAGGCATTCGGCGCCTGCTCGTGCGGCAACACGATGTTGAGGCCGATCGACGGGGCGCCGACATCGTCGGCGCCGCGGTTGCCGGCTTCCATCACGCCGGGTCCGCCGCCTGTCACCACGACGAATTCGCGATAATAGGAGGTGGCCGACTGCTGCGAGCAGAGCCGGGCGAATTTTCGCGCTTCCTCGTAATATTTGCTGTTTTTCTCGAGGTTTTCCTTCTGCGTCTCGTTCTTGGCCGCCCAGGCTTCACCGCCCGGCTCGGGTATGCGCGCCCCGCCGAACAGGATGACGGTCGAGCCGATGCCGCGCTCGGCCAGGATCATCTCCGGCTTCAACAGTTCGAGCTGCAGCCTGACCGCGCGCAATTCGCGCCGTGTCATGAAGTCGGGATCGTTCCATGCCAACCGGTAGGTCTCGGCACGCGTCTGCGGCGTGTCCGGCACGCTTTTCGACCGCTCCAGATCCTCGTCCGAATGCGGCAGCGGCGTCCACCCCGCCTTTTCCATAGGAGTCATATTACCTACCCGTCCAATTATTCAGTTGCGCCGTCCCGCGACGCAGCCGCGATTGACCCTCACCAAGCCTTCACATAGGGTCCGGCGACTTTCAAAACAGGTTAAGGTGCGGCCCCTTAACAGCTTGGTAATGGAGCGAATTCATGTCAAAGCCCGATCTGGCGAGCCTCGAAAAGACCATCGAAACCGCCTTCGAGGAACGCGAGACGATTTCGACGGCAACCCGCGGCGCAGCGCGCGACGCCATCCAGGCGGCGCTCGACCTGCTCGACCGGGGTGTTGTCCGCGTTGCTGAGCGCCAGGCCGACGGCACATGGCATGTCAACCAGTGGCTGAAGAAAGCTGTGCTGCTGTCGTTCCGACTCAACCCGATGGAGATCATCAAGGGTGGTCCGGGCCAGGCCGTGTGGTGGGACAAGGTGCCGTCGAAATTCGACGGCTGGAGCGCCATCGACTTTGAGAAGGCAGGTTTCCGTGCCGTGCCGTCATCGATCGTGCGGCGCTCCGCCTACGTCGCGCCAGGTGCCGTGCTGATGCCGTCCTTCGTCAATGTCGGCGCCTATGTCGACAGCGGCACCATGGTCGACACATGGGCCTCGGTCGGCTCCTGTGCCCAGATCGGCAAGAATGTGCATCTGTCGGGCGGCGTCGGCATCGGCGGCGTGCTGGAGCCGATGCAGGCCGGCCCGACCATCATCGAGGACAACTGCTTCATCGGCGCACGCTCCGAAGTGGTTGAAGGGTGCGTCGTGCGCGAAGGCTCGGTACTCGGCATGGGCGTCTTCATCGGCCAGTCGACCAAGATCGTCGACCGTGCCACCGGCGAGGTTTTCTACGGCGAAGTGCCAGCCAATTCAGTGGTGGTGGCGGGCACGATGCCGGGCAAGAACGTGCCAGGCGAAAACTGGGGTCCCAGCCTCTACTGCGCCGTCATCGTCAAGCGGGTCGATGCCAGGACCCGTTCCAAAACCTCGATCAATGAACTGCTTCGCGATTGATCTTTTCAAAAAAACGGACCTACCCGCTTGCTCGACAGACCTCGATTTCTATGGCTTTTCTTCAGCCTTTCCGGGCGAGTGAACCCCAGCGCCTATGTTTTGGCGGGTCTTTTGCCGCTCCTCACTCAGCTTTTCCTGCTCTACCAGTTCTCGCGAACGCCGTTGGGCACTGCTGCAAGTCAGTACTGGGCGCTCGCCTGGTGGATCGCTGTGGTCGTCTCGACATGGTCGACCTTTGCGCTAACGGCGAAGCGGTTCCATGATTTCGGCAAGCCTACCTACTACGCATTGATCTCTCTCATCGTCGGCGCCATTCTCCTTGTCATTCTGGCCTTTTTCAAAAGTGATCCCGGACCCAACCGCTACGGCAAACGCACCAATGCGCCGGCCGAATCCTGAGCGCCGGGCGGGTCCCTAGCCATGCGCTACCGCACGCTTGATGCGAAACTGATCATCGAAACTGCCGAGCGACTGGAAAAACGCGTCGCGGAGCGGTTTCCCGATACCGGCTTGCGTGGCGTCGCCATAGAACTTGTGTCGCTGTCGCGTGATCTGGCCAAGGCGGCGAAGGCGCTGGAAGCGCCGATCTGGTGGCTGCGCGGCGTCGTCATCGTCACCATTGCCGCCGGCGCGCTGATGTTCCTGTTCGTCGGCACCATCCTTCCGCTCGGCCGCATCTCGGGAACCCACGACGCCATCCAGTCGGTGCAAGGCATCGAATCCTTGATCAACATGATCATCCTCGCGATGCTCGGCTTCCTGGCCTTGATCCGGACCGAGGAGCGCATCAAGCGCAAGCAGGTGTTTCGCAAGCTTCATGGCTTGCGATCGCTGATCCATGTCATCGACATGCATCAGCTGACCAAGGATCCGGCAGCGCTTTCAACCGATTTCAAGCCGACATCGCATTCACCGGCACGCATAACCGACCGTGCCGATCTCGCGCGCTACCTCGACTATTGCTCCGAAATGCTGTCGATCACCGGCAAGATCGCCGCGCTGTTCGCGCAATCGGTCAACGACGATGTGGTCGTCGATGGCGTCAACGACATCGAGTCCTTGGGCTCCAATCTGTCGCGAAAGATCTGGCAAAAGATCACCCTGATCGACGGTCCATTGCGGTCGGCTCGTCCAGGTACCTAAGCTAATCTTAATCACCTTGGTCCAGCATGCCCTGTGAAGACTGTGTCGACCGGCACGGAGCACTCGACTGGCACACGACGAGCCCCTGGCCAACCCGAAAACGCGCGGAAGGCGAAGCGCCGGCGCGCGGCTGTTCGCCTGGTTTTCTTCACCGATCAGAGCGGAACCGGAAGCTGTCCGCGCGCGGCTTCTCGACACCACTTTCGAGCGCAAATTCGCTGTCCTGTTCGGCACCATCAGTGTCCTGGTGCTGGCAGTCGGCGCCACTGTCTTCACCGGCGACCGGTGGCCTTACGCCTGGATGGCGGCCGACCTCATTCTGTTTGCCGTCCGCTTCCTGCTGATGCGGGAATGTGAGCGGACCCGCAAGCGCGGGGGAACGGGGCCGCTGACAGGCCTCATGGCCGCCGGTGGGTCATGGTCGGTGATTTTCGGCCTCGGCTGCTATGGCTGCGTCGTCAGCGGGGATATGGCGCTTGCCGTGCTGGCTGCCTTGAACGTCGCAGGCGTCGTCGGCGTGGTGTCGTCGCGCAACGCAGCGACCCCGCGCTACGCCATATTCGTCATGCTGGCCGTAAGCCTGCCTTTCCTGGTTGGCGCGCTGTTATCTCCGGCGCCCGGAATGTCGATCGTCGGATTTCAAGTGCCTTTCTATGTGGCCGGCGTCATCATCGTGCTGCTTCAAAATCATGCGATCAACGCCCGCATGATCCGCGCCGAACTGGACAATCGCGATCTGGCGATCAAGGACGCGCTGACCGGCCTGCCCAACCGCATCTTCCTTCAGGAGAAACTGCGCGGCATGTGCAGCGAGCTTGCGGCGCCGGCAGCAAACGGCGGCATGCCGTTTGCCGTTCTCAGCATGGACCTCGACGGCTTCAAACACGTCAATGACCGCTTCGGCCACGCGGTCGGCGACATGCTGCTGCGCAAGGTGGCCGAACGATTGAAGCGCGCTTTCCGACCGGGGGATATGGTCTTTCGCATCGGCGGTGACGAATTCGTGATCCTGCTGCCCGACACATCCGAGATCGAAGCCACCATGCTGGCAAAGCGCGCCATTGAGAAGATTTCGGTACCCTTCGACCTTGGCGTGGGCACCGCAATACCCTTCGGGTTGAGCATTGGAAGTGCCTTCGCGCCTGCCGACGGCGGCGAGCCGGAACTTCTTCTCACCTGCTCCGATCACGCGCTCTATGAAGCCAAACGCACCGGAAAGGGCCGTTACCGGGCGCATGTGCGGGCCGCGAACTGACCACAGCGATTATTTGGGCCTTTTGTCGCTCAGTCCATGCAATATCTCGTATCCCGCCTAAGTGCGTCGCGTCTGAAGCGACTCCTGCGACGCACTTTAAGCCTTTGTTTGTTTTATGCGCATTTGCCCAAAACCGCTGCGCCCGCACCGGTCAAGCCCAGGGCCATGCCTTTTGGGCGACATGCATCAGGCCTGCGACAATACGCCATGAAAACCATAGTGTCGGCGGGATGGCTGGCCCTTATGTCTGGCCGTGACAGGCCTTGCGCTTTCGACTAACGCTTTTGCCCATGACGTTGCCGACCGATCCCGCTGGAAATCTCGCCGCCCTCATCCGCTGCCCCTCCGTGACACCTATCGAGGGCGGGGCACTGAGCACGCTGGAAACAATGCTGAAACCACTCGGCTTTTCCGTCGAGCGCCCGGTGTTCTCGGAGGACGGCACGCCCGATATCGAAAATCTCTATGCGCGGCGCTCCGGCAACGGTCCGCACCTGATGTTCGCCGGGCATACCGACGTGGTGCCGGTCGGCGACGAGACCTCATGGACGCATCCGCCTTTCGCTGCCGAGATCGCCAAGGGCGAGATGTTCGGTCGCGGTGCCGTCGACATGAAGGGGGGCATCGCCTGTTTCATCGCCGCCGTGGCGCGCCATCTCGAGTCGAAAGGCGGCCTGAAAGGCTCGGTCTCGCTGCTGATCACCGGCGACGAAGAAGGGCCGGCCATCAACGGCACGACAAAGCTGCTCGAATGGGCGGTCGCCAAGGGCGAGAAATGGGATGCGTCGATCGTCGGCGAGCCGACCAATCCCGATGCGCTGGGCGACATGATCAAGATCGGCCGGCGCGGCTCTTTGTCCGGCAGCATCATCGTCAACGGCCGCCAAGGCCACGCCGCCTATCCGCAGCTTGCCGACAATCCGGTGCGCGGCCTGATGACGCTGGTCGAAGCCTTGCTGCACCCAGTCTTCGACAAGGGCACCAAGGACTTCCAGCCGACCAATCTGGAGGTAACCTCGATCGACGTCGGCAATCCGGCCACCAATGTTATTCCGGCAAAGGCGACCGCCGCCTTCAACATCCGCTTCAACGACACATGGACCGCCGAGACCATCCAGGCGGAAATCCACAACCGTCTCGACAAGGCGGCGAAGCGAAAGAAATACCGGGCCGGCAAGACGACACCGGTCGATTACGAACTCGTCTGGCGCGACCGGCCGAGCCACGTCTTCCTCACCCGCGACAAGCGGCTGATCGAAGCGCTCAGCGGTTCGGTCAAGGCGGTGATCGGCAGGAAGCCGGCGCTTTCCACCTCCGGCGGCACCTCCGACGCACGCTTCATCAAGGATTATTGTCCGGTGGTCGAGTTCGGGCTGGTCGGCAAGACCATGCACATGGTCGATGAACGCGTCGCACTTGCCGACCTCGAGACGCTGACGCAGATTTATCTGCGCTTCATCGAAGACTGGTTCGAGCAAGGCGCATCGTAATCATGCTTTCGTCGGATGAAACCTATGCTTCGCTCAACGGCGCCTGGCGACTGATGCTCGGCAAGGCCGATGGGCTGCGCCAGTTCGACCTTTCGGCCGACGGTTTCTGGAATTCCTTCTTCGCCATCGTCGTCGCGGCACCGGCGCTGATCGTCGGTTGGGTCGGCCTCGCCAACGAGATCGGCGATCCGAATGCATTCGCCGGACGCTTCAGCATGCTGATTCGTCTGGCGACAGTCGACATCGGCGTCTGGGTGTTGCCGCTTGTCGGCCTTGCCCTCGTCGCGCCGCGCGCCGGCATCGGCGGGCGCTTCGTCCACTATGTCGTCGCCAGCAACTGGGCGTCGGCGATCATCGCCTGGATGATGCTGCCAGCGGCGTTGATCAGGCTTTTCCTGCCGTCCACCAACGAGTTCGCCGTACTGGCGTCGCTGCTTTTGTTCGCGCTGTCGATGATCCTGACCTGGCGGATGACAAACGTTGCCATCGGCAGGGGCGCGGCTGTCGGCAGCGCTGTCTTCGCCGGAATGTTCGTGGCGTCGCTGGTCGTTCTGTTCGCGCTGCAGGCGCTGCTCGGCATCGGTGCGCCGAGCGGAACCGGGACTTGAATAGCTTCGCATCATCGGATTCACACGCCGCGTCACCATCGCCTTCATTGTAGAGTCCGAGCGCGTGGTGATTGTGCGCGTGTTCTACGGCTGGGCCGATTGGCAGGACGACCTAGCCTAGTGACGCTGACTGATCGGCACATCTAGCCGCGTCATCCGGACGCCTTCGGATAATCTACCCCAACGAGAAAAAGCCCATCGGGCGGCGCCACCTGGCCACAGGCTGCACGGTCGCGCGCGTCGAGCGCCGCCTTCAGATCGGCAATTGTCCAGCCGCCTTCGCCGACGCGCTTCAGCGAGCCGACCATCGAGCGCACCTGATTGTGCAGGAACGAGCGCGCCGAGGCTCGCACTTCGATCATGTCACCCAGCCGACTGACATCCAGCCGGTCGAGCGTCCGGACCGGGTTGTCGGCCTGGCACTGGGTCGAGCGGAACGTGGTGAAATCATGCCGCCCCAGCAGCACCTTTGCCGCTTCGTGCATGGCCTCGGCGTCGAGCCGCTTCGGCACCCACCAGATCTTGCCCTTGTCGAGCGCCGCCGGCGCGCGCCGGTTGACGATGCGGTAGAGATAGTGGCGGCCGATCGCCGAGAAACGCGCATCGAAGCTATCCGGCACCACAGCCGCCTTGAGGATGGCGATGCGCGCCTTGGCCGTTTGCAGGTGGGCGTTGACGGCATCGCGAACCTTGTCATCAGGCCACGCCCTGACGAGATCGACATGCGCCACCTGACCGGTCGCATGGACGCCGGCATCGGTGCGGCCGGCGCCGCGCAGCGAGACCTGTTCGCCGCAGAATTTCTCGATCGCCTGTTCGATCGCCTGCTGCACCGAAGGCTGGTCTGCCTGGCGCTGCCAGCCGGCATAGAGGCTGCCGTCATATTCGATGTCGAGGCGAAAACGCGGCATTCCTAAGAAGGATGAGGTTAGGCGGCGAGCGCGGTGCCGAAAGCCGAAGCGTAGACCAGCTTGCCGGTCTCAGGCGCTTCGCCCCAGACCAGCGCCTGCAGCGCTTCGCCCTGGAACTCGCTTTCGAATTTTTCGGCGCGCGCGTGACTGTAGCCGAAGCGGCCATAATATGCGGGATCGCCAAGCACCACCGCCAGCACCTCGCCGGCATCCTTCAGGCGGATATGCGCCTCGCGGACCAGCGCACCGCCGATGCCGGTGCCATGGAATGACGGCTCGACCGCAAGAGGCGCCAGCGCCACCGCCGGAAAGCTCTTGCCGCCGTTCTGCACGTAAAGCCGCGAAAACAGAATATGGCCGACCACCTGTCCATCTTCTTCCGCCACCAGTTCGACGACGGCATCGCCGCCGCTGACCAGCGCGTCGACCAGGCCGGCCTCCGCCTGCTGGCCAAATGCGTGTTCCTCGACCAGGCGGATCGCCTCGCGGTCCCGCGGCGTTGCCGCGCGTATCGACATCATGCTCATGAGAATTTCGTTCCTTTTTCGAGCTTGGCCCCGCGCAGAAACTCCTGCGCGGCAATGGGCCTTCCGCCCGCACGTTGAACTTCGACCAACCTGATCGCGCCTGACCCGCAGGCGACCGTCAGCCGGTCGTCGAGAATTCCTCCCGGCTCGCCGGCGCCTTGCGAAAGCGTCGAGCGAAGCAGTTTCAGCCGCTCCAGGCGGCCGCCAATTTCGATCTCGCACCATGCGCCGGGAAAGGGCGACAGGCCGCGAATATGATCGTGGACTTCGCCAGCAGGCCGCGTCCAGTCCACGCGCGTCTCCGCTTTATCGATCTTTTTGGCATAGGTCACCCCCTCCGTCGCCTGTGCGGCAAAAGTCAGGGCATCCCGTTCCAGACGAGCCAGCGCTTCCGCCATCAGCGCGGCGCCAATGTGCATCAGCCGATCATGCAGTTCGCCGGCCGTCATATTGGGGCCGATGGCGCATTTTTCGGCCATCGCCACCGGGCCGGTGTCCAGGCCTTCTTCCATCCGCATCACCATCATGCCTGTCTCGGTATCGCCGGCCATGATGGCGCGCTGGATAGGGGCGGCGCCGCGCCAGCGTGGCAACAGCGACGCGTGACCATTGACGCAGCCGAGCCGCGGCGCCTCGAGAATGGGTTTGGGCAACAGCAATCCATAGGCGACGACGACGGCGACATCGGCCCGCAAGGCGCGGAACGCCTGCTGCTCGGTCTCGTTCTTCAGCGACACCGGCGTCCGCACCTCGAGGCCCAGCCGCTCGGCCTCGCGCTGCACCGGCGACGGCGTCAGTTCCAGCCCCCGGCGACCGGCGGCGCGCGGCGGCTGAGTGTAGACGGCTCCAATCTCATGTCCGGCATCCGCGATCGCCCGCAGCGTCGGCACCGAGAATTCGGGCGTACCCATGAAGATGACGCGCAAGGGCATTTTGTTCCGGGTCCGGTCTTCGTCTGGCCGTTAAGTCGGCTCAGTCGAAGTCGCGAACTTTGCGGGTCGGCGACCGAAGTCGCGTTTCCTTTCTGCTTCGATTTCGTTCATGATCTTGGCGAATTCATCGCCATTGCGTTTTCAGCAGCGAAAGTCGCGCGAATAGCGTCCCATGCCGAAAGACCCGGCTCCAGCCTGGCTTGCCTTTCGGCGACCATGCCTTCGCGCAGAAGAGCTATCGCCTTGCCCGACAGGCTCTGGGCGCTCTTACGCGCCGCCTGCTCGATTTCCCGCTTCAAGGGTTCGGGAATATTTCTGATCAGCATGTCGCTCATCGGCGTCTCCATTTCCTGATCTGGAACAGGGTAGAGGGGCGCTGTCCCGCCAACATCTTCGAAAGGTTCAGCATCAAACTGCGCGAGTATCGCCCTATCCCACTAACTTGCCCGGCGCCTTGCTGCCTGATGGTTTGTCCCTGGCGAGCTTCTTGAACTTCTTCACCACCATGTCGCGCTTCAGCTTCGAGATGTGGTCGATGAACAGAACGCCGTTGAGATGGTCGATTTCGTGCTGCAGGCAAGTCGCCATCAGCCCTTCGGCCTCGATCTCCTGCAGCTTGCCGTCGCGATCGAGATATTTCACCCGCACGGCGGCAGGGCGCTCGACCTCGGCATAGTAATCCGGGATCGACAGGCACCCCTCCTCGTAGACCGAGCGCTGATCGGCGCTCTCAAGAATCTCGGGATTGATGAAGACATGCGGCACCGGCGGCTCGTCTTCCTTGGCGAGGTCGATCACCAGCATGCGCAGCGGTTCGCCGATCTGGATCGCCGCCAGACCAATGCCCGGCGCATCATACATCGTGTCCAGCATATCGTCGGCCAGTTTGCGCAAGGCGCCGTCGACGCGCTCGACCGGTTTCGAAACCTGGCGCAGGACGGGATCGGGAAGGATGATGAGCGGCTTGATCGACATGGCGTCTCACCTAAGACCTCGCACGAAAAGCGTCAACCGGGGCATTTGCAGCGGCGTTCACGTTTTGATCTGTGTCGTCAGGCCGAATCATCTATGCTGTCCGATATGAACGACCTGACCACCATCCTGTCCGAACCGATCGCCCGGCTCGGCGCCACCACGATCACGCTCGGCCACGTGCTGGCATTCGGCGCGGTCCTGTTCCTGGCCCTGTTCGTGGCGCTCGTCGTCGCGCTCTGGCGCTCGGCCAAGGCGCGTGCGGTGGCTGCCGCGGAAGCCGCCGACCACACCCGCGACGCCGAGGCGCGGATGGCCGGCATCCTGGCAAGCCAGGCCGAGATGCAGGGCCGCATGGGCGCCATCGCCGAAGTGTTCGGGGCGCGGCAGGCCGAACTCACGCAGTCGATCGGCCAGCGTCTCGACGCGATGACCGGCCGTCTCGGCCAGACCATGACCGAGCAGACGAAATCGACGCATGAAAGCCTCGCCAAACTGCAGGAGCGGCTGGCGGTCATCGATACAGCGCAAGGCAACATCCAGTCGCTCGCCAGCCAGGTCGTGCAACTTCAGGCAATCCTCTCCAACAAACAGACGCGCGGCGCCTTCGGCCAGTCGCGCATGGAGGCGATCGTCGCCGACGGCCTGCCGCACGGCGCCTATGAATTCCAGGCGACCCTGTCGAACGGCAGCCGGCCCGACTGCCTGGTGAAGATGCCGAACGGCGCGCCTGCACTCGCCATCGACGCCAAGTTTCCGCTGGAAGCCTGGAATGCCATCCGTGCCGCCGAAGGCGTCGATTTGCAGAAGGTCGCCGCACAAGCGTTTCGGCGTGATATCGAGGTGCATGTCCGCGATATTTCCGACAAATACCTGATCCAGGGCGAGACGCAGGACACCGCCTTCATGTTCGTGCCGTCGGAATCGGTATTCGCCGAGATCCACGAGAATTTCGAGGGGATTGTCCACAAGGCGCACCGCGCTCGCATCGTCATCGTCTCGCCGTCGCTGCTGATGCTGTCGATTCAGGTCATCCAGGCGATTCTCAAGGACGCCCGCATGCGCGAGCAGGCGCATTTGATCCAGGGCGAAGTCATCCGGCTGATGGAGGATGTCTCGCGCCTTGACGAGCGGGTGCGCAAGCTGCAGAGCCATTTCGGCCAGTCGGCCAAGGATATCGACGATATTCTCGTCTCGACGTCGAAGGTGACCAAGCGCGGCCAGAAGATCGAGGCGCTGGAGTTCGGCGCGCAGCCGGCGGAAGGCGACGCCGGATCGGCGGCCAACGCGAAGACCGAAGCGGGAGCGCGCGTCGCCGACTCCAAGACCGGCCAATTGAGGCTAAGGGTGGTCGAAGGCGACGACTGAGAGGCTACTGCTCCTCGACGATCATTGTGCCTTCGAACTCCGGCAGCCAATGCAGCGCCGAGCGGTGCCAGATCTGCTTTCTCGGGATCAGTTGTTCGCGCTGCCGCGCCGTGCCGACCCTGATGCCATAGACTTTCGGCCCGTCGCCAACCGACGTGGCATAGAGGTGCGTACCGCACTCGCCGCAAAAGGCCTGGGCGCGCCTGGCGCCGCTCGCTGCGGTCTTGATGTAGATCTTCGGCGTGCCCTTGGTGATCCGGTAGCGCTCCTCCGGCGCCGGCACGGTCACCCGAAACGCTGTTCCGGTCAGCTGCTGACAATCGATGCAGTGACAAATACTGGTGTTGTCCGGATCGACCTCCGCCTCGTAGGTAATGGCGCCGCAATGGCACCCGCCGTCGATTTTCATCTTCGTTCCTCCCTTCAGCCGCGCCTCGACGTGTTGGAGCTTAACGGCGCAGCCGCCGAAGCTCCACACAGGCATTCACAACGCGGCAAACCATCCGCTGGTTCAAGGCTGCTGCGTCGACGCCTGTTCGATGACTTCTTCCGTCCAGACCTTGAAACCGGCCAGCGTGCCCGGCCCGAAAATATGGGTCAGCGGCACATCGGCTGCGTCGCGGCCGGAGGCGATCAGGATGCGGCCGATGCGCGGCGCATTGTTGCGCGGATCGAAGGCATGCCAGCGACCGCCGAGGTAGACCTCCATCCAGGCGGCGAAGTCCATGTCCGACCAAGGCTTCGGCAGGCCGATGTCGCTGATGTAGCCGGTGCAATAGCGCGTCGGGATGTTCAAGGCGCGGCAGAAGGCGACGGCGAGATGGGCAAAGTCGCGGCAAACGCCGCTTTGCTCTCGATAGGCCTCTGTCGCCGTGCGCGTCGGCCGCGCGTTGCCGTAGTTGAAGATGATGTGGTTGTGGACGAAATCGCAGACCGCCTGCACGCGTGGAATACCGAGCGGTGAGTGGCCGAACAGCCGCCACGCCTCGCTCGCCAGCACGTCGCTCTCGCAATAGCGGCTCGGCAGCAGGAACAGCAATGTCTCCGACGGCAGGTCGCGCACCTCGTGCTGCCATGCCACCAGATCGCCGGTCTCGAAGGTTCCGGGATCGCGGATCACGGCGTCCGTGCCGAAGGTGAAGCGACCGGGCGGGGCGACAAGACGATTGCACCAATTGCCGAAACTGTCGCGGTAGCTCTCGATCGGCACCGGTGGGTTCGAAGTCAGGAAATCCGGCCGCTCGAGATCGGACGCGCGGGAATAGTGGACGTTGAGCATCGCGATCAGCGGCGTTTCCTGCGGAAAGTCGAAGCTCATCTCGCAGCCGATATGAATTCGCATTGTCGTCCTGACCGTCCTGCCGGATCACCACCCGGCGAAGGCACGGGCCGTTGCTGCAGTGCAAAAAGATCATCGCACGGACCAGCGTGGTTTACGAGCGAATTAGAAACGATTGACAGCCGACGGCTGGCGCCGGCGCCAGATTATGCCTCTTGCGGTCGGGCGTTTCTCTTGGTTCATTTCGCTTGCCACAATTGGAGGAAACGAATCATGGCTAAAGGTGCGATGAAGGCGGGCAAAGAAGCCCGCAAGCCGAAGAAGGACGCGAAGAAACCTGCCGCTGCCCCGACCCTGAAAGCGCCGCCCGTCAAGGCGACCAAACTCAAGGACAAGTAAGCCTCGGCGTTTCGGCGCAGTCATGACCGACGGCATTTCAGGACCATCGACATTCAGCGACTGGTCCTGAAGTGTTGTCGGCGCTGCTGTTGATTGGGCATTTCTAAATCAATGCGGCGAAGACGACTTCGCGCTTTCCGAAAAGACCGGGACGACCCGCAATCCAATGGAGCGTTCCGATGTCGTGGATTCTTCTCTTCTTCGCTGGCCTGTTCGAGATCGGCTGGGCTATTGGCCTCAAATACACTGATGGCTTTTCGAAGCCGCTTCCGACCATCCTGACGGTTGCCTCGATGGTCGTCAGTCTCGCCTTGCTCGGACTGGCGCTGAAGACCCTGCCGGTCGGCACGGCTTACGCGGTGTGGACCGGCATCGGCACCGTCGGCACGGCGCTGCTTGGCATCTGGCTGCTCGGTGAGCCTGCGACCGCGATCAGGCTGGCCTGCATCGCACTCATCGTCTGCGGCATCATAGGATTGAAACTCGCGACCTAGGTTTGCAGCAAGGCCGCAGCACAAACGCCTTCAGGGCCGCTGCAAGGCGGCCCTGAATTTTGATTGGTGAAATCGCGCTGTAGGAGCGCTAGCGAGCGGAAAAGCCCGGAGGCGTCCTGCCGGTGCGCTGCTTGCGCGCCGCATAGCGCGCGTCGCGCTTGGCTTTGCGCTCAGCCTCGTCGGCAAGCAAACGAGCGATGCGCTCGTTCTCTTCGGCTTCCCGGATCTTCGCTTCCGCCTGCGCCGCTTCTTCAGCAGCGATACGCGCCGCTTCGGCAGCAGCTTCGCGCTCGGCCTTTTCGGCCGCTTCGCGCGCCAGCTTCTCCTGCTTCAGCCTGGCCTTTTCGGCCTCGCGTATCGCACGGGCTTCGAGGATCGCCTTGCGTTCGGCCTGTCGTGCCAGCACCGCTGGATCGTCCGCTGCCGGCTTTGCCTTGAAGCGCTCGAGAAGCGCCTTCTTTGCCTCGTTTGCGGCATTGCGCCGCTCGAAAACGTCTTTTTCCCTATAGATAGCCAAGTCCACTTCCCTGGAGTCAATTTGCGAGGCTTACATACGCGTGAAAACCCAGAGTTCAAGCGCCAAAACGGTATGCCAGCCATGAAATTCTGAGCTGTTGCAGCCGGGAGACGCCTTTTCGGCTGAATTCGGCTGAAACGGACATGCACTGTTCACCATGCGACCCTCTGGCGGCGCGGCGGACTGGTCGCTACCTGTAGCGCGAAAACAAAACACCAGAACAAACCACCAGGATGACAGATGATGGAACTCGGTCTCTACACCTTCGCCGACGTCAGCCCGGAATCAGGCCCAGGCGCCATCGGTGCGCATGAGCGGCTGCGCAACCTGATCGAGGAGATCGAGCTGGCCGACCAGGTCGGCCTCGACGTGTTTGGGTTGGGCGAGCATCACCGTCCCGATTATGCGGCTTCAGCGCCGATCGTAGCCCTGGCCGCAGCCGCCGAACGCACCCGGCGCATAAAGCTGACCAGCGCGGTCACTGTGCTATCCTCCGACGATCCGGTCCGTGTCTTCCAGCAGTTTGCAACGCTCGACCTTCTATCCAGCGGCCGGGCTGAGATCATGGCTGGGCGCGGCTCGTTCATCGAATCCTTTCCGCTGTTCGGCTACAATCTTGAGGACTATGACGAGCTCTTTGCCGAAAAGCTCGATCTGCTGCTTGCCGTCCGCGATCATGTCAAGGTGAGCTGGTCGGGCAGGCTGCGCGCTCCGATCAACGATCGCGGCGTCTACCCCCGCCCGTTCCAGGACAGATTGCCGATCTGGATCGCGATCGGCGGCACGCCGCAATCCGCCGCGCGGGCCGGTGCGCTCGGCCTGCCGCTGGCGCTGGCCATCATCGGCGGCGAGCCGGCGCGGTTCGCGCCGCTGTTCGATATTTACAGGGAAGCGGCCAAACGGGCCGGCGACGATCCGGCTGATCTGGCCACCAGCCTCAACGTGCACGGCTTCATTGCCGCGACCACCGACCAGGCGGCCGACGATTTTTATGGGCCGCAGGCCGAGGTGATGAACCGCATCGGTCGCGAGCGCGGCTGGGGTCCGACGTCGAGAGCACATTTCGACCAGTCGCGCGGCCCGAACGGCGCGCTGTTCGTCGGCAACCCCGAACAGGTGGCCGAAAAGATCGTTGCCCAGCACAGGATATTCGGCAACGACCGCTTCCTGCTGCAAATGGCGATCGGCACCATGGCGCACGCCAAGATCATGAAGGCGATCGAACTCTACGGCACCAAGGTGGCACCGATCGTGCGCAAGGAGACGGCGAAGGCGATCCCTGCTGCGGCCGCGCCGGCCGTTTGATTCGCCGGCTAGATCGTAGGGCCAAGGTCATCGTCAGCGCCGGCTAAGCGCATCGGCCGCAAATCGGAATCGATTTTCGGGGCCGATGGTAAATTCAAAGCGTTAGAGCGTACTTTGAGCGTCCAAGTGGACGCACGTCGCTCCAGCGGAACCTTGAAGCCGCAAAGGCGTTTCCGCCAACAGCGTACACCAATCGCAGTGTGCCGCCGAGGGCCAGAATGAAAGCCGAACCCGCCGCTTCGGGTGCTGCCGAGAGCCCCGATCCGCGCGTCGAGGCGCGTGCGGACATGCACCTGATACGTTCGCTGCTAGTCGGCATCTTCTTCCTTATGGCGATCTACGCGCTCTCCTTCGCCCGCGCCTTCTTCATGCCGGTCATCCTGGCTTTCCTGCTGGCGCTGACGCTGACGCCGATCGTCCGCTTCCTGCGCAAACACGGCATGCCCGATGTGATATCGGCGACACTGCTGGTGGTGCTGTCGGTCAGCATCCTTGCCGTGGCCGGCTATCTGCTTAGCGGCCCGGTCATCGACCTCATCAACAACACCTCGGTGATTGGCCAGCAGCTGACCGAACGTCTCGCGCAACTGCGGCGTCCTTTCGAAAGGATCATGGACATTTCGCGGCAGATAGAGGGACTGACGCAGACCTCCCAAGGGCCGGGCGTCCAGAGGGTAGCCATGGCGCAATCGGGCATCCTCTCGCAAGCCGCCGGCAATTTGCTGTCGGCGGGCACCAGCCTCATCATCGTCTTCGTCCTGTCGCTGTTCCTGCTCGCGTCCGGCACGATGTTCTATGAGAAGATCGTCGAATCCTTCCCCAGTCTCAGCGAAAAGAAGCGGGCACTGCGCGTCGTCTATGACGTCGAACGTGAAATCTCGCACTATCTGCTTACCGTCGCCATCATCAATACATGCCTGGGCGTGGTCATCGGACTCGGCCTATGGGCACTCGGCATGCCCAACCCGCAGGTCTGGGGCGCAGCAGCGGCTCTGCTCAATTTCCTGCCCTATATCGGGGCGCTGATTACAATCACGCTTGTCACGATCATCGCGCTGATCAGCTTCGACAGCATCTCCTACGCGCTGCTGGCGCCGGCCTTCGTGCTGTTGTGCGATACCGTCGAGGGCCAATTCGTGACGCCGACGGTGGTTGGCCGGCGCCTAGAGATCAACGCCGTGGCGATCCTCATCGCCATTGCCTTCTGGTCCTGGCTGTGGGGTTTCGTCGGCGCGCTGATGGCGGTGCCGCTGCTGGTCGTCATCAAGGTGTTCTGCGATCATTTCGACGAGCTCAGCCATGTCGGCAATTTCCTGGCGGCGCAACATACGGCGGTTGAGGACGAAGAGATTTCAGAAACCGACACGGCTGCGGGCGCATGATCCGAGAAGCGGGATAAGCTGCGGCAGGCAGCCGTGGATACTAAATTCCAGAGCGTCCCTTTTTGCTTGAGTGGACTCATGGGCGTCAGTTCAATTTTTTGAATTTGCGGCCGTCGCGGTCGGTTCCTACATCCCTCCCGTCCACAGGATCCCCGCCCATGACCGCACTTTCGGTTCTCGACCTGTCGCCGATCGTCGAAGGCAGCAACGCTTCGCAATCGCTCACCAATTCGCTCGATCTCGCCCGCCATGCCGAGCGGCTGGGGTACAGGCGCTATTGGCTGGCCGAGCATCACAATATGCCGGGCATCGCCAGCGCCGCCACCTCCGTCGTCATTGCCCATGTCGCCGGCGGCACCACAACGATACGCGTCGGAGCCGGCGGCATCATGCTGCCCAACCATTCGCCGCTGGTCATTGCCGAGCAGTTCGGCACACTTAACGCGTTGCATCCAGGCCGCATCGACCTCGGCCTCGGCCGGGCGCCGGGCACCGACATGGGCACGGCGCGTGCGCTGCGCCGCAACCTCGACGCCGGCGCCGACAGTTTCCCGCAGGATGTCGTCGAACTGATGGGCTATTTCCAGCCGGCCGAAGACGGTCAGCGTATCCGCGCCGTGCCCGGCGAGGGCGAGCAGGTGCCGATCTGGATTCTGGGCTCGAGCCTCTATGGTGCGCAGCTCGCAGCCATGCTCGGCCTGCCCTACGCCTTCGCCTCGCATTTCGCGCCGGCCGAACTCGACCACGCACTGGAGATCTATCGCTCGCGCTTCCAGGCGTCGAAACAGCTCGACAAGCCCTATGTCATGCTCGGCCTCAACGTGTTCGCTGCACCCTCCGACGCCGAAGCGCGGCTGTTGTTCACCTCGCTGCAGCAGGCCTTCGTCAATCTGCGCACAGGCCGGCCCGGCCGCTTGCCGCCGCCGGTCGACGGATATGAGCGCGACCTCGACCCGATGGCCAAAACCATGCTCGACCAGGCGCTGTCCTGCGCCGTCGTCGGCGGCCCGGAAACGGTCAGGCAAGGCATCGAAGCGTTCGTGCAGCGCACCGGCGCCGACGAGCTGATGGTCACCGCGCAGATTTTCGACCACGCAGCGCGGGTGCGATCCTTCGAGATCCTGGCCAACGTCCACAAATCGCTGTCGGAAGCGGCCTGACTTTTTTGCGAGGCTGCGAAGGCGCGTTAGGCGCTGACGCTTTGTGCGATCGCCCCCAGCGGCGCGCCAAGGGGCCGGCATGAATTGCGGATCATCAGGCGTCCCTTGAGCGTCAGCTTGCGCGGCGGCGCGTCCCTGTTTCCGGCTAGGCGGTCGAGCAGCAGATTGGCCGCCTGCTCACCGATCGCCTTGACCGGTTGTGCGACCGTGGTCAGTTGCGGCTGGAACACGTCCGACCACGGAAAATCGTCGAAGCAGGCAACCGAAATGTCCTCGGGGCAGGACAGCCCGATATCGCGGATCGCCTTCATGGTGCCGATCACCATCGGGTTGTTGGCCGAGAAGACCGCGCTCGGGCGGTCGTGCAGCGAAAGCAGCTGCATCGTCGCGTTGTAGCCGTCGACTTCATGGAAATTGCCGAAGCGGACAAGCTCGCTCTCGACCGGCAGGCCGGCAGCCTGGAGCGCCTCGCGATATCCCGTCATGCGGTCATGCATTGGCGAGATGTCGAACGATCCGGAGATGTAGCCGATCCGCCGGTGGCCGAGATCGATCAGATGGGTGATGGCGTCGAACACCGCGCGCTGGTTGTCGAGAACGACGGAGTCGGTATCGACGCCTTCGCAAACGCGGTCGAGCAGCACCACCGGCACGTTGGCGTCGTCGACAATTCTCTTCAGGATCGCGCCGTCGCCGACGCGCGCAACAATCAGTCCGTCGACCATTCTGTCGAGCAGCAGTCTGATCTGGTCGTCCTGCGTGTTCAGGTCCTCGTCCGTGCAGCACAGCATGACCGCATAGCCGGCGCGGTCGAATGCCTGCTGGATGACCGAAACGACATCGGTGAAGAACGGATTGGTGATGTGGGGAACGGTCAGCCCGATGGTGCGGGTCGTGCCCATCTTCAGGCTGCGGGTCCCCGAGCTCAGCGTTGCCGACAATATCTTCCTGGGGCGCGAGAAGCTGATCGCCGGACTTATCGTCGACCGCAAGGCAAGCAGCCATGCCGCCGGCGCCCTGCTGCAGAGGCTCGGCATCGAGCTCAACCCGGAGGCGCGGGTCGGCAGCCTGCGTGTCGGCGAGCAGCAGCTGGTCGAGATCGCCAAGGCACTGTCGATGTCGGCGCGCATCCTGATCATGGACGAGCCGACTTCCGCACTTTCGCCGGCCGAATGCCAAAGGCTGTTTCGGATCATCCGCCAGCTCGCCGACAACGGGGTGGCGATCGTCTACATCTCGCACCGCATCGACGAGGTCATGCATCTGGCCAGGCGGGTCACCGTGTTTCGCGATGGACGCCGCGTGCTGACCGAGGCGATGGCAAAGCTCGACGAAGACACCATCATTTCGGCGATGGTCGGGCGCAACCTGCTTGCCTCTTCCCAGGAAGAGCGTGGTCCCAGCGGCAAGATCGTCCTCTCGGTAAGCGGCCTATGGCTGTCGAAACCAGACCGCCACGCCTGGCGCACCGCGCTCGACGGCGTCGCCTTCGATCTTGCCGAAGGCGAAATTCTGGGGATAGGCGGGCTGCTGGGCTCGGGACGCACCGAAATCCTGGAGACCATCTTCGGTTCCAGCAGCGGCCGTGCCGGCGGCGAAATCCGGCTCGACGGCGAGCCGGTGGAAATCCGTTCGCGGCGCGATGCACGCCGCCTCGGCATCGCCCTGGTGACCGAGGACCGCAAGACGCAAGGCCTGCATCTTCAGGCGTCGATTACCGACAATGTCGCGCTGCCGCTGGTCGGCGCGCTGGCGCGGTTCGGCCTTCGCTCGCGGGCCGCCGAGCAAGGCTTGGCGCGGCACGCGGTCAAGGCGCTCGGTATTCGCTGCGGGACCATCGAGCAGCCGGCCGGCACACTGTCCGGCGGCAACCAGCAGAAGGTCGTCATCGGCAAGTGGCTGGCAACGCGGCCGCGGGTGCTGCTGCTGGACGAGCCGACACGCGGCATCGATGTCGGCGCCAAGCGGGAGATCTACGACCTGATCTTCAAGCTGGCGCGAGACGGCCTCGCCATCGCCGTCATCAGCTCGGAATTGCCGGAGCTGCTGCATCTTTCCGATCGCATCCTGGTCATGGCCGATGGTCGCCAGACGGGGATCCTTTCCCGCGCGCAAGCCAGTGAGGAGGCCATCATGCGGCTCGCGGCGCCGCGCCGGACCATGACGAGACCCGCAGCATGAGCATCTTGAACATCCTGTCCCGGACGAAGCTCTATTGGGGCCTGATCGCCATCTTCCTGATCGGCGTGCTGGGCTCGCCGATCAGTTCCAAGGGCAACAACATCTTCCTGTCCTACGGCAATCTGCTCGATGTGCTGCGCCAGGTGTCGACCACCGGCCTGATCGCCACCGGCATGACGGCGGTGATCATCACCGGCGGCATCGATCTTTCCGTCGGCTCGCTGATGGCGATCTGCACCGTGGTCTGCGCCATGCTGCTGACGGTTCCGGGCGTCACGCCGGCGGTGGTGCTGGGGGTGCCGACAGTTGCCGTTGTCGCCCTTTGCCTCGGCATTCTGGTCACCCGCTTCATCTTCCTGAACATCGAAAAATCGCGCGCCGGCCCGCAGGCCACCCACGCCATCAGGCTGGATAGCGTTCGTGGGCTGGTCACGCCCGGCATTGTCGGGGTGATCCTCTGCAGTCTGGTGCTGTGGTTCCTGCTGCCGCAGGTCGGCTCGAAATTCGGCGTGCTCGGCGTGTTGCTGGTGGCGCCTTGCGTCGGCTTGCTGTTCGGCGCGCTCAACGGCTTCATCATCGTTGCCGGGCGGCTGCAGCCTTTCATCGTCACGCTGGCGATGATGGTGACGGCGCTCGGCATCGCCCGGCTGACCGCCGGCCAGAACAATGCGGTGCTGCCGGTCTACACCGGGTCGAACGCCACCGCCGATTTCGAAATGCTGCGCTCGCTGGTGTTCGGCGTGATCCCGATGCCGGGCCTGTTCTTCCTCGGAGCGATCCTGATCTACGGCGCGGTGCTGCGCTTCACGCCGTTCGGCCGCTATGTCTACGCCATCGGCGGCAACGAAGAGGCGGCGCGGCTGTCCGGCATCGCCGCCGGCCGCGTCAAGATCGCCACCTACGCCGTATCCGGGTTGCTGGCCGGCGTGGCGGCGGTGCTCTATGTCGCGCAATACAGGCAAGGCAAGCCGGATGCCGGCGCCGGGCTGGAGCTCGATGCCATCGCTGCCGTGGTCATCGGCGGCACCAGCCTGATGGGCGGTCGCGGCAGCCTGATGGGCGGTCGCGGCAGCCTCATCGGCACATTCTGCGGCGTGCTGATCTTCGGACTGCTCTCGAACATCCTGCAATTGCACAACATCAATTCGAACCTTCAGCTCGTGCTGAAGGGGATGATCATCATCGGCACCGTGCTCGTCCAGGAGCGCAATGCCGTTGATCTTCTCTACTATCTGCGCCTGCCTGGCGGAAAAGCGGCGCACAAGGAAACGACCGCAGCAAAGCGGCCGTCAAAAGAGACCCCGTCTTTAAATCTTGGAGGAAACAAGAAATGAAACGACGTGAATTGCTGAAGCTTGCCGCTGTCACCGCGGCACTGCTGACCACGACCGCGCTTTTGGCCAGCGGCAACGCCTACGCACAGGACAAGAAGTGGAAGATCGGCTTCTCGCAGGTGACGACCGTCGAGCCGTGGCGCGCCCAGTTCAACAAGGACATCCTGGCCGAGGCCGCCAAGCATCCGGAAGTCGAGCTGATCGTCACCGACGGCGAGGACAAGACGGAAAAGCAGGTCGCCGATGTCGAGAACCTGATCCGCCAGGAAGTCGACGCGCTGCTGGTGTCACCGAAGGAATCCGCGGGGTTGACCGGTGTCGTGCAGCAAGCGATCGACGCCAAGATCCCGGTCTTCGTGCTCGACCGCAACGTCGAGACCAAGGACTACACGCAGTTCGTCGGCGGCGACAACAAGCTGATCGGCCGGGCTGCCGGTGAATACGCCGTCGAATTGCTCGGCGGCAAGGGCAAGGCATCAGGCAATGTCGTCGAGATCTGGGGCGGAATGGGTACCCAGCCGGCACATGACCGCCATGACGGCTTCCATGAATTCACTGACAAGGAGCCGGGCATAAAATATTTGCTCGACCAGCAGTCGGGCGACTGGAAGCAGGACCAGGCCTACAACATCATGGCCACGGCGCTGCGCAACAACGAGAAGATCGACCTCGTCTATGGTCATAACGACCCGATGGCCTACGGCGCCTATCTTGCCGCCAAGGACGTCGGCCGCGAGAAGGACATCAAGTTCATCGGCATCGACGGCCTGCCCAATGAAGGCGTGCAGCTTGTTGCCAATGGTGAGCTGACGGCGACGTTCACCTATGTGACGCCGGGCGCCGAAGGGCTGCGGCAGGCGATCAAGTTCCTGAACGGCGAGAAGGTCGAAAAGACCATCACGCTGCCGACGCAGAAGATCACCAAGGAAAATGCCGCCCAGATCCTGAAGGAGCACGGGCTCTGAGGCGTGTCGCCGGTGAGGGCGCTTGAGGGACGCGGCATAGCGCTGCCCCTCATCCGCCTGCCGGCACCTTCTCCCCGTATAGTGACGGGGAGAAGGGGACTGACCGGAAACGCTGCACCCTTTTTTCAACGCTGGCGATTGGCGAAACCATCGGTGGCGGCTTCCCGTCACTATACGGGGAGAAATGCCCGGCAGGGCAATGAGGGGCAGCGCAGACCGAACAAGCTGACTAGGCCAGGTATCCGAAAATGCGGACTCTTACGGCCTAGGCTGACCAAGGCCGCGCTCACGCCAGCTTGGCCAAAAGCCTCATGAAAATGGCGGCCTCCTTGGCCGAAAGCGGCGCCAGCGTTTCCTGCGTGATGTCGCGGGCGATCGGGATCAGCCGCTCGACAGCCTTGCGGCCTTCAGCAGTCAGATTGACCAGCAGGCGCCTTTTGTCGACCTCATGCTTGGAAAGCTCGACCAGGCCGCGCGCCTTGAGCCGGTCGATGACACCTTTCACCGTCGCCGCGTCCATGGCGATCAGGCTGCCAAGCTGGTTCTGCGAGGTCTCGCCGACATCGTGCAACTTGGCCAGGGCGGCGAATTGCGGCGGCGTCAGGTCGGCGATGTGCGCGGCGAAGATCGAGACATGGCGCTGGTGAGCCTTGCGCAGGATGAAGCCGACCTGCTCCTGCAGGCGGTAATCGTTCTCGTCAGGCTCCTCGGCCTCGACCAGCTTGAGCTTGATGTCTTCGGCGCTCACCGCAGTCCGTCCCACGCCTTGATGTCCTTTGCCGCGAGGCCGCCCATGCGGTCGTGCACGCGCGGGCCGCAGGTCATGGCGAGGCAGAACAGGATCTCGTCGGGACGAGGGCCGTCGCTGATGCCGACCTCCATGGCGTCGAAATGGCTGCGCACATAGGCGGCGTTGATATGGCCGAGCGGCACGTCGAGCCGCGAGCCGAAGGCGCCGACCTTCTTTGCCGATGGCACGATCGCCTTGGCGTCGCCGAGCCGCTCGCGCATGGCATAGCCGCCAGGCACATGCCACAGCGCGCCATGCTCCAGCTCGCCGGCGATACCGACGATGGCGCCCTTGCCGTAGCCGTCGATCTGTTTCACGTCGCCACCCAATGCGGTGATGAGCTTGTCGGAGAGCAGCAGGCCGAGCGGCTTCAGATCGTCCATGGCGCTCTGCAGATCTTCCACGTAGCGGCCGGCGAATGGGTTGTTCACTACCGCCATTGCGGCGGCGCGGCGGCGCGGCACCTTCGCCACCGGCCCGCCCTCATGAAATATCTCCTCGGTCAGCACCGCAATCTTGCGGATCGCAAACTCAGGCATGGGCAATTTCCTTCCTTGATTTCTCGTTGGGCGCAACGAGCGCCATGGGGCCGGCGATCCGTGCCTGACCGGCAAGGAACAAGGCTGAAGCGGCAATCAGGCCGTTTCGCCGAAACTCCTCGGCGACGGCGAGCCCCCAGTCCAGCGCGACGGCGATTTCGCCTGATGAAAGCGCGCCGACGCCCTGGGTGACCAGGCGATCGCCAAGGTCGCTGTCGGGCGCCAGATCGCGTGCCGGCATGCGCTCGATGGCGCGATGACCGGGCAGGTCGACGGCGTTGGCGATCAGGGTGGCGGCTGCATCGGCTTCAGCACCGGTCCGCGCCAGCACGGTAACAGCGTCGGCGATCCCGAGCGAAAAGGAACGGCCGCGCCAGCCGCTGGTCGCGATGCCGCGAATCCCGTCTTCGGCACGGATCGCGATCCGGTCTGCCAGTCCATGGCCCGTCCCGGCAATGGCAAGCGTCATGGACCGGCCATTGCCGAGATGGATCGCGCTGTCGCCACCATTGTTGACATAGGCGCGATCGAGCCGGCGGCCGGCCAGCAGCGTAGCAAGCATTTCGTCGGCTACCGAACCGGCGACCGCAGCCATCGGCGTGATGAATTGTTTCGCCAGCGGAACAACCGCCGCTTCCATACGTCGCGCCGTAGGGCCAGCGAAAGCCCGGGGTCGCGACGAGGCCGGCCGGCGTAGTTCTGGCAGTTCGTCGACGAGTTCTGGCAGGATTGTTTGAAACCGCGCCACCGCCTGGCTATAGGCGGCGCGGCGTTCGTCCGCATCGCCAAATGCCTCGACGATCAGGTCGATCGGGCCATGATTGAGATGCAGCCGCCTGCCGTCCTCAAGCCAATGCGCCTGCGGGCCGTTCATCACTTTGCCCCGTCTGCCGCTGTGCGCCGGAGCTGCGCCAGCGGCGGCCATGGATTGCTGGCTGGCGCAGACGTGCCGCGGCGCGGGTTGAGATACTCGCCGCCTTTGGCGAGAATGTCGTCAACGCTGCGGATCTCGGCTTCGTAGCCGCCGAGCCTGATATAATCGTCGCGGCGCAGGGTGAACTCGATCGGCGCCACCAGTGCCGGCGTCGGCACATAGCCGAAGGCGCCTTCCGGCACGCGGGTGACGTCGACCATCAGCGTGATGCCGCCGCCCGGCCAGACATAGACCGGCGCGCCGCCGACCGTCACATACGTCGTCAGGCCCTGCACCGAGCGGGTCAGATTGACCGGGTTCTCGGTGACGCCGGCGCGCAGCGAGCCGCCGGCGCCGCCGACGAACAGCACGGTGCACAGCGCCGGCTCGCAATTGTCCTCGATCAGGCCGACGGATTTCTGCAGTCGCTCGGGGAACGGTTTCTGCATCGGCTTCAAGGCGTCGTCGAGCTCGTAATAGGCGAACTGCTCGCCGGTGGTCGAGACCATCAGCAGCGACAGGCCGGGACGCGCGCCCTTCTTCGCATTCCATTCGCCAAGGATCGACAGCGGGTTGGAAATGCTGGTGCCGCCCCAGCCGAGGCCGGGCTCCGACACCTTGAAATAGCGACCCGGCGTCGAACGGCGGCCGATGATTTTTATGCCCGTGTCCTGCCAGCCGAGCACCTTGCCTGCCTGATGCTCGGAGACGACGCCGGTGATGTGATCGTCGACCACCACCACCTCGTCGACCAGGCCGCGCCACTGGGTGGCGAACATGCCGATGGTGGCCGAGCCGCAGCCGACGCGCATCCGCTGCTCGAGCTTGCCGTCGATGACCGGCGGCTTGCCGGCTTCGACGACGACCACAGCGCCGCCGTCGATGGTGAGTTCGACCGGCTTGCGATTGCATAGATTGAGCAGCGCATCGCAGGTGGCGCGGCCTTCGGCTTTCGAGCCGCCGGTCAGATGATGCACGCCGCCCAGCGACAGCATCTGCGAGCCATATTCGCCTGTCGTGACATGGCCGATCGCCTCGCCTCCGGCGCGCACAATCGCCGTTTCGGGGCCGATATGACGGTCGGTGTCGATCTTCACCTTGAGGCCGCAGTAGGAGAAGATGCCCTCGGTGACGACGGTGACGAGATCGACGCCTTCGACCTCCTGGCTGACGATGAAAGGCGCCGGCTTGTAGTCGGGATAGGTGGTGCCGGCGCCGATCGCGGTGACGAAGCGGCGGCCGGTGTTGACCAGCTCGCCGTCCCATTCTTCGCCCTCGGCGACAAACGGCACGACCGCGCCGCCGGCCTCGGTCGCGTGGTCGAGGATGGTCAGCGGATCCATCCGCACGATCCTGCCGCCGACATTGCCGTAGCGGTCGCAGGCGCCGGTGCGGCCGTCTGCTATGTAGCACATGACCGGGCAGGCATCGCAGCGGATCTTTTCCGCCACCTGCTTCTCGCCGGGATCATGCGTCTCGAAACGTTCGGCAAGCTCGCTCATCGGCGTGCCTCCTTGTCGCGGATCGCGGCGCGGGTGCGGCTCGGCGTCGCCGGAATTTTGCTGACCAGGACACCGGTGGCATGGCGGATGGCGTTGAGGATCGCCGGTGCCGTCGGGATCAGCACATGCTCGCCCAGGCCCTTGGCGCCAAACGGTCCTTCCGGATCCGGAACTTCGATCAGGATGGTCTCGATCGGCGGCACGTCGCCGATCGTCGGGATCAGGTAGTCGTGCAGATTCTCGGTGCGGCCGGGGATGTATTCCTCCATCAGCGCCATGCCGATGCCTTGCGCGATGCCGCCCTCGATCTGGCCTTCGGCGAGCAGAGGATTGACCGCCTTGCCGACATCATGCGCTGCGGTGATCTTGATCAGCTTCACCGTGCCGAGCTTGAGGTCGACCTCCAGTTCGGCGATCTGCGCGCCGTAGCCATAGACGGCATAAGGCTTGCCCTGGCCCCTGGCGTCGAGCGGCAGGGTCGGCGGGTCATAGCTTTCCTCGGCGCGAAAGACCAAGCCGTCGGCATCGGCCTTCAGCGTGGACAAATCGATATGCCGTGTCGCTTCGCCTTCGCGGATGACCAGGCTTGCGCCATCCAGAGCGATCGCCGCTCTCTCCGACACATTGGCAAAGCGCAGCATGGTCTCGCGCAAAGCACGGCCGGCTTTTTCGGCGGCCTTGCCGGTCACGAAGGTCTGGCGCGAGGCCGACGTCTTGCCGGCGTCCGGCGTGATCGCCGTGTCGGCGCTTTTCAAGCGGAATTTTTCGAGCGGCAGGCCGAGCGCGTCGGCGCAGATCTGCGCAATGACCGTGTTCGAACCTTGCCCGATATCGACCGCGCCCTGATGCAGGACGACATCGCCTTCAGCCGAGATGCCGACCCTGATGGTCGACGGATTGGGCAGCGAGGTGTTGCCGCAGCCATACCAGCAGGAGGCGACGCCGACGCCGCGTTTCCGGGTTTCGTTGGCACTGTTGAATGTATCGGCATCGACAAGCGCACGCCTCCAATGCGGGCGCAGCGCTTCGAGGCACTCGGCGATGCCGACGCCCGATTCCAGCCTCTGTCCGGTAACCGTTTCGGAGCCGTTACGAAGACAGTTTTTCACCCGAAAATCGAGCCGGTCCAGGCCAAGCTTTTCGGCCAGCTCGTCATAGAGCGTCTCCTGCATGATCGTCGCCTGCGGCACGCCGAAACCGCGGAAGGCGCCGGAGATCGGGCCATTCGTGTGGATGGCGCGGCCTTCGGCCCGATAGTTCGGCGTCGCATAGGGACCGGAGGCGTGCACCGGCACGCGGTTGGCGACGGTCGGTCCCCAACTCGCATAGGCGCCGGTGTTGAAATCGCCGGCGAAGACCATGCCGGTGACGCGGCCATCGGCATCGGCGCCGATGGTCGCCTTCATCTCGGCGGGATGACGCTTGGTGGTCGAGATCATCGATTCATGACGGGTATAGGCGAGTGCCGCCGGCCGCCCGGTCTTCATCGCCACCAGACCGATCAGCGGCTGCAACGAAACGTCGAGCTTGGAGCCGAAGCCGCCGCCGGTGGCGGTCGGCACGATCCGCACCTTGTCGACGGCAAGGCCAAGCACTTTTGCCACGTCGTCGCGGTCCATATAGGGCGCCTGCGTGCAGGCGACGACGACCAGCGTGTCGCCGTCCATATAGGCATAGCCGGCTTCCGGCTCGATATAGGCGTGCTCGACATAGGACGTGTCGATGGCGCCGGAAACAGTGAACGCAGCGCCGGCAAGGGCGGCTTCGGGGTCACCGCGCTCGACAAAGCCTGATGTGAGCAGGTTTGCCGGCCGGTTCTCGTGGATCAGCTGCACGCCGCCGGCCTGCGCCTCGCATGGCTGCAGGACATGCGGCAACTCGGCCCAACGAACAGGAAAATCCGCAAGGTCGAGATCGAGGATGGCCTCGCGCTCGCCGGCAACCAGCGCCACCGCCTCGCCGCGAAAGCGCGAAAAATCCTCGGCCAGCGCCGGCTGGTCGGCGAAAGGCGCAATGACGCCGAAGCAGTTCTTTCCCGGAATGTCGGCAGCGGTGAAGACGCCGACGATGCCGGGATGGACTTTCACCCAGGCGTCGAGATCGCCGAAGGCGAAGCGGGCGTGATAATGCGGCGAGCGAACCACCAGCACCGCCAGCGCTTCGGCCGGGAAGGAATCGCCGCCGAATCTTTCGCCGCCGGTGACTTTCGGCAGGCCGTCGAGGCGAATTGGAGAGGAGCCGACGGCGTGGCCTGAGATTGGCATTCTGCGGTCAAGATCGAGAGAAGGGGTCGCCAGCGCACAAACTTGTCCTTTCTCCCCGTCATTATACGGGGAGAAGGTGCCGGCAGGCGGATGAGGGGCAGCGCCGTCGGTCGAAAATTCGCTCGCGAACCGTCCAGCATCCATCACCGCAGCGACGATCTTGCGATAGCCGGTGCAGCGGCAGAGGACGCCGCCCAGGGCATCCTGGGTTTCGGCCTCGGTTGGATTGGGGTTGCTGTCCAGAAGCGCTGTCGCCGCGATGAGCAGGCCGGGTGTGCAGATGCCGCATTGCGCCGCGCCATGGTCGAGGAACGAGGCCTGCAGCGCCGACAATCTGCGGTTGGCGAGACCCTCGACCGTGGTCACCACGGAGCCAGCGGCAGAAGCCGCAGACATGAGGCAGGCGCAGACGGGTTCGCCGTCGACAAGCACCGTGCAGGCGCCGCAATCGCCGGCGTCGCAGCCGACCTTGGTGCCGGTCAGGCGCAATTCGTCACGCAGCACCGAAGAGAGACGGCGAACCGGCGGCACGCAGACAGAAACGGCGGCGCCGTTGACCTCGAAGGCGATGTCGGCACGCTCCATGCTCATGCCAGGCTGAGCTCCGCTCATGCCAGGCTGAGTTTTGGTCATGCCAGGTTGAGCTTGGCTCATGCCGCCGCTACCTTCCCGACCGACGCGTGACCCGCGGCACCGAGAACGGCGCGGGCGACAATCTCGCGCGCGGCGTCCAGCCGGTATTCGGCGCTGCCGCGCACGTCGTCGATCGGCGAAAGCTCGTCCATCGGTGCGGACTGGATCGCAGCGACGAGAGATCCGTCGACCGGGACGCCGCGCAAAGCTGCTTCGACACTTGCAAGACGCCTGGCGACCGCCGAACAGGAGCCGACGGCGACGGCGGCGTTGGCGACGATGCCATCCTCAATGGTCAAGCGGGCCGCCGCCATGGCTATGGAAATGACGAGATAGCGGCGCCCGCCGAGTTTTTCGAAAGCCGACGTGCCGGTGGCCGCTTCTTTCGGCACGCGGATGGCGGTGACCATTTCGCCCGGCTGCAGTTCCGTGCGGCGGTTCCCCAGGATGAATTTTTCCAGCGGCAGATGGCGGACCGTCGCCAGCGAGCGCAGCTCGACCTCGGCGTCGAGAACCAGCAGCGCCGGCACGCCGTCGGCCGCCGGCGAGGCGTTGCAGAGGTTGCCGGCGATGGAGGCGACGTTCTGGATCTGGACGGAGCCGACTTCCCGCGCCGCCTGCTTCAGCGCATCGAAAGCCGTCGGCAGCGGATGACGGACAAGATCGGTCCAGGTCGTGCGCGCGCCGATGAGCCAATGGCTGCCGGTCTCAGCAATGCCGCGCAGGGTCGCCAGACCGTTGACGTCGAGGACATTGTCGCGGAAAGGCTTGGCTCCTTGTGCCGGATAGAAATCGGTGCCGCCGGCAAGGATGCGCCACCGAGCCTCGCCAAGCAAAGCGAGCGCCTCGTCGACCGTGGTGGGTTTCGCGTAACGGATCACGCCTTGCCTTCCCAGAAACAATGGCCTTCCCAAAAATGGGCCTTCCCAGAAAAGGGTTCCAGACGGATGCTTCCGGCATCCGAAACCGGTCAAATTCATTCGTATGCAAATGATATCAAGCCGGCAGGATTTGTCAAAGCCGGAGTTTTGGCGCGTTTTGGCGCCAGCGTCAGCATCGGCGCGACGGCACGCACATTTGTTACGCCGTTGGAGTTGACGCAGCCGGCCATCTGGTCAAGTTTCTGCATCGGTCGCGCCAGCGGCAATTTCGGCAGGATCGAACACCGGCGATTTTCGGTTCGGGTCATGCCTCCGCGACAACAAGAGGGAGGCTGCATGGCCGACGAAGCGCTTGTCATCATCGACCTGCAGAACGATTTCTGCCCGGGCGGCGCGCTGGCGGTTACCGGCGGCGACGAGATCGTGCCGCTGGTCAACGACCTGATCCGGCGGACCGAACATGTCGTGCTGACGCAGGACTGGCATCCCGCCGGCCATTCGAGCTTTGCCTCCAGTCATCCCGGCAAGCAGCCGTTCGAAACGATTGAAATGCCGTACGGCCCGCAGACGCTGTGGCCCGACCACTGCATCCAGGGCAGCCTGGGTTCGGATTTCCATTCGGGTCTTGCCTGGACCAGGGCCGAACTGGTGATCCGCAAGGGTTTCCGTCCGGAGATCGACAGCTATTCGGCTTTCTTCGAGAACGACCATGCGACGCCGACCGGCCTTGCCGGCTATCTCAAGGAGCGCGGCATCGACACGCTGACCCTGGTCGGCCTGGCGACCGATTATTGCGTCGCCTTCTCGGCGCTCGACGCGGTCAAGCACGGCTTTCACACGACAGTGCGGCTCGACGCCTGCCGCGGCATCGATCTCAATGGCTCACTCGAGACGATGCTGAACCGAATGCGCGATGCCGGCGTGACGCTGGCTTGAACATCACCAATCGCATTCGACACAATTCCAGAGGGGGCATTATGCGGTTTGCGGCGGCTTTGACGGCGGGCGCTGTGGTGGCAGTCGCAACCCTGTTTCCGGGAACAGTGCTTGCAGCCGAGGTCCACGAACTGCCGGGCGAAACAATGTCGCTGTGGTGGGCGCTGCCCTTTGCCGGCCTGCTTCTGTCGATCGCCACCGGGCCATTGCTCTTCCACCATGTCTGGGAGCATCACTACGGCAAGATCACCTTGTTCTGGGCGGCGCTTGCGGTCGTGCCGCTGGCGCTGGCGTTCGGCATGGCTTCGGCTGCAGAGGCGGTGCTGCATGCGCTGCTCACCGAATACATGTCGTTCATCATTCTTCTGTTTGCGCTGTTCACCATTTCGGGCGGCATCCTCGTCGCTGGCAACATCCACGGCACGCCGCTGGTGAATGCCGGACTGCTGCTGATCGGGGCGATGCTCGCCTCGGTCATCGGCACGACCGGCGCCTCGATGATCCTGATCAGGCCGATCCTGCGCGCCAACGACAACCGGTCGTTCAACGCCCATGTCGTCATCTTCTTCATTTTCCTGGTGTCCAACATCGGCGGCTCGCTGACGCCGCTCGGTGATCCGCCGCTGTTCGTCGGCTTCCTGCGCGGCGTCGATTTCTTCTGGACCGCTGCCAATCTCTATCAGGAGACACTGTTCGTCGGCGGCCTGGTGCTGGCCGTCTTCCTTGCCATGGACATCATCCTGCATCACCGCGAGGCCGGCGCACCGAAGATCAAGGATCCGACACCGGACACGAAGGTGCGCATCCGAGGCCTGGCCAACCTCCCGCTGCTGGCCGGGGTGATCGGCGCGATCCTGCTTTCCGCGACCTGGAAGCCGGGCGTGGCTTTCTCGGTCCAGGGCGTGAGCCTTGAATTGCAGAACCTTGTGCGCGACGCCATCATCCTGGCGCTTGCGTTCCTTTCGCTCGGCGTCTCGCAGAAAAGCCACCGGCAGGCGAACAACTTCCACTGGGAGCCGATATCAGAGGTGGCGAAACTGTTCGCCGGCATCTTCATCTGCATCGTGCCGGTCATCGCCATTCTCAGGGCCGGTGCCGATGGCGCGCTGGCGCCGCTGGTCTCGCTTGTCAGCTCGCCCACCGGTGAGCCCAACGACCTGGCGTATTTCTGGATGACCGGAGCGCTATCTTCCTTCCTCGACAATGCGCCGACCTATCTGGTGTTCTTCGAGCTCGCCGGCGGCGATCCGCAGCATCTGATGACCACCTTCGCCTCGACGCTGGCGGCGATCTCGGCCGGCGCGGTGTTCATGGGCGCCAACACCTACATCGGCAATGCACCGAATTTCATGGTTTACGCCATTGCCAGGCATCGCGGCGTGAAAATGCCGGGCTTCTTTGGCTACATGGCATGGTCGGGCGCGGTGCTGGTCCCGATATTTTTGATCGCGGGTTTCCTGTTCTTTCGCTGATCAGCCGACGCCGACATAGCGGCGGACCGCCGACGGATCGGCGCGGAGCTCCTCGACATCGACGGTCTCGCGGTTGCGGCCGTTTTCGATGAACGAGACCCGGTCGGCGACGGACAGCACGGCATCGACGCGCTGCTCGACCAGGATCGTCGAGACGCCAAGGTCGCGCAGCTTCGCTACTGTCTCGCGAATTTTTGCGATCATCGACGGCATCAGCCCTTCGGTCGGCTCGTCGAGCAGAAGCACCTGCGGTTCGAGGCACAGGGCCCGCGCCATGGCCAGCATCTGCTGCTCGCCGCCCGACAGCGTGCCGGAGCGTTGTCTCAGCCGCTGGCGCAGCAGCGGGAAGAGCTCGAGCACGTTTTCGCGCGTCGCCTTGCCCTTGCCGCGGGCCATCAGGCCAATCTCGATGTTTTCGGCCACCGTCATCTCAGCGAACAGCCGCCGGCCCTGCGGCACATAGGCGACGCCGGCCTTCGGCACGTCGTGCGCCGGCAGGCCGGTCAATTCCCTGCCGTCGAGCCTGATCGAGCCGGCGCGTGACGGAACGAGGCCCATGATCGCCTTCAGCGTCGTCGTCTTGCCGGCGCCGTTGCGGCCGAACAAGCAAAGCACCTCGCCCTTGTTCAGCACGAGGTCGAGGCCGTAGAGCACCTGGACCTCGCCGTAGAAGCAATCGAGCCCGGAGACGATCAGTGCTTCAGCCTGCGTTTGCGTCATGCGGTCGTCCCCAGATAGGCGTCCTGCACTTGCGTATTGGCGCGGACCTGCTCGGGCGTGCCTTCGGCCAGGATCTTGCCGGCGTTGAAGACCGTGATGCGGTCGGCAAGCTGCATGACCACCGGCATGTTGTGTTCGATCAGAAGCACGGTGGCGCTTTTTGCGATCTCGCGCACCAGCCCGATGAAATTGTCGATCTCGCTGTCGGCCAGCCCCTGCGTCGGCTCGTCGAGGATCAGCAGGCGCGGCTTCAGCGCCAGCCCCATCGCCACTTCGAGCAGGCGCTGATGGCCATAGGACAATTGCCCGGCCGGCATGTGGGCGCGGTCGGCAAGGCCAGTGCGCTCGAGCGCCGCCATGACGCCGACATGCACGGCACCTTTCGAGCGGCCGTCGGTCAGCGTGCGCTGCACAGGCAGCGCAACGTTGTCGTAGGCGGTGAGGTTGGCAAAGACGCTGGTGATCTGGAAGGTGTAGGCGATGCCGAGGCGAACCCTGGCGTAGGCCGGCAGGTTGGTGATGTCGGCGCCGTCGAAGACGATCATGCCCGACGATGGCTGGATGCGGCCGCTGATCAGGCTGACGAAGGTGGTCTTGCCGGCGCCGTTGGGGCCGATGACGGCGCGGATCTCGCCCGGCATGAGGGCGAAATCGACACCATCGACGGCGCGCAGGCCGCCGAAATTGCGATACAGGCCTTTGGTCGTCAGCAGCGGCATCATGGCAGCCATCCGAGCCAGCGCTGGCGGATGGTGCCGAGAACGCCCTTGGGAAAGAACAGCACCAGCGCGATGAGGGCAATGCCGACTATGAGCAGATAGGCCGAGGTGTAGCCGCTGGTGATGTCGACGACATAGTACATGAACAGCGTGCCGATCAGCGGACCGAGCGTGGTCGCAGCACCGCCGAGCAGCACCCAGAGCAGCGGCAGAATGGAATATTGCACCGAGGCGAAGGTCGAGCCGACGTACCCGAACAGCAGCGCGTAGGCGGCGCCCGAAGCCGCGCAGATGGTGCCGGAGATGACGACCGCGGCAAGCTTGTTGGAAAAAATGTCGTAGCCAAGCATTTTGGTCCGCTCCTCGTTTTCGCGGATGGCGACCAGCACACGGCCATACCTGGAGCGGACTATGCCGAGCGTCACCAGCAGCACGATCGAGAACAGGACCAGCGCGCTCATGTAGCGCACGGTCGGATTGGTGAGGCCGAGCGAGGTGTCGCCCAAAACAAGCACACGCGCCGACTGCGGCACCACCAAGCCCTGATCGCCGCCGGTCCAGGCCGCGAGATAGAGGATTATGAGATAGAACACCTGCGCGAACATCATGGTGACGATCATGAAGGCGACACCGGAAGTGCGCAGCGCCAGCAGCCCGATCACCAGCGCGAGAAGCGCGCCGCAGGCAAGGCCGGCGGCGAAGGCGGCCGGCACACTCCAGCCGAGGTGGATGACGGCAAGGCCTGCGCCATAGAGCCCAGCCGAAAAGAACATGGCGTGGCCGAGGCTGAGCAACCCGACATAGCCGAACAGCAGGTTGTAGCCCATGGCGAAAACCGCCAGCACCATGATGCGGGCGAGCAGCCCGTGGTGATATTCCGGCAGGACGAAGCTTAGGGCGAACAGCAGGACGATGACGCCCAGATGCAACGCATAGGCCTTTGACGGTGAAGCCTCCTTCATCGCGATGCCGTCCCGAACAGGCCTTGCGGCCGGAACACCAGCACCATGGCCACCAGCAGCGTGGCGATGATCTTGGCCAGCGTCGGCGAGAAGAACACCGAGATGATGCCGTCCGACAGGCCGATGAGCACGGCGGCGACCACGGTTCCGCGCAGCGAGCCGAGGCCGCCGATGATGACGACGATGAAGGACAGCAGCAGCGGGTCCTGTCCCATCAGGTAATGCGCCTGGCTGATCGGCACGATCAGCACCGCGGCCACCGCCGCCAGCATGGCGCCGAGCGCGAAGACGCCGGCATAGACGCGGTCGACCGGAATGCCAAAGGCCTGCGCCGTTTCGCTGTCATATTGCGTGGCGCGCATGACGAGGCCGATTCGCGTACGCGTCAGCACGAACCAGGTCGCCACCAGCAGAAGCGCGGATGCGGCGATGATCGACAGCTTGTAGCCGGAGTAGCCGAACCACGGCAAAAGGATGCGGTAGCTGAAGGGCGGCTCCACCGGCCGTGCCTCCGGACCATAAAAGGTCAGCGCCAGTTGCTGGATGATGTAGAGCATGCCGATGGTGGCGACGATGGTGGCTTCCGGATTGTAATTCAGCCGGCGCAGCACCAGCCGTTCGGAGACGAGCGCGATCAGGCCGACGATCAGCGGCGCCAGCACCAGGGCTGCGAGGAAGCCGAGCGCCGGATGGCCTGATATCGCCGTGGAGATCGCCCAGGCAAGCACCGCGCCGAGCATGAAGAACTCGCCATGGGCGACATTGACGACGCGCATGACGCCGAACACCAGCGACAGCCCAAGCGCCGTCAGCGCCAGCACGGCGGCGGTGACGAGGCCTTCGAGGGCGGCGAGGAGGAGGTGGGGTCCGAAGTGCATCGGCTATACGCTGGCGGGGTGCAAGCTCACAGCGGCTGCGTCGTGTAATCCCCTTCCGGCTCGTAGAGGCCGTCCTCGATCTTGGTCTTGTGGACGACGTTCAGCCGGCCGCCTTCGACCTTGGAGATGTTCTGGATGCCAAAACACTGGTGGATCTTGCCGTTGAAGGTCTTCGGCCCCTGCGGATGCTCGGGGCCTTCGGCGAACTCGGTCAGGGCCTCGGTCGCCTCGACCAGCTTGGCGCGGTCTTCCGGGCCCTTGTAGCCGGCATCCTCCATCGCCTTCTTGACGACATAGAGCGTTTCCCAGCAGCCGAACATGTGGGCGGCGGTGGAGACGTCCTTGGGATCGTCGACGGCGGCGCCATTGTCGTCGATGCCGACGGCGGCGCGATAGGCCTTCTGCGCGCCGGAATCATCGGGCTGCGCATAGCGCGGCGAGCCTTCCCAGAAATGGCTGCCGTCGAGGAATTCGAGGCCGGGGCTGTTGATGTCGGTGGCTTCGAGCGAATCGATGAAGCCGAACAGCTGCGGCCGGCTGGAGCCGTAGAATTCGCCGAGTTCCTTGACGAAGGTGAGTACCGCCGGGCCGACCATGACGTGGTAGATCACCTCGGTTTCGGCCGGGATCTGCGGAAAGTATTTGGTGAAGGACGATTCCGTCGGCGGGATGGCGATCTGGGCGATGACCTCGGCGCCCTGCGCCTTCAGCGCCGGCGGCAGGTAGTCGCGATGGTCGTAGCCGAAGGCGAAATCGGGGAAAATCTGCGTCACCTTCTTGCCGGCATTCGCCGCGATCCACGGCGCCATCGCCTGGATCTGGCTCTTCACGTCGGTGATGCCGGGCTGGAAGACGTAGCGGTTGAGCTTGGTCGAGGCGACGTGGTGGCCTTCGCTGACGACAAAATAGGGCATCTTGGCCTCGCCGGCTGCCGGCGCCGAGCCGATGACGACATGCGAAAACAGCGTGCCGTAGACGATGTCGGTCTTGTGCTGGGTGGCGAACTTACCGACCACTTCGGCGCCGCGGCCGGGATCGGTGCCGTCATCCTCGATGATCACCTCGACCGGCCGGCCGTTGATGCCGCCGGCTTCGTTGATCGCCTTGACCGCGGCTGCGGTGGTCCGCTCGTACCAGCGGCCATAGGCGGCGCCGATGCCGGTGCGGTGGGACTGGAAGCCGATCTTTATCGGCGCCGAGCTTTGCGCCTGGCTGTAGCGCACGAACCCAGGCGCGACGGCAAGTCCGGCGCCCGCGGCCAACCCCTTGAGCGCGGTGCGGCGGGTGAGACCGGTTTTGGAGAGATCTAAAAACCCATTCTTGTCAGTCACGGCAGTTCCCCTTGTTTTTGAGTTTTGACCAATGGCTGTAGCGAGACGGGCCACTCTTGGTGAGAGCGCCGAAATTGCATGTGTACAAACTAAATCATCAAAGCCCTGACGTGGCAAGCGAGCTTTCCCCCGGGGACTGATCGACGTCATCGAAGCCGGGTTTTGTCTCACCCGACCGAAGGCGTGGCAAGCAACCACAGGCCGAAGACCGTATAGGCGATCATCAGCACGGTGAGCGGAAACTGGCTGAGCGCGGCGCCCGCGGGACGCGAATGCAATCGCCAGGCGAGGCCATGCGCGACGAGCACGGCGAGCATGTGGCCAATGATGATGACGCCGGCCTGGAAATTCCACAGCCACCATGCCGAGCCGGCGCCGGCAGCGACGCCGGCTTCGATCGGCATGTCGGCGGTGCCGAACAGGTTCCAGCCCAGCGTGAACGGGTCGGAAAGCGCAGCCAGCGCATATTGGCCGTCGACGAGCAGCGCCGTCAGATAGTGCGCAACATGATAGGCGAGCGCGATCGGCACGATCGACCAGACCAGCAGCCCTGCGGCCTGACTGAGGGAATGCGGGCTGCCGGCAAGATGCTGGCCAAGGACAATGGCAAGGATCAACGCGGCTGCAAGCAGGACGAACGTCAGCACGAGCCCGAAGCTGCCGACGCCGATCACCGCCGTGCGGCCCGGAAATTCCAGCGGATTGATGCCGAACAGGCCGAGCCAGAAGAAGGTTTTGGACAGACCGTCGAACGACACCGACGACAGCGCCAGCAGCAGGAAAGCGATGCCGCTGAGCGACAGCGGCGCGGCATCGCCGAGCTTGGCGCCCGGCCAGCACAGACTGAGCCGACCGCCTTCCTTGCGCTCGACTTCATTGCGCCCGCCTTCATTGCGCTTGCCTTCGTCGCGCTCAAGCAGGGCGAAGCGCGCAACCATGGCGAGGAAGACGGTCAGGAACTCACCGCGCCGGGTCCAGTCGCGGTAGCCGAACACCAGCATGGCGGCAAAACTCAGCAGCCAATAAAGGCCGGCGGCCCAGGCGAGCCGCGCCGGGTCGTCGGGCGCCGGGTCGATCAACTCGAACCAGGCGAAGGCGAAGAACAGCGCGAAAGCCGGCCAGCAGCCGAGCCACGCAGGCGATCGCCATGTCTTGCGATTGACGATCTTGCGATTGCCGAACAGGCGGGAAATGACACGCCAGGGCCCGTACCACGGGTTGAGCCATGACCAGAGATTGCCGAACAGCCCCTGCAGCAAAACCAGGCCAACCCAGAGCAGCGTCCAGATCGCCAGCGGCAGCGGGTTGGAGAGCGGATCACGGCTGCCGAACAGGCCGGCCGCAACCAGAACTACAAAGCCGGCAAAGGATATCAAGCTGACGACCGCCCGCGCGCCGTCGCCGAATGCGAACAGCGGCAGGCGCCGCCGCCAGAAGCGGGCAGGAAAGTCTGAGGGCAGCAGCGCCAGGACAAGAAAACTGGCTGCGACCGCGAACGCGCCGCCGGCGACGTAGTAGCCGGTGGGCAGAAGCAGGACGTGGCCGCGATCGGAGGCATGGGCGAAGGCTGGGGTGGGGAACAGGAGGGCCAACGAAGCGACAGAACCAAGAAAGCAAATGGCTTTGGCGGCTGAATGACAGCGCTCTACGGCGCCCCCCTCTGTCCTGCTCTCTTTGCCAAAACTTGACATCTCCCCCACTTGGGGGGAGATCGGCAGTTCGCTCGGACGGCGCCTTCCATGCGACGTTGGAGATTGGCGAAGGTGTAGATGACGGCCAATCTCCCCCCTCGTGGGGGAGATGTCCGGCAGGACAGAGGGGGGCGCGAAGGAACTCGAATTATCCAAGAGTTCCCTCACCCCTCACACCTTGACCAGCTGCTCCACGCGGTCTTTCTCGCCAAATATGCGCAAATAGCGCTCGATCTCTTTTTCGTCGCCGGTGGCTTTGGCGGGATTGTCGGAGAGCTTGACCGCCGGGCGGCCATTGGCTTCGGTGACCTTGCAGACCAGTGAGATGGCGTCGAGCCGGTTGGTATCGGTCGGCGCGCAGCCCTCGAAATCATTGGTCAGGTTGGTGCCCCAGCCGAAGGACATGCGCACCTTGCCGTGGAAATGGCGGTAGGTTTCCTCGATGGTCTCGACCTCGAGCCCGTCGGAGAAAATCAGCAGCTTCTGCCCGGGGTCCTTGCCCTTTCCGCGCCACCAGGAAAGGATCTTCTCGCCGCCTTCGATCGGCGGCGCGCTGTCGGGGCGAAAACCGGTCCAGTCGGCGATCCAGTCCGGCGCGTCACGCAGGAACGCCGCGGTGCCAAACGTGTCCGGCAGCACGATCAGCAGATTGCCGCCATAGTAGCGCTGCCAGTCCTGCAGCACCTTGTAGGGCGACTGCTTCATTTCCCTTTCCGAATTGGCGAGCGCGGCGAACACCATCGGCAGTTCATGCGCGTTGGTGCCGAGCGCCTCGAGGTCGTTGTCCATGGCCAAAAGCACGTTGGAGGTGCCGGTGAACGCCTCGCCGATGCCTTCCTTGAGCGCTTCGACGCACCAGCGCTGCCACAGGAAGGAATGGCGGCGGCGGGTGCCGAAATCCGAAATGCGGATGTCGGGCAGCGCTTTCAGCCGCTCGGTCTTGGCCCACATCTTGGCCTTGGCGCGAGCATAGAGCACGTCGAGCGCAAAGGGCCCGAACGCCCGCATGGCGGCGCGAGATCGAAGTTCATTGATAATGGCCAGCGCCGGGATCTCCCACAGCGTCGTGTACATCCACGGACCGCTGAACGTGAGCTCGTACTGGCCATCGCGCTTGGAAAGCTCGTATTCCGGCAACTGGAAATTCTCGAGCCAGGCGAGGAATTCCGGTTCAAAAATCTGCTTGCGGCCATAGAAGGTGTTGCCGCCAAGCCAGATCATCTCTTTCTTGGAGAAGCGCAAGGTGCGGGCATGGTCGAGCTGATCGCGCAGTTCTGCTTCGTCGATCTCCTCGGCAAGGCGAACCGAGGTGGTGCGGTTGATCAGCGAGAAGGTGGTGTCGATCTTGGGATACATGCCCCAGATCATCTGCAGCATCAGCAGCTTGTAGAAATCGGTGTCGAGCAGGCTGCGGACAATCGGGTCGAGCTTCCAGGTGTGGTTGTAGACGCGCCGCGCAATATCGGTCTTGGTCATGTCTCGATGCCGCCTTCACCGCTCGCTCTAGCTTTTCATTTAGCGCAATTTCCGGACGGAAAACCGCTGCGCACTTTTCCTGGAATTGCTCCAAATGCCTCTTAGCATTGAATTTTTGAATGCGCCTCCCGCTTTGCGGGCTGGTCCGACAAAAAGAAAACGCTGCGGCAAGCGCGCTGCTTCGGCTGCTGCAGCCTCAGGGCGCGGTCTTGGCGCCGATCACTCTCAGCGCCGGACGCTTCCTACGGATGCCGATGCGGCCCGCCACCGGCGCATCGGCGCGGCCGTCGGCCTGCTCCTTTTCGGCAAACAGCCAGTCGATGAACAGCTGCACGATCGGCGCCGACCTCATCTCGTTGCGGCAGACGACATAGAAATCGTCGACCGCCGGCACCGACAGGCTGAACGGCGCGACCAGCAGTCCCCTGGCAAGCAGTCCGCTTGCCGTCACCGTATCGCCCAGCGCCACGCCATGGCCGTGGACCGCCGCCTCGCTCGCCATGCGCGCGTCGCCAAGATGGTGGCGGCGGCCGCGCTCCAGATCCAGCGCATCGGCAGCAGCCAGCCAGGTGTGCCATTCGCGGCCGTCGTCGCCGTGCAGGAAGACGTGATCGGCAAGGTCGCGCACGGTGCGGATCGGACGGTTGTTGATCAGCGTCGGGCTGACCACCGGGAACAGTTCGAGACCCGACCATTTGCGCATCCAGCAATCGGTCCAGCTGCCATCGCCATAATGCACGCAGATATCGATATGCGGCGCGCGGACGTCCTTGGCATCATTCGACGGGATCAGCGTCAGCCTGATATCGGGATACTGCGAGGTGAAGCTGCCGAGCCGCGGGATCATCCACAGCAGCAGCAGTGCCGGCACGCAGGAGACCGACAGGGCGCCGGTGCTCGCCGGCCTTGTCATGCGCTGCGTGGCGGCGGCGATGCCGTCGAAGGCGGTCGACACCGCCGGCAGCAATTCGGCGCCGTGCGGCGTCAGCTTCACCCGCTGACCGGCGCGCTCGAACAGCTTGACGCCCAGCGACTGTTCGAGCGCCTTGATCTGATGGCTGACGGCGCCGTGGGTGACGTTGAGCTCAGCCGCCGCCTTGGTCAGCGAGGCATGGCGCGCCGTCGCCTCGAAGGCCCGCAATGGATTCAGGGGAGGCAGACGCTTGGCCATCGGAGCCTCAAAGGAGCACGATCCCCAGAAGTGGGACCCCGTTTTCGGATAAGATCGTGCTCGACATTAATGTGAGATTTTCTCACAGCAAAGGCCCTAACAATATCAATTGATTTTTCAATGCAGCTGCAAGACACTTTGGATCGAACAGCATCAAGACGTGAAATCCGCAGGCAGCCGGCAGGATTGCGACCGTCATTGATGGCCGCTCCGCACCAGCCATGGAGGACGGACATGGGTTATAACAGCGGCAAGCTCGAAGCGTTGCGCCGCAAATATGGCGAAAGCCATGGCGGCGAGATGTTCGACCCGAAATTCCGGCGTGTCGCCGACAAGATCTTTTCCAAGAGCGGCACACGGCTGGCGCCCTATTCCGGCATTCCGACCTTCCTCACCGCTCCCTACCGGGAAATCGCCGCCGACAATCCTGATTTCGGCGATCTGCAGGTGGCGATGATCGGCGTGCCGATGGACCTTGGCGTGACCAACCGGCCGGGCGCCCGCTTCGGGCCAAGGGCGCTGCGCGCAATCGAGCGCATCGGTCCCTACAACCACGTGCTGGAATGCGCGCCGACACACGAACTGAAGGTGGCCGACATCGGCGACGTGCCGTTCCAGAGCCGCTACCGGCTGGAGACCAGCCATGACGACATCGAGCGCCGGACGAACCAGATCGTCGACGCCGGCGTCATTCCGCTTTCGGTCGGCGGCGATCACTCGATCAGCCACCCGATCCTGAAGGCTGTCGGCAAAAAGGCGCCGGTCGGCATGATCCACATCGACGCCCATTGCGACACCAGCGGCCTGTTCGACATGACCAAGTTCCACCATGGCGGGCCGTTCCGCAACGCGGTGCTGGACGGGGTGCTGGATCCGTCGCGCACAATCCAGATCGGTATCCGCGGCTCGGCCGAGTATCTGTGGGAGTTCACCTACGAATCCGGCATGACCGTCGTGCATGCCGAAGAGGTGACCGGCCTCGGCATGCCCGCCATCATCGCGAAGGCGCGCCAGATCGTTGGCGATGGCCCGACCTATGTGTCCTTCGATATCGACAGCATCGACCCGGCCTTTGCGCCGGGCACCGGCACGCCGGAAGTAGGCGGGCTCACTACGCGGGAAGTGCTTGAACTTTTGCGCGGCCTCAAAGGGCTCAACATCGTCGGCGGCGACGTCGTCGAGGTGGCGCCGCAATACGACGCAACCACCAACACGGCCCATGCCGGCGCGCAGGTGCTGTTCGAGATCCTCAGCCTGATGGTGTTCAGCCCGGCGCTCTCAGGCAAGCGAGCCTGACGCATCAGGCAAAAACTTCCAAGGCGAGCGCCGCGCTGGAGCCGGCGGCCGCATTCAAACAAAACAAGCTTCCAGCAGGGGAACGACAATGACATTTCACATGAAATCATCCATCGCCGGCGTGCTGCTGCTCGCCGGCCTCGGTCTCGCCACCCAGGCCGCCAATGCCGACGCGCTCGACGACATCACTAAGGCCGGCGCGATCAATGTCGGCATTTTCTCCGACTTTCCGCCCTTCTCCTCGGCCAGTGCCGATATGAGCATCAAGGGCTATGACATCGACGTGGCGCAGTTCATCGCCGACCAGCTCAAGGTCAAGCTCAACTTGGTCAGCGTGACCGGGCAGAACCGCATCCCGTATCTTACCGACAAGCGCGTCGATATCCTGATGAGCGTCGGCTACTCCAAGGAGCGCGAGCAGGTGATCGATTTCGCCTCCGCCTACGCGCCCTATTATATCGCCGTCATCGGCCCGGCCGCGCTCAAGGTCGAAGGCAAGGACGATCTCGCCGACAAGTCGATCGCCGTCAACCGCGGCACGCTGGAAGATACGTCACTGACCGAGGCAGCACCCGCCTCGGCCGACATCCGCCGTTTCGACAACTATAATTCCGTCATCCAGGCCTTCATCTCGGGTCAGACCCAACTGATGGTCGTCGGCAACGATGTCGGCGCCCAGGTGCTCGCCCGCCAGGAGGCACTGAAGCCGGAGCAGAAGTTCCAGCTTCTCACCTCGCCCTCACATATCGGCCTCAACAAGAACGAGGACCGCCTGAAGCAGGCGGTCAACGACGCGGTCGCCAAGATGCTGGCCGACGGCAAGCTGGACGAAAGCTCGAAAGCCTGGCTCAAAACACCGCTCAATCCCGACAACCTCAAGGATTGATCTCCGGGGTAAGGACCTATCATGGGCTACAGCCTCGACTTCGGCTGGCTTGCCGATGCGACAGGTGCGATCGCGCGCGGGGCGGCCATGACGATCCTTTTGATCGCCGTGACCACGCTGGCGGGAACGTTCCTCAGCATCCTCGGCGCAGCAGGGCGGCGAAACGGCCCCTTGCTGCTCAAGCGGGCAATCGGCGTCTATGTCGAAATTATCAGGAACACGCCGTTCCTTGTGCAGCTGTTCTTCATCTTCTTCGGGTTGCCCAGCATCGGCGTGAGGCTCGATCCGCTGCTGGCCGCCATGCTGGCAATGACGCTCAACATGGCGGCCTACACGATCGAGATCGTCGGCGCCGGGCTCGACGCGGTGCCGCGCGGGCAGACGGAAGCAGCCCTTGCGCTTGGGCTCAGGCTGCGTCAGGTCTTCGTCAAGATCGTGCTGCCGCAAGCGCTCAAGGTGATCTTTCCGGCGCTGACCAGCCAGATCATCATCATGATGCTGGAGTCCGCCGTGGTGTCGCAGATCGCGGTGCGCGAACTGACCTACGAGGCCGACATGCTGCAGGCGCGCACCTTCCGTGCTTTCGAGACCTATTTCGTGGTGACGATGATCTATCTCGTCCTGTCGATGGGGCTGCGCCGGCTGCTGGTCAGCGGCGGCCGCCGCGCTCTGGGAGCCGGCGTGTCATGATCGAATTTACCTTCTGGGATATCGTCCGCAACCTTCTGCTCGCCGCGCGCTGGACGGTGCTTTTGTCGCTGGCGGCTTTCGTCGGCGGCGGCGTGGTTGGCATGGTCGTGCTGTTTCTCAGGATCGCCAAGAACAAATGGAGCCGGCGAGTTGCTTCGGGCTACATCGCGCTCTTCCAGGGAACGCCGCTACTCATGCAACTCTTCCTGATGTTCTTCGGCCTGCCGATGCTGGGCTTGCGTATCGAGCCGTGGACCGCTGCAGCGCTTGGCCTGACCTTCTTCGCCAGCGCCTATCTCGCCGAGATCTGGCGCGGCGGCGTCGATGCGCTGCCGCGCGGCCAGTGGGACGCCGGCGCCAGTCTCGGCCTTCACTATCTGCAGGAACTGAGGCTGATCATCCTGCCGCAAGCGTTTTCGATCACCCGTGCCCCGACCGTCGGTTTTCTGGTGCAACTGATCAAGTCGACCGCGCTGACCTCGATCATCGGTTTCGAGGAACTGGTCAGGACATCCAACGCGATCAACAATGCGACCTTCGAGCCGTTCACCGTCTATGGGCTGGTCGCCTTGATCTTCTTCGTCATGTGCTTCCCGCTGACGCAATATGCACGCTCGCTTGAACGACGGGCGACTTCAAACTAGCAAGCCGCCTCTGCGCTTGGCGTTCGAACACCTTCTTCGCTTCTTCGGAGCTATCTCCTTGTTGGAAGAAGAGTTCTGTGTACTCTCCACATGCGTTAGGAAGGCTTGGGGATGAGAATTGCAATGTTGGTCGCGTTGGCCGCGACAGTAGCCGGGTGCGCGACCTCTCCGGTCGACTATGGAGCGTCGCTTTCGAAGCAAGACCGGAAATGGGCGTCGCCGGAATGCCAGCAAGCCCGCATGGAGGGTTCGGACTACGACGCTCGCGAAAAAAAGCAGCCGGGCTGGGGAACCGGCGTCTTTCTTGGCCCGTACGGATTAGGGCTCGCAGCAGCCATCAAGGAGCACCAGCAGAAGCAACGAAAATTGTTCGCCCGCGCGGTGCACCTGCGGTGCTCAAGTCTTCCACTGCCAAAGGAGTTGCAAAGCAATCTAAGCCCTCAGGCCGCGAGCGCCAATCAGACGAAATATCCATAGACGTCACGACCCCGTCCTGCTTCGTCACGAAGCCGCTTTCATCAATGCCCAAAGGAGAGCGGCGGCGCGATCTTGTCGCGCCGCAGCCAGCGCGCCAGGAGCAGCGCCGCCACCACCGCCAGCCCCAACGACAGGCCGATCCAGATGCCGACGCCGTCGAGCCCGGAATGGAAGGCAAGCAGCACGCCGAGCGGCAGGCCGATGCCCCAATAGCCGATCGCGGCATAGATCATCGGCACCTGGGTGTCGTGCAGGCCGCGCAGCATGCCGGCGGCCACGGCCTGTGCACCGTCGAAAATTTGGAACAGCGCGGCAAAGGCCAGGAACGACACGGCAAGCCCGATCACAGTGGCATTGGCCGGGTCGCCGAGATCGATGAAGGCACTGATCAGCAGTTGCGGCCACAGGATCATCACCAGCCCCATCAGCGCCATGAACGAGACGCCGATGACAAAGGCGGTCCAGCCGGCGCGGGAAACACCTTCCGGATTGCCGGCGCCATGGGCGAGCCCGACGCGCACCGTCGCCGCCTGGTTGAGGCCGAGCGGCACCATGAAGCTGATCGAGGCGATCTGGATGGCGATCGCATGCGCCGCGAGCGAGGCGGCGTCGATCAGGCCCATGAGAAGGGCCGCCGCGTTGAAGATCGTCACCTCGAAGGCAAGCAGGCCGGCGATCGGCAGGCCGAGCCGCAGCAGGCCCTTGAAGCGCGGCCAGTCGGCCCGCCAGAACCGCCCGAACAGCTGATAACGCCGGAACTTCGGCTCAAGCATCACCACCGCCGCCATGCCGACAAACATCAGCGTGCTGGACAGCGTGGTGGCGAGGCCGGAGCCGGTGATGCCCATCGAAGGGGCGCCGAGATTGCCGAACATGAATACCCAGTTGAAGAAGACATTGCAGGCGACGGCAACGAAGACGATGACCAGCGCCCAACCCGGCCGCTCCAGCGCCGAGATAAACGAGCGCAGGACGATATAGCCGTAGAAGGGCAGCACCGCCCATTCGAGCCAGCGCAGATAGATGCCGGCCTGATGCGCCAGCGCCGGTTCCTGACCCATGGCCAGCAACACGGCCTCGCCGTACCAGAGAAATATCCAGATTGGGACTGAGATAAGGATCGCCAGCCACAGGCCCTGCCGCACGGTGCGGCGCAGATCGCGCACGGAGTGACGACGGCGGCCGAGCTCAGTGGCGATCATCGGCGAGGTCGCCAGCATCAGGCCGAGCCCGAAGATCAGCGGCATGAAATAGAGGTTGGCGCCCAGCGCGCCGCTGGCCAGCGTGTCCGGACCCAGCCGCCCCATCATCATGACGTCGGTGGCGGTCATCGCGGTCTGGCCGAGATTGGTGAGCACCATCGGCCAGGCGAGCGCCAGCGTCGCCTTGATTTCCCGACGCCAAAGATTTTCCGGCGCGCGCGCGCCGGCTTCGATCGCAGACATTTTTTCGCCTATCCGATTTGCGGCGCGTCGGCAAACACCGGAAGCCGCGTCTCAGTGCGGAAAATGGCCGTGATCGGCCCGGATTCCGCATTAACAGCCCGGCTTGTCTACGAAATGGCCAGCTGTGGCAAGAGGCTGACTCCGGAGAAGAGTTAAGCCAGTAAGCCGTACAGTCTCATTCCCGCCTGTTTGGCCCGCCTGCTTGGCCCGCCTGTTTGGAGAGAGCGAAGAAGCCGCTATGGTTGCGTAGCTGACTGACCTGAAGAGCAGCATCATATTAGATCCATCGAAAGGCATGCGGATGAGCGCGTTTCCCGAAATCTACCTGGTCCGGCATGGCGAGACGGAATGGAGCGCCTCCGGAAAGCACACCGGGCGGACCGACATACCGCTGACGCCTGCCGGCGAGGCGGCCGCTCGGGGGCTTACCGAGCGGCTGCATGGCCTTTCGTTCCAGGCTGTCTGGTCGAGCCCGTCGCAGCGCGCCTTCAAGACCTGTACGCTGGCCGGCTTCGGTTCGGCCGGCGTGAAGAAGGCCGACCTGGCGGAATGGGATTACGGCGCCTACGAGGGACTGACCACGAAGCAGATCCTCATCGAGCGTCCCGGCTGGCGTCTGTTTCGCGACGGCTGCCCTGATGGCGAGGCGGCAGAGGATGTCGGCGCGAGGGCGGATCGGATCGTCGACGAGCTGCGTGACGTCAACGGCAATGTCCTGGTGTTCTCAAGCTCGCATTTCCTGCGGGTGCTGACGGCGCGCTGGCTCGGCCTGCCGCCGCAAGATGGCGCCTTGTTCGTGCTGGATACCGCCAGCACAAGCGTGCTCGGCTACGAGCACGACCTTGGCGAGCCAATTATCCGGCGATGGAACCAGAGATAGCAGACGCATTGCAGGTTGTTCGCGCCGCGCCTACCTGATCGCGTCCAGCGCCTGCCGCTGCCGGTGCATCTCCAAAAACACGCGGTAGTCGCGGTCGAACCGGCCGGCGGCCGCCGAATTGGGCTCTCGCGTCTTGCCGCCTTGCTGCATGGCGACGCAGGCGGCGTTCAAATCGGGGAAAAGCCCGGCGGCGGTGGCGGCGATCATGCCGGTGCCGAGCAGCACCGCCTCATCGGCCAGCGGCTCGACCACCGTGCAGCCGGTGGCGTCGGCATAAAGCTCCATCAGCAGCGGGTTCTTGGTGTGACCGCCGGTAACATGCAGCGTGTCGATCAGATAGCCGTTCTCGTTCAGGGCTTCCAGCACATGGCGCACGCCCAGCGCAATGCTGACGGCGGTGCGCCAATACAGCTTGCACAGGCTGTCGAAGGAGGAATCCAGCGTCAGCCCGCTGATGACGCCGACGGCATGCGGGTCGGCGAGTGGCGAGCGGTTGCCGTGGAAATCCGGCAGCACATGCAGCCTTCCGGCCAGATTTTCGCCCTCTATGGCACGCAACTCGACAACGCGCCGGGCAATCCTGGCGTGCATGGCGGCGTCCGGCTCGCCGCCGGCGCCGTGCCAGCGGATGATGTGATCGAGCAGCGCGCCGGTGGCCGACTGTCCGCCTTCCGACAGCCAAAGCCGGGGAAGCGCCGCGCCATAATACGGGCCCCAGACACCGGCAAAGGGCTGCGGGTCGGCGGACATCGCCATGACGCAGCTCGAAGTGCCGGCGATCAGCGCCAGATGCCGGCCGATGTTGGTTTCGTCGCCGGCGAAGCCGCCGAGCACGCCGAGCGCGCCGGCATAGGCGTCGATGACGCCGGCGCCGACCCGGCATTGTTCGGTCAGGCCAAGCTCGGCTGCGGCTTGCGCGCTCAGCCGGCCGATATCGGCGCCCACCGGGCTGGCCTTGTCAGGCAGATTGCCATGCTCGAAAAGATCGCCGAGCCCGACGGCTTTGAAGAAGTCGCGCCGCCAGCCGGTCTCTTGATGCGCCAGATAGGTCCATTTGGCGGTTAGCGTGCATTGCGAGCGGGCAAGCGAACCGGTTGCCTTCCAACTGAGAAAGTCGGCGAGGTCGAATAGATAACCGGCTTCGTTCCATGTTCCGGGCAGGTTGCGCTTCAGCCACATCAGCTTCGGCGTCTCCATTTCCGGCGACATGACGCCGCCGATGTAGTCGAGCACGGCATGGCCGCTTTCGGTGCATTCATCGGCCTCGGCAATGGCGCGGTGATCGAGCCAGACGATGGTGTCCCAGCGCCTTTCGCCTGACACCGAGACGCTGAGCTGGCCACCATCCCTGCCGCGCACCACCAGCGAGCAGGTGGCGTCGAAGGAGATGCCGACGATATCCTGCGCTGCCATGCCGGCTTTTTCGCGGGCGGCGCGTACCGCAATGCAGACCGCCGACCAGATATCCTGCGAATCGTGCTCGGCATGATCGGCCTTCGGCCGGTTCATGACGATCGGATGCTCGGCGCGACCGAGCAAGGTGCCTCCGGTGTCGAGAATGCCCGCACGGGCGCTCCCGGTGCCGACATCGACCGCGCAAACGAAACTGTTCGTCAAGATGTTCTTGCTCTCGCTCCCAGGCCTGCAATCAGATCGGGCAATTGCAGCATGTCAGCGAATATAAAGTCCGGCTCACTCGACGCAAGCCGCGCTTTCAGTGCCGGATTGCCGGCATGCGAGCCGCCGGTGAAGGCGAGGACGCGCATTCCCGCCGCTCGTGCCGCGGCGACGCCGACGGGGCTGTCCTCGACGACGACGCAATTCTGCGGGATCGCTCCCATTTTGGCGGCTGCGTGGAGAAAAAGGTCCGGCGCCGGCTTGCCCCGCGCCACCATGGCGGCGCTGAACAGATGCGGCTCGAGCAGCCCGAGCAGCCCGGTGACGTCGAGCGCATAGCGGATGCGATTCAGCGTGCCGGAGGAAGCAACGCAGCATGGCACGGTAAGCTTCGGCAGAACCTGGCCGATGCCGGGGATCGGCTTCAGCTCGTCGCGAAACTTGCGCATCAGCCCGACGCGCATCTCGCTCAGGTGCTGGTTGGTGATATCAAGTCCGAAGTCGCGACCGAGGATTTCGCGAACGCTTTTCATGCTTTTGCCGAGGAAATGCTCATAGGCGGCATCCTCGCTGACACTGCCGCCGGCAAGCGTGATCATGCTAAGCAGCGCCGAAACGGACAGCCCCTCGCTGTCGACCAGCACGCCGTCGCAGTCGAAAATGACCAGGTCAGGCGTCATTGCAGGGCCCTCATCGGCGGGGACATGCATTGAGCCGATCTTAGAGGTTGCCGGCGAGGTAGCGCGTCAGCGTCGTACGTGCGCCATCGGCCCAGAGCGCCTCGAGCGCCTTGGCAAAGGCTTCAACGAACGGCGTCGAGCGGCCGACCTCGCCATAGATGTCCTCCATGGCCAGCCAGGCGGCAGGCGCAGCCTTTGCCGCCCTGGCGGTCGTCTGCAGCCGGTCCCAGCTTGGATCATTGGGCTCGATGACCGCGCCTGAATCCGTGGTGCCGAAGCAATAGCGGCACCAGAGCGCCGATTCCAGCGCCAGGCCGGCGACGCCCTTGCCGGCCTTCAGCCGGTCGGCGATGGTCGGGATGATGAATTTCGGCTGCCGGTTGGAGCCGTCGAGGCAAAGCCTGCGAATGGTGTCGCCGATCTTCGGGTTGGAGAAGCGGTGCTCGATGAGCTGATAATAATCCTCCAGCACGGTGTCCGGCACCGGCGGCACGGTCGGGATGATCTCGTCGTGCTCCAGCCTGTCGAGAAAGCCGCGCACCAGCGGCTCCTGCATGGCCTCATGGACGAAATGGATGTCCATCAGCCCGGCGGGATAGGCGATGGTCGCATGGCCGCCATTGAGGATGCGGATCTTCATCAGCTCGTAGGGCGCGACATCGCTGACGAACTGCACGCCGACCTTTTCCAGCGGCGGGCGGCCGTCGGTGAAATGGTCCTCCAGCACCCATTGCCTGAACGGCTCGCAAAACACCGGCCAGTTGTCGTCGAGCCCGAACTCGCTCGACAGAATGCCGCGCTCACGGTCGGTGGTGGCCGGCGTGATGCGGTCGACCATGCCGTTGGGAAAGGCGACTTTCTCGCGCACCCAGGTCGCCAAATCCTCGTCGATCAGACGGGCGAGACCGATGACGCCATCGGCGGTGACATGGCCGTTGTGGGGAATGTTGTCGCAGGACATGATCGTGAACGGCACGATGCCGTCGTCGCGGCGGCGCATCAGCCCTGCAAGAATGATGCCGAACACGGTTTTGGGCGTCGCCCCCGACTCGGCATCGGCGACAATGTCGGGATGGGTCGGGTTGAACACGCCCGACGCCGGATCGATGAAATAGCCGCCCTCGGTTATGGTCAGCGAAACAATCCTTATCGCCGGGTCGGCAAGCCGCTCTATGATCGCGGCCGCGTCGCCCGGCATCAGGAAGTCGATCATGACACCGGTGACGCGGGCGCTCATGTGGCCAGAATCCTGCTCGACCACGGTGCTCAGCCAGTCCTGTTCCTGCAACTTGCCGCGGCCGACCTTTTCGCCCTCAAAAACGCCGGCGCCGACAATTGCCCAGTCGTGGCCGACGCCCGCATTGAACAGGTCGTCGAGATAGACGGCCTGGTGCGAGCGATGGAAATTGCCGACGCCGAAATGCACGATGCCGGCCCTGAGCGCGGCGCGATCGTATTTCGGGCCGACGACTTTTTCCGGCAGGCGGGACAGTGCCGCCGATGAGAGTTTTACGGTCATTTTAACAAACGCCTTCTCATTGCGGCGCCTGCGCCTGCCTGACCTTCTCCCCTTGTGGGAGAAGGTGGATCGGCGCGCAGCGCCGAGACGGTTGAGGGGTGCTGGACGAAGTGCTGCATCAGAACACCCCCCGTCCACCCTCGTTTCACTCGGCACCTTCTCCCCCAAGGGAGAAGGAAAGTTCAACTCATCCACTGGCCGCCATCGACATTGTAGGTCTGGGCGACGATGTATTCGGCGTCGTCGCTGGCCAGGAACACCGCCATGCCGGTGAGGTCTTGCGCCGTGCCCATGCGGCCATAGGGCACGGCCTCGCCGACCAGCCGCTTCTTTTCGCCCTTCGGCCGGTTTTCGTATTTGGCGAACAGAGCATCGACATGGTCCCAGTGCTCGCCGTCGACGACGCCGGGCGCGATGGCGTTGACGTTGATGCGGTGCTTGATCAGGTCGAGGCCGGCCGACTGGGTGAGCGAGATGACGGCTGCCTTGGTGGCGCAATAGACGGCAACCAGCGCCTCGCCGCGGCGGCCGGCCTGGCTCGCCATGTTGATGATCTTGCCGCCCCGGCCAGCCGCGATCATCGAGCGGGCGGCTGCCTGCAGCATGAACAGCGTGCCGGCGACATTGACGGAAAATAGCCTGTCGTAGCTCGCCTTGCTGATCTCGACGATCGGCGCCAGGTCGAACAGAGCGGCGTTGTTGATCAGAATGTCCAGGCGGCCGGCCCTTGTCTCGACCGCTTTGACCGCCGCCTCGATCGAAGCAAGGTCGGTGACGTCGAGCTTAACCGCATAGGCTTTTGCGCCGATCTCCGAAGCGGCCTTTTCCGCAGCTTCGAGATTGATGTCGCCGATGGCGACGGTGGCGCCCTCGCGAACATAGGCTTCGGCGAACGCCCTGCCGATGCCGCGCGCCGATCCGGTGATCAGCGCCGATTTACCCCTGAGCCTCATTGCATCATCGCCTTTCCGTCGGCGCCGAAGCGGTGCAGCTTGGTCTGGTCCGGCGTCAGATAGATCGTGTCCCCGTGAAGGGCGGCCAGTTCGCCGTCGGCGCGCACCGTCAGCGGCCCGACACTGTCGGCTTGAACGTGCAGAAACGTGTCGGAGCCGAGATGCTCGGCAACACCGACCGTGGCTTTCCATTCGCCTGAAGTCGTCGAGATGTTCATATGCTCGGGACGGATGCCGACGGTCTTGGCGCCATGTTTGGCCGCCGGCGCGCCTTCGATCAGGTTCATCCTGGGCGAACCGATGAAGCCGGCGACGAACAGGTTCTTCGGCGTCTTGTAGAGCTCCATCGGCGAGCCGACCTGTTCGATGTTGCCTGCATTGAGCACGACGATCTTGTCGGCCATGGTCATCGCCTCGACCTGGTCGTGGGTGACGTAGATCATCGTCGTCTTGAGCTGATGATGCAGTTCGCTGATTTCCAGCCGCATGGTGCCGCGCAGCGCAGCGTCGAGGTTGGACAAAGGTTCGTCGAACAGGAAGGCCGATGGCTGGCGTACGATGGCGCGGCCGATGGCGACGCGCTGGCGCTGACCGCCGGAGAGCTGGCCGGGGCGGCGATCGAGATAGTTGGTGAGGTTCAGGATGCGCGCCGCGTCCTTGACCTTCCGATCGATGGTCGCCTGGTCCTCGCCCGCCATCTTCAGCGGGAAGGCGATGTTCTTGGCCACCGTCATGTGCGGGTAGAGTGCATAGGACTGGAACACCATGGCCAGCTTGCGCTTGGCCGGCGCCTCGCCGGTGACGTCGCGGCCGTCGATGTTGATGGTGCCGGCGGTGGTGTCCTCCAGCCCGGCGATCAGTCGCAGCAGCGTGGACTTGCCGCAGCCCGACGGGCCGACGAAGACGACGAACTCGCCGTTCTCGATGACCAGGTCGATGCCCGGAATGATGACCGTCGACCCGAACGACTTGGAGACGTGCTTGAGCGTGATGTTTCCCATGGTTTCCTCCCCGAGGGGTTATTGTCCGTCGTTCATCGCTTGCGGCGGTGTTACTTCACGGCGCCAAAGGTCAGGCCGCGCACCAGCTGCTTCTGGCTGAACCAGCCCATGATCAGGATCGGTGCGATCGCCAGTGTCGAGGCCGCCGACAGCTTGGCCCAGAACAGGCCTTGCGGGCTTGAGAAGGAACTGATGAAGGCGGTGAGCGGGGCGGCCTCGGTGGTGGTCAGCCGGATCGTCCAGAACGCCTCGTTCCATGCCAGGATGATGTTGAGCAGCATCGTCGAGGCAATGCCCGGCACCGCCATCGGCGTCAGCACATAGACGATCTCGTTCCAGAGCGATGCGCCGTCCATGCGCGCCGCTTCCAGGATCTCGCCGGGAATCTCGCGAAAATAGGTGTAGAGCATCCACACCACGATCGGCAGATTGATCAGCATCAGCATGATCATCAGGCCGATGCGGCTGTCGAGCAATCCGGTATCGCGGAAGATCAGGTAGATCGGGAACAGCACGGCAACCGCCGGCATCATCTTGGTGGAAAGCATCCACATCAGGATGTCCTTGGTCCACTTGCCCGGCGAGAACGCCATCGACCAGGCCGCTGGTATGGCGACGAGCAAGGCCAGGATGGTCGAGCCGACCGACAGGAACACCGAGTTGAGGAAGAACTTGAAGTAGCCGCTCTGCGCCTCGACCGCGGTGTAGCTTTCGGTGGTTCCCGACGGAAACAGGTTGAAGCCCTGGATGGCCTCCTGCTCCGACTTGAACGAGGTGATGATCGTGTAGAGGATCGGGAAGAAGATCAGCAGGGCGACGATCCAGGCGGCCGCGGTCGCGATCGTCTTGTGCTGGGTGCTGACTGCACGTGCCATCGTTTCCTCCCTTATCTGTCCAGGTTCTTGCCGACCGCGCGCATGGCGAAGAAGGCGACGATGTTGGCTAAAATGACGGCAATGATTCCGCCGGCGGAGGCCTGGCCGATTTTGAACTCCAGCAACGCCTTCTGGTAGACGAGGAAGGGCAGGTTGGTGGAGGCGTAACCCGGGCCGCCATTGGTGGTGACGAGGATCTCGGCATAGACCGACAGAAGGAAGATCGTCTGGATCAGGATGACGACGGTGATGGCGCGCGACATATGCGGCAGCGTCAGATAGATGAAGCGGCTGACAAAACCGGCGCCGTCCATCTCGGCGGCTTCCTTCTGCTCGCCGTCGAGTGACTGCAGGGACGTCAACAGGATCAATGTCGCAAACGGCAGCCATTGCCAGGCGACGATGATGATGATCGCCAGCATCGGGTATTGGCCAAACCAGTCGATCGGCTGCCCGCCGAAGAAGCGCGCAATGTCGGCAAAGACGCCGTATTGCGGATGCATGATCATGTTCTTCCAGACCAGCGCGGCGACCGGCGGCATGACGAAGAACGGCGAGATGACGAGGATGCGGACGATGCCCTGTCCCCACATCGGCTGATCGATCAGCAGCGCCAGCAGGATGCCGCCGATCACCGTGATCAAAAGCACGCTGGCCACGAGGATTAGCGTGTTGAGGATCGACTGCAGGAATGCCGGATTGGAATAGAAAAGCGCGTAATTCGAGAAGCCGACGAAGCCGTCGCGGATCGGGTTGAGCGGATTGTACTGCTGGAAGGAGAACCACAGGGTGAATGCCAGCGGCACGATCATCCAGACGAATAGCAGCACCACGGATGGCGCCATCATGAAGCGGGCAAGCGAACGGGTCTGCTGAGTAGCCATGACGGTCACCCTTCAAAGGTCAGCCAAATTTTTCAGTGTTGTGAAGGTGGCCGCCCGAACTGGGATTCGGGCGGCCCCTGCCGGTTAAGATGGGCAACCGGCTTTCGGCACCGGGAGGAGCCTACTGGATATAACCGCCCTCGGTCATCGTCGCGGTGGCGGCGTCCTGGGCCTGCTTCAAAGCGTCGTCGACGCTGGTCTGGCCGGCGAGTGCCGCCGAAAACAGCTGGCCGACGGTGGTGCCAAGGCCCTGGAACTCGGGGATGGCGACGAACTGGACACCGACATAGGGCACCGGCTTGACGGTCGGATGCGTCGGATCGGCGGCGTTGATCGAGTCCAGCGTCATCTTGGCGAACGGCGCCGCCTTCTGGTATTCGGGGTTGGCGTAGAGCGAGGTGCGTGTTCCCGGCGGAACATTGGCCCAGCCTTCCTTCGATGCGACGAGCTCGAGATAGGCCTTGCTGGTTGCCCAGGATACGAATTTTTGGGCGGCGTCAGCCTTTTGCGTGCCGGCGGGAATGGCCAGCGACCACGCCCACAGCCAGTTGCCGCGCTTGCCCAGGCCATTGTCGGGCGCCAGCGCATAACCGACCTTGTCGGCGACAGTTGAGTTCTTCGGGTCGGAGACGAAGGAGGCGGCGACGGTGGCGTCGATCCACATGCCGCACTTGCCCTGCTGGAACAGCGCCAGGTTTTCGTTGAAGCCGTTCGAAGATGCGCCCTCCGGGCCATTGGCCTTCATCAGGTCGACATAGAACTGCAGCGTGTTCTTCCACTCGGGCTGGTCGAACTGCGGCTTCCAGCTCTCATCGAACCAGCGTGCGCCGAAGGAATTTGACATGGCGGTCAGGAAGGCCATGTTCTCGCCCCAGCCGGCCTTGCCGCGCAGGCAGACGCCGTTCACGCCATTGGCGCGATCGGTCATCTTCTCGGCGGCCTGCTTGACGAAGTCCCAGGTCGGCGCGTCGGGCATGGTCAGCCCGGCCTTCTCCATCAGGTCCTTGCGGTACATGACGAACGAGCTCTCGCCATAGAACGGTGCTGCATAAAGCGTGCCATCGACCGACAGGCCACCGGCAATGGCCGGGATGATGTCCTTGACGTCATAGTCGTCGCCGAGCTTGTCGAGCGGCAGCAGCCAGCTCTGCTTGGCCCAGATCGGAACTTCGTAAGTGCCGATGGTCATCACGTCGTACTGGCCGCCCTTGGTGGCGATGTCGGTGGTGACGCGCTCGCGCAGCACGTTCTCCTCGAGCGTGACCCACTGCAGCTGGATATCGGGGTTCTTGGCGGTGAAATCGTCGGTCAGCGTCTGCATGCGGACCATATCGCCATTGTTGACGGTGGCGATGGTGATGGATTCGGCATGCGCGGCGAACGCGAGGGTGCTGGCCGACAACAGACCCAGGGTGAGCGTGCGAAGTTTCATCAAAATTCCTCCCATGGACCAAGCTGAGCATTTGCTTTGGCTGTGAGCAATTACTCACCTCGCGTGATTTATGTCAAGCCGGATTCGTTGCTGCAGCGCAGCACGCAGCCTCGTGCGGATCTTGCTCCGGAGGATTCTTGCGCGCGAACAGGCCGGATGTCGGTGCCCGCTTGACCGGGTGGATTATCGACTATTGGCCGGCAATCTCAGCCAGGATCCATTCGCGAAAAGCGCGGATCTTCGGCACGTTGCGCCGCGCCTGGGGATAGACCAGCCAATAGGCGTGGCCGTCGTCGCCGACCAGATCGAAAGGCTGGATCAGGCGGCCATCGGCAAGCTCGGCCTTGAAAAGAGCGGCCGTTACGATCGCCACGCCCTGCCCGGCGATCGCGGCGTTGGCCTCATAGGCCTGCGCCCCCATGCTGGAGCCGGGGCGCTTGGCCAGTTCCTCGACCGGCAGGCCGGCGGCGATAAACCAGTCCCGCCACCAGATGTCGCCGGGGTCGAGGATCGGCAGGCGCAACAGATCGGCCGGCTCCTTCACCCCGCCGATGCTTGCCGCGAGTTTCGGGCTCAGCATCGGCGTGAAGTCCGCATTGAAAAGCTTGTGCACCTCCACGCCCGGCCAGTTTCCGCCGCCGGAACGGATGGCGATGTCGATGTCCTCGCGGGCGAAGTCGACGAGGCGGTTCGATGTATCGAGACGCACCGCCAGCAACGGATGCGCGACCTGGAACGAACCGAGATGCTGCGCCAGCCAGTTCGAGGCAAAGGTCAGCAGCGTCGAGACACAAAGTACGCCGTCGGCGCCGCTGCGCGCCGCGGCATAGGCTCCACCCAACAAGGCGAACGCCTCGCTGACCGCAGGCGCCAGGCGCTGCCCCGCCTCGGTCAGCACGATCTGCCTTGGCCGGCGCAGGAACAAAGGCGCCCCGACGCGCTCTTCCAGAAGCTTGATCTGATAGCTCGCCGCCGCCTGCGTCATGCCAAGCTCGCCGGCGGCCTTGGTGAAGGAAAGATGCCGCGCCACCGCCTCGAACACCCGGATCGCCTGAAGCGGAGGGAGTTGGGAGACCTGCCGTGACTTGAGTTCAGGCATAAGTCCTCCTTATGGGTCGTGATTGACGTTTGATTGGCAGCAAGGGCCGATCCGGCCGATATTTGAGGTCGACGATCACTCTCGTCTACAGCGCCGCGCGTCCTTTTGGACGCGCAAAGGACGCTGTAGCCCTTTTGATTTTGCGCATGATCCTTTCCGAAAATCGATATCGATTTTCGGGGTCATGCGCCAGACATAACAAAGGCTGACGATCATGACCATTGTACAGGAAAAGCTATTTCTGACGCCGGGCCAAGGCTGGTTTTTGCGGCTGGCGCGGGGATTGGCACGGCACGGAGCCAGGAAACGGGCTTATCTCGACATCAGGGAATTACCGCCGCATCTGCAGCGCGACGTGGGTTTTCTCGACGGCAACGATCCTTACGGCCGTCGCAAATAGCTCTGCTGGATTTATCGCAAATCAGCTGGCGGCCAGCAAGGCGGCGGCGGTCCGCTCGTCGGTGATGAGGCCGTTGACCAGCCGCCGATTCACAGCCGCGAGGATGCCCGGCAGCTTCCGCTCGCCCATGGCGAGCGCGATCACCAGCGATTTTTCGCGCGACGGCAACGATGCCGACGACACCCTGTCATTGGTGATGCCCTCGATCATCCGGCCTTCGCGATCGAACACCCAGCCGACGATCTCGGCGACGCCGCCGGCCTTTTGCAGCGCTTTCAATTCACTCTCCGAAATGAAGCCGTCCTCGTAAAGCGGCGCCTTGGGGCCGAGATCGCCGATGCCGACGAAGGTGACGTCGGCTTCCGCGGCAAGCGCCAGCGTCGGTTGGATCATCGGCTGGCTGAGCAGCATCTCGCGCTCCTGTGGCGAGGAGGCGATGACCGGCAGCGGCATCGGGAAGGAGCGAGCCTTGACCCTGTCGGCCATGGTGAAGATGACGTTGTAGAAGGCGGCCGAACCGTCGGGCGAGATGTTGCCGGTCAGCGACACCACCTTGTGCTGCGGGCATTCCATCGGCGGCAGCTGCTCGATTGCCGCCTTCAGCGTGCGGCCGGTGCCGATCGCCATGACGATCGGCGTCGGCGAGCGCAGCCGTTTCTCGATCTCGGCGGCCGCCGCCACGGCGACGCCAATGGTGGAGGAGGAAGCGGGATCGCTTGGAACCACCTCGACCAGATCGAGCGCGAAGCGCGATTTCAGCCGGGCCGCGAGGTCGAGGCAATTGGCGATCGGGTGGTCGACACGCACCTTGATCAGCCCTTCCGAGACAGCCAGCGATACCAGCCGCTGCGCCGTCTGCCGTGAGATGCCGAGCGTCGAGGCGATCTGGTCCTGCGTGTTGCCGGCGACATAATAGAGCCAGCCGGCGCGCGCCGCGTCGTCCAGCCTGTTGCTGCCGCTGTCCTGCCGGGAATTCAACTTGCTGCCTCCCTGCCCCCGAGCACCGAGCGGGAGCGCATTTAGTTCTACCGGGGAATGCGCTTGTAAGCAATTGCCTGTTGCCAGAGCAATTGCCTAGGTAAAGCTCCCGATGTGCCTGCGGTGTTTCGAGTGGGTGGTAATATCCAAGCAGATCCCACAATGTTGGTGCAGCCGGCGCGGCGGTTTATCTCCCGAGGCAAACCCTTTAAGGGATTCGGGCAAAGGAGCCTTGCATGACGCCGAAAGCGGTTTTCTGGGACATGGACGGCACGCTGGTCGACAGCGAGCCGTTGCACGAGGCGGCGCTGATAGCGGCGCTGCACAGCGTCGGCATCGCGGCGCCGGCCAACCTGCATGAGCGCGTGCTCGGCATCGCCGCATGGCCGGTCTACGAGATGCTGCGCGACGAGTTCAGCCTCGGCCTGGCCTTCGACGACTGGATCGTGCGCAAATACGACCACTATCTGCCGATGGCCGAGACGCTGAAGCCGCGCCCCGGCGCCATCGAGATCTACAACGAGCTGCGCGCGCTTGGCGTGGCGCAAGCGGTGGTGTCCAATTCCGACCGGCTGGTCGTCGACGCCAATCTGCGCATGGTCGGTCTTTTCTATCCCGGCATGAAGACGATCAGCCGCAACGACGTGCGCGAAGGCAAGCCGCACGCCGAACCTTTTTTGCGCGCCGCTTGGCTGGCCGGTGTCGATCCAGCCGATGCCATGGCCGTCGAGGACAGCGTGACCGGCGCCACGGCAGGGCTGGCGGCGGGGATCAGGACGATCTTCTGGCCGGAAGCGCCCATGGCAGGGCCGCCCGGCGCGATCGTCATCAACAGCGCCGACGAATTGCGGGCTGAACTCGGGCTTTAAGATTGGGGAAACCGGCGATCAGAGCGCCCTTCTCCCCGTCACTATACGGGGAGAAGGAGGCTCTCAGTTCCGGTAAACCGGCTCCTGCTCGTCGAGGATCGCCTTCAATTCGGACAGGTGCCGCTCGGCCTGGCCGGGATAATCTTCCTGCTCCGCTGCTGCCTTCTCGGCGATTTCATTCGACAGGACCCGCAGCGGGCGGCCGGTCCACAGCGCCTTGATGTAGGTCTCGGCGGCGCGTTCGAAATAGAACATGCGGTTGAAGGTGTCGGCGACGGTATCGCCGATGACCAGCACGCCATGGTTGCCCATGACCATCACCTTGACCTTCGGATCGGTGAGCAGCTGCGAGCAGCGTTCGCCTTCTTCCTCGAAGGCGAGCCCGCCATAATGGCTGTCGACGACGTGGCGGTTGAAGAAGATCGCCGCGTTCTGGTCGATCGGCGGCAGCGTCGAGTCGGCGAGCGAAGCGAGCACCGTGGCGTGGATCGAGTGCACATGCATGACGCAGCGCGCATGGCGCACATTGCGATGGATGGCGCCGTGCAGCCCCCACGCCGTCAGGTCGGGCGCATTCGGGCCGGAGAGCGTATCGGGATCGTTGGCGTCGATCAGCAGCAGGTCGCTCGCCTTGATGCGCGAGAAATGCACCTGGTTGGGATTCATCAGGAATTGCGAGCCGTCATCGTTGACGGCCAGCGAGAAATGATTGGCCACCGCTTCATGCATGTTGAGCCGCGCCGTCCAGCGGAAGGCGCAAGCCAGATCGACGCGTTCCTCGTAGAAGGGCAGGTTGGTCAGCATTTCCTTCTGCAGGCGGGCGATGCTCATCGAAAACCTCCGTGAAAGAAGCAAGGATGCCGTGCGCCGCCGATGCGCGCAACCGGTTTCGTTTGGTGCAGGCGAGCGCTTTGGCTTACGCCGCAGTGCTTCTGGCGGCGTCGATGCGCAGCCCGCCATGCTCGACGACAAAATCGATCACCTGCTGCAGGCCCTTGCCGCGCGACAGATCGGTAAATCCGAACGGCCGCTTGCCGCGCATGCGGGCGGCGTCGCGCTCCATGACATCGAGATTGACGTTCACATAGGGGGCGAGATCGCTCTTGTTGATGACCAGGAAATCCGACCGGGTGATCGCCGGGCCGCCCTTGCGCGGGATTTCTTCGCCCTGGCAGACCGAGATGACGTAGAGCGTCAGATCGGCGAGGTCCGGGGAAAACGTGGCGGCGAGGTTGTCGCCGCCCGATTCGATGAAGACGATGTCGAGATCCGGGAATTTCCTGGTCATCTCGGCGATCGCCTGCAGATTGATCGAGGCATCCTCGCGGATGGCGGTGTGCGGGCAGCCGCCGGTCTCGACGCCGATGATGCGATCCTCGGGCAGCGCCTGAAGCCGGGCCAGCATCATGGCGTCTTCCTTGGTGTAGATGTCGTTGGTGACGACGGCGATCGAAAACTCGTCGCGCAGCGCCTTGCAGAGCTTTTCGGTGAGCGTCGTCTTGCCGGAGCCGACAGGGCCGCCGATGCCGACGCGAAGGGGACCATTGGCTTGTGTCATCCAGGGAACTCCATGATGGCTAGCACTGCAAAGCCGAGCCCGACAACGAGGCAGAGCGGCGAATAATAGCTGACATCGAGCCGCGCGAAAGGCTGTTCGGGCGCCAGCCGACGCCACCACGGCGTGAAGCCGGCAATGCCGCGCCCCAGGAAGACCAGCGCGATGAGCAGCGCTGTCGCGGCAAGCCCGGCCTTGGGAAAGGGCGTGGCAAACACGCCTTCGAGCGCCAGCGGCCACAGTGTCGCCAGGCCGAGGCAGGCGGCGACGGCGAAGCTGGCGAAGGGCGCCGGCATTTCGTCGACGCCGCGAAAGCCGACCACCGCGCGGGCGCAGGAGGCAGCGTCCCTGCCCGGCCAGATGCCCCCTATGCCCCAATAGACATGCAGCGTGGTGATCAGCAGCAGGACGAACGAGAGCGCGAAGGCGAGGACGATCATGAGCGGAACAGCCGCGAATATTGCGTCTCGTGCTTCATAGCCATGACATCCGAGACGAAGGCGCAGCCGCCGAGATTGTCCAGCGTCGAGCCGGCAGCGCGGGCGGCAGTTTCCAACGCCAGCAGCTCGAAGCCAGCGAGCAGCGCGGTCGCTCCGGTCTGGCCGACGACGCCGAGCCGGATCGCGGCCTGGACGAGGTTGGAAAAGAAGCTGTGCAGGAAGGCCGACAGTGCATCGTGCAGGGCAATGGCATTGCCACCTGCAGTTGCACCGACGGCGACGCTATAGGCGCACTCGGCCGGCAGACGGTCGAGCACCTGACACGGCCAGGCCGACGCCGCGTTCAGGAAGGCGGCGCCCTGCAGCATGGTCTCGCTGTGGCGCTCGCGCGAGCCGGCCAAGGCCTCGGCGAGGGCTGCGATTTCGGCGAGATCGCCGGCTTGGCGGGCTCGCCGCCAGCTTTCGGCAAACAGCACGGCATCGTTCCAGCCCGAGCCCATCTCGACCAGCGTCTCCAGCCATGCGGCGAGGTCTTTGCTGTCGGCGACCAGGCCGGCATGCACGGCTTGTTCGAGACCATGGCTGTAGGAAAAACCGCCGACCGGGAAGGCAGGCGACAGCCACGCCATCAGCCGCAACAAAGCGACGTTGGAAGGCTGGTCAGTCATGGTCGTGCGAATGGCTGTGGGTATGCGATTCGCCATGGGTATGGGAATGCGACCCGCTGTGCGCATGCGCCTCGGCATGGGCATGACCGTGACTGTGCCCAGAATAGGCGCCGCGCACCGGCTTGAACGGCTCGGAGACGTCGCTCACCGTGGCGCCCAGACCTTCCAGCATCGCCTTGATAACGTGATCGCGCAGGATGAGGATGCGGTTAGCCTCGATGGCGGCGGCAAGATGGCGGTTGCCGATATGCCAGGCAAGCTCGGCCAGATGGACAGGGCCGCTGGCACGGATATCGTAGAGCGGTTCCTCGGCCGCGACGATCTCGATATGACGGCCATCCTCCAGCACCAAGCGGTCACCATCGTTCAAGGCCACCGGTTCGGGCAGGTCGACCAGCACTCTATCGCTACGGGCCGTTTCTATTGCGCGGCGGCGCAGATGCCGCTCGTCATGGGCAAGCACCGCACGATCGTAGGGCGCGACCGCTCCTGCCTCGCCGGCGCTCAGAACCGAGACGGCACGCGGGAATTTGGTGAAATCGGTGCGGATGTCGAGCTTCATGTAAAACTGCCTCTCCCAACAAGCGTAGCCTATCGCGTGCGCCGCCCCAATGCTGCTCAAACGATCGTGTCGAAGAGCCGCAGGATGAACGATATTGGTAGACCAGGGCGGCGGCGACAAAGGCGATGTGAAAGCGACGGTCGCCGAAGAAGCCAGCTAATCCCGCAGGAAATCGCCCATCGACAGTGGATTGCCCGGCCAAAATCGTTCATCGAGCGCCTGCTTGCATGTGAAGGAAGGCTCGCCTGGAAAGTGAGATTTCCTGAGACCCGTTTCCCTGACCGCGACAAGCAAAGCGTCTTTATATGCCTCGTCGAAAATCTGAGCGGGATATCGGCGAAGACTCGAGCTGTCCTTGATGATGTTTCCGATCCAGATGCGCTGTTCGGAAATTGACGACTGCCAACTATGACTTCGATGGCCGGGTTGGAATTCCCATTTCAGGAGATGTGCAAGCAGCACCTCCATCCGACTGCGAATCTCTCGTTTGTCACGTCTCCCCAAGCTCTCGATCTCCTCGGCAAGATTTTCGCGATCGAGGTCGGAGAAACGAGCTTCGCGCAACAACGCGCCTTGCTCGGCGCACCACTGGACGTAGTCCGCTTCGTAGGGAGTGAGGGCCCTGAGACGATCAATCCTGTTCATGAGGCCATCATGCCGCAATTTCGAGACAATCGCAAAACGGCACGTCAGAGCTTGGACAACTGAGCACCGAATTTGACGCCCCGCCAACAGGGCGTTTGTAGGGATCAAAACAAAAAGTATCTCTGCGCCATCGGCAGCACGGTGGCCGGTTCGCAGGTGAGCAATTCGCCGTCGGCGCGGACTTCGTAGGTTTCGGGATCGACCTCGACATGCGGGGTGGCGTCGTTGAGCACCATCGAATGCTTGCCGATGCCGCCGCGGGTGTTGTCGACGGCGACCATCTGCTTGTCGACGCCGAGCCGGCCGCGCAGGCCGGCATCGAGCGCCGCCCGTGAGACAAAAGTCACCGACGAATTGGTCATCGCCTTGCCATAGGCGCCGAACATCGGCCGGTAGTGCATCGGCTGCGGTGTCGGGATCGAGGCGTTGGGATCGCCCATCGGGGCGGCGGCGATCATGCCGCCGACCAGCACCATGTCCGGTTTGACGCCGAAGAAGGCCGGGTTCCACAGCACCAGATCGGCGCGCTTGCCGACCGCCACCGAGCCGATCTCGTTCGACAGGCCGTGCGCGATGGCCGGGTTGATCGTGTATTTGGCGATGTAGCGGCGGACGCGGAAATTGTCGTTGTCGCCGGTCTCCTGCGGCAGCGAGCCGCGCTGGCGCTTCATCTTGTCGGCAGTCTGCCAGGTGCGGATCGCCACTTCGCCGACGCGGCCCATGGCCTGGCTGTCCGACGAGATGATCGAGAAGGCGCCGATGTCGTGCAAAATGTCTTCGGCGGCGATGGTCTCCTTGCGGATGCGGCTTTCGGCAAAGGCGATGTCTTCGGGGATCGACGGCGACAGATGATGGCAGACCATCAGCATGTCGAGATGCTCGGCCAGCGTGTTGACGGTGTAGGGCCGGGTCGGATTGGTCGACGACGGGATAACGTTGGGCAGGCCGCAAACCTTGATGATGTCGGGCGCATGGCCGCCGCCGGCGCCTTCGGTGTGGAAGGCGTGGATGGTGCGGCCGTTGATCGCCGCCACCGTGTTCTCGACAAAGCCGGACTCGTTCAGCGTGTCGGTGTGGATCATCACCTGCACGTCATAGTTGTCGGCGACCGACAGGCAGCAGTCGATTGCCGCCGGTGTCGTGCCCCAGTCCTCGTGCAACTTAAGCGAGCAGGCACCACCCAGCACCATTTCTTCAAGCGCGGCCGGCAACGACGCGTTGCCCTTGCCCGACAGGCCGATATTCATCGGGAAGGCGTCGAAGGACTGGATCATGCGCGCCAGATGCCACGGGCCGGGCGTGCAGGTCGTCGCCAGCGTGCCATGCGCCGGTCCTGTGCCGCCGCCGAGCATGGTGGTGATGCCGGACATCAGCGCCTCCTCGATCTGCTGCGGGCAGATGAAGTGGATATGCGCGTCGAAGCCGCCGGCGGTGAGGATCTTGCCCTCGCCGGCGATGATCTCGGTGCCGGGACCGATGATAATGGTGACGCCGTCTTGCATGTCGGGATTGCCGGCCTTGCCGATCGCGGCGATGCGGCCGTCGCTCAGGCCGATATCGGCCTTGAAGATGCCGCCTGACGCGTCGACGACCAGCGCATTGGTGATGACGGTGTCGACCGCGCTTTGGGCGCGGGACACCTGGCTCTGGCCCATGCCATCGCGAATAACCTTGCCGCCGCCGAATTTCACCTCTTCGCCATGCAGGGTGAAATCCTTCTCGACCTCGATGAACAGCTCGGTATCGGCAAGCCGCACCTTGTCGCCGACGGTCGGGCCGTACATCTGCGCATAGGCGGCGCGGGTGATTCTAGCCATCAGCAATTGCTCCCGAAATACGACCCAAGATACGGCCGGGGCGAAGCCCGGCCCCACATTGTCGCCATCCTATGGTCACGCAATGACCTGCTGGGCGACACCTTCCGATCCCATTTAACGTTTGAGGTGGCAGGGTCACCCCAAAACGACCGTTTGCCAATCGATGGAAAGGAAGTTTTATGCGCAAAACGATATCCCTCGCAGCCGCCGCCACCCTGCTGCTCGCGTCCGCCGCCAGCGCCCAGCAACAGCCTGCGCCGCAGCCTGCCGAGCCGCCGGCTTCGCCCGCTCCCGCAGCGCCCGGCGCTCAGCCGCAAGCGCCGGCGATCCAGACCGTCAACGTCGTCGACATCGAGGAACTGCCCAAGGAAACGCAGACGAAGGTCAACGAAGTGATCGCCAAGCGCGGCGAGGACGGCCTGCAGAAATTGCGCAGCTCGATCGACGCGACCCCCCAAGTCAAATCCGCGCTCGAAGCCAAGGGGCTGACCTCGGCGCAAGTGATCGCCGCCAGCATGGACGCCAACGGCTCGCTGACCTTGATCACCAAGAAAGCGAGCTGACGACGCGCTGTGGCGGGCCGGCACGAGGCCGGCCTGCCGCATCAGGGAGGGAACCTTCGCAGGGCGGAATACGTTTCGACTTTTTGGCCTAGAACCGAGCCTCGAAAGAGGCTCTGAGAGCGAGCGATGGCGATCACCACCTTCCCCGACACCCGATGGCTGCATATGCTTGCCGTAACAGCGTTTCTTGCGGCGAGCGCTCCCCAGGCCGGACTGAATGCGCAGGGCCTTGAAGGCCCTGAGACCCAGAACAAGATCATCGGCTCGGAGGTCGGCCAGGAAGAGACCAACACGGCTGTCGAGGCCGGCAAAGTCACTACCGCGATCGAGCGGACGCGTGAAAACATCGGCGCGGTGCGCAAGACGTCCAAGCTCGACAAGGTCGACATCGTGTTCCTTACCGACGCCGCGCGCACGGAAGGCGGGCTGCCGCCAGCGATCGAAAGCAAGGTCGAGCAGCATCAGGACGACATTGCGGAACTCCGCGACGAGATCGAGGCGAATGCATTGCTGTTCAACGCCATCGACTCTCGACGCGTGCAGACCGAAGACGTTCTCGCCGTCGAATTCGACGATCCTGGCAAGGTCGTCATCTACGCGGCGGCCAAGCCGCCCGGCTGAGCCGAAACCGCGCCACGCTTCTGATCTCACAGCGCGCCCATGATCTTCTGCTGGAACCCGTAGACCTCGCGCTTGCCGCCGAGCGGCACCAAGGTGACGTCGCGCTCCTGGCCGGGCTCGAAGCGCATCGCCGTGCCGGCGGCAATGTCGAGGCGCATGCCGCGCGCCTTGTCACGATCGAATTTCAGCCCCTCATTGGTCTCGAAGAAATGATAGTGGCTGCCGACCTGGATCGGCCGGTCGCCGCTGTTGGCCACTTTCATGGTGATGGTCGGCTGGCCCTTGTTGAGTTCGATCTCGCCGCCTGCCGTGATGACTTCGCCCGGGATCATCGCCATCGATATGCCTTTCGCTGTCAGGATCGTGCCGTCACGCGGCGCGGCGCTCCGGGCCGCAGCCTTCGGCCTTGAGGACGCGCCTTGTCGAGGCGGGATATTTGTTCAGCATCGCTGCCGGGCGGATCGGGCGCGGTGCGAAATCACCGCCGCAGTTAGGGCAAATGCCTCCCAGAACACGGTCCACGCACTCGGCGCAGAAGGTGCACTCGAAGGTGCAGATCAGCGCATCCGTCGCCTCAGGCGGCAGGTCCCTGTCGCAGCATTCGCAGTTGGGGCGCAGCTCAAGCATTGTTCTCACCTCACCTTGTCGGCCCTCACCGTATCGGCCCTCATCTTATCGGTTCATGCACGGTCACCAGCTTGGTGCCGTCGGGAAACGTCGCCTCGACCTGGACGTCGTGGATCATCTCGGCGATGCCTTCCATCACCTGCGCGCGGGTGACGACGTGGGCGCCGGCCTCCATCAGCTCGGCGACCTGGCGGCCGTCGCGGGCACCCTCGACGACGAAGTCGGTGATCAGCGCGATCGCCTCCGGGTGATTGAGCTTGACGCCGCGTTCGAGCCGCTTGCGCGCCACAATCGCCGCCATGGCGATGAGCAGCTTGTCCTTTTCCCTTGGCGTCAGATTCATGCGTTTCCCCGCAATAGCATAGTCAGGATGGCGTAATCGGAAATCAGAGTGACCATAATTTGGGCAGACCGGCCCGTCCGTTGAGCAATTCGACGAGCGGAACCAGCCGCTTGCGGAGCTGGTAGCCGTCCTCGGCAAACAGCCTCGCAAGAAGCTTGCCAGATTTCTTCACGCTCCAGACGCTGGCATCGCCCTGGCCGCCGATGATGTCGCGGGCCGGATCGAGCAAAGCCTCGACCCGCGGCGAGATCATCAGCACCGTCGCCATAGCGATGGAGCCGCCGGCCACGGCGGAACGGCCCAGAATCGCGGCAATGTCCGGCCCGATGCGGAAATCCTCGGCATGAACCAGCGCTCCGTCCTGGCTGACCCGCCAGCGGTCGTGGAAAGCGCCGTGCGCCGCGCGTTCGCCCATGGCGAGGCGGCCAAAAACGGTCGCCTCGAGCACCAGCGCCTCGGCGCCGGCGGCAAGCTCCAGGTCGAGCCTGCGGGCAAAGGCAGATCGATCAAAGACGATGGTTTCCTGTGGCAGCCAGGCGATGCGGCCGCCGGCGCCGACGGTCAGCTTGACCCGCACCTCGGCACGATCGGACGCAGCGCGGTAGATTTTCTCGCAGGCCTGGGTGGTTATGCTGGCGCAGGCGCCGGCGCCGACATCGACCTGCCAGCCGAGGCGGTCGCCGCCGGTCAGCCCGCCGGCGGTGTTGATCAGCACGGCTTCGAGCGGATCGGCCGAGACGGCCGGCATGCGGATCTTGGCGGATCCATCCTGATAAAGCCGCCGAAGCCGCGTGCGGCCGCCATCCTTCTCACAGGCAAGCCGCGCCGTGCCGGCGACGCGCTGGGCCGGCGGCACAAAGGTCAGGTCCTGTCCGATCATATCCACGGCGCCAACTTAAGCACAGCGCCGGCTTTGTCGACATATAGCTTGTTGCTTGACAACGTTTCGGTTTCTATAGAGGAGCCGTCTTGGTACGGTCACACAACGCCTGGCCGGATAAAAGGCGACGGTGACGGTCTGAACCTGGGGAAAAACGGGCGCCGATCCGTTGGCGCCGGGAAACGACGAGGGTTGGGGAAGGAACCGAATGGCTGACCAGCTGGCAACGGACATCATCGAGAAGATCAAGGCTCATGCCGAGCCGGGTGGCGAAGAGATCACCACCAGCACCGAACTGACCTCGCTTGGCATCCATTCGCTGGAACTGACGGAGATCATCTTCGACCTCGAGGAACAGTATGGCATCGAGATCGAGATGAACACGGTCGACGCCTGGAGCAATCTGAAGAACGTCGGCGACATGGTCGAGGCGGTTCGCGCGCTGATCGCGAAAAAAGCCTGACCGAATGCACAAGCGCGTCGTCATCACCGGCATCGGCGGCCTGTGCGGGCTCGGCACCGACGTGCCGACGATCTGGGGCGAGATGCGCGCCGGCCGTTCGGCCATCGGCCCGATCGTCAATTCGGAGCTGCATGACCTGAAAATCAGGGTCGGCTGCGAAATCAGGACGCTTCCCGAGCACGGCATCGACCGCAAGCAGGCCGTGTCGATGGACCGTTTCAGCCTGTTGGCGACGATCGCCGCGCGCGAGGCCGCGCAACAAGCCGGGCTAAGCTTGCACGCGGCCAACACCTACCGGATGGGCTCCATCGTCGGCGTCGGCGTCTGCGGCTGGGAGGCGATCGAAGAGAGCTATCGCGCCATCCTGCTCGAGGGCAAGAACCGCACCGGCATCTTCACCGTGCCGAAAGTGATGCCGGGCGCTGCGGCCGGCCATGTCAGCATGAATCTCGGCCTTCGCGGGCCGGTCTTCGGCATCACCTCGGCCTGCTCCTCGTCCAATCACGCCATTGCCTCGGCGGTCGACCAGATCAGGCTTGGCCGCGCCGACGTCATGCTCGCCGGCGGCACCGATGCGCCGCTGGTCTGGGGCATCCTGAAAGGCTGGGAGGCGCTGCGGGTGCTGGCGCCCGACACCTGCCGGCCGTTTTCGGCCGATCGCCAGGGCTTGGTGCTCGGCGAAGGCGCCGGCATGGTCGTGCTGGAAACTTTTGAGCATGCCATGGCGCGCGGCGCCACGATCCTTGCCGAAATTGCCGGCGCCGGCCTTTCCGGCGATGCCTCCGACATCGTCGCGCCGACCATCGAAGGGCCGGAGGCGGCGATGCGCTTCTGCCTCGTCGATGCCAGGCTCAACCCGGAGGACATCGACTATGTCAATGCGCATGGCACCGGCACCAAGGCCAACGACCAGATCGAGACGGCGGCGATCAAGCGCGTTTTCGGCGACCATGCCCAAAAACTTTCGATCTCCTCGACCAAATCGATGCATGCCCACTGCCTCGGCGCGTCGGGCGCGCTGGAGCTGATCGCCTGCGTGATGGCGATCCGCGAAGGCATCGTGCCGCCGACAGCCAATTTTCGCGAAACCGACGCCGGTTGCGATCTCGACATCACACCGAATGTGGCGCGCGAGCGCAAGGTGCGCGCCGCGATCAGCAACGGTTTTGCGTTCGGCGGCACCAATGCGGTGCTGGCGTTCAAGGCGGTCTGACGGCAACCGAATCCCCAGCTTCGGCGAGACGCGTCTTGCCACGCGCCACGACGGCGCGCTTGCGCGAAAAAAATCCCAGGAGTTTCGATGACCGACCTGTCCGCCTTTCCGATCGCCACGCGCTGGCCGGCCAGCCATCCCGACCGCATCCAGCTCTATTCGTTCCCGACGCCGAACGGAGTGAAAGTGTCGATCGCGCTGGAGGAACTCGGCCTGCCCTACGAGGCGCATGCGGTGAACATCGGCAAGGACGAGAGCTGGACGCCGGAATTCCTGTCGCTGAACCCGAACGGCAAGATCCCGGCGATGATCGATCCAGATGGCCCGGGCGGCAAGCCGATCGGGCTGTTCGAATCCGGCGCCATCCTGCTCTACCTCACCGACAAGACCGGCCGGCTGATCCCGGCCGACCCGGTGCGGCGTTACGAAACGATCCAGTGGGTGTTCTTCCAGATGGCCTCGATCGGGCCGATGTTCGGGCAGGTCGGCTTCTTCCACAAATTCGCCGGACGCGAGATCGCCGACAAGCGCCCGCTGGCGCGCTATCGCGACGAATCGCGGCGGCTGATCGGTGTGCTCGAGACGAGGCTGAAGGGCCGCAGCTGGATCATGGACGACGATTACACCATCGCCGATATTTCTATGCTGGGCTGGGTGCGCAATCTGATCGGTTTTTACGAAGCAAGGGAGCTTGTCGGCTTCGACGATTTTTCCCATGTCGCGGCATGGTTGGAGCGCGGCTTGGCCCGACCAGCGGTGCAAAGGGGTCTTGCTATCCCTGCCCGGGGCTAGCGCATCGGCGCAGGCGCCGAAAACCGGCTATTTTGCCTTGGTTTTGGGTTTTGAGCCGCCCTTGCCCATGACGGAAGCGGCGAGGGACGCAGCGGTCTTGGCGGTGGCGACAACTGCGCCGGCCGCGACATTGGCCGTCGTCTTGACGGTGCGCATCGCGCTGTCGGCCATCGAGCCGCCACTTGCCGACTTCCTCGACCTAGCCGGTTTTGCCGTGGTTTTGGCGGCGGTCGGTGTCACTTTCTTCGGTGCTGCCTTGCCAAAACTGGGCTTTGCATCCTTGGAGCGGGCGGCAACGGCCGGGCCAGCGCCGGTCTTCGATTCAGTTGCCTTTGATCCAGTTGCCCTGGATCGAGTTGCCCTGCCCTTGCCGGGCGCAGGCTTTCTTGCCTTGTTTGCCATCGGTGTAGCCATCGGACAGTCTTCCTCATGTCAGCATTATTGCCGTATTCGAGATAACGGCCGGAAAGTCCTAAGGTTCCAGGCCGGGCGGTCCTTGCGAATCAGGGTTGATCGCCAAGCACCAGATCGGCGGGGCGGCGGCGGGCAAGCACGCGGTCGATGTTGGGCATGTCGTTGGAAGCGATCCAGGCGCGGGCGTCATCGTCGGAGCGGCCATGCTCGTGCCATCGCTCGAGCAGCCGGCGCTCGAGTTCGGCGCGCGGCACATCGACAAAGATCGAGAAATCGAACAGCGGCGCCAGCCGCGACCACGGTTCCTCGTCAAGCAGCAAATAATTGCCTTCGACCAGGATGAACTTGGTGTCGGCGGCGATGATCGACGCGGCCGCGCGCGACAGCTCCATGCTGCGGTCGAACACCGGAATGGCGATGTCGGGTTCGGCGGCGCGGATGCGCTTCAGCAAGGTTTCGAAGCCGGCAAAGTCAAAGGTTTCCGGAGCGCCCTTTCGCGCGCGCAGGCCGCGCTGCTCGAGTACGATATCGTCGTAATGGAAGCCGTCCATCGGCACGATTTCGGCCGCGCCTTCCGGCAGCAGCTCATGCAGGCGGGCCGACAGCGTCGACTTGCCGGCCCCCGGAGGACCGGCGATGGCAACGACAAAGCGCCGCGCCTTGCCGGCGCGCTTGAAGATGGTGGCGGCGAGGTGGGCAATCTCGGACATCGGAGTCTTTCTGGCCTAAGTGTTTTGGATCGCATCTTGGCGATAGTTGGCGGGAATTTCAAACGCGGGATTATTGAAGATCGACCAATTGTCGAGGTCGGCGCCGCTGCCCCCTCATCCGGCCGCTTCGCGGCCACCTTCTCCCCATTGGGGAGAAGAGAGAAGCGTCGGCGCTGGCGATCTCCTCTCCCCTCGGGGAGAGGTCGGATTGCCCCGAATTGCCCTTTGCAATTCGGTTGGCAATCCGGGTGAGGGGGCAGCGCCAACGCTCGCAATAGGAGGGCTAACTCCAACCGAAGCGCCGCCCCCGACACAGCCCAATCAGGCGGGCACGGATCGGCCGATCCGCAGGAAATCGCCGTCGAAAGCGACATCCCGCATCGAACCGTCAGCCGTCGCAATGCGCATGCGCCCCTGCGCGGTGGCGATATCGCGCGGCGGCTCGCCGTCGAATAAGGGCAGTGCGCCGATGACGTGGCGGAACGAGACGTTGCCGCCTTCGCCGAGGGCAAAGGCGGTTGCCACCCCTTCCCGCTTCAGCCAGTTGTCGCCCAGCGACGCGGCGTGGCCGAGCGCGGTGCGGCCGTCCTCGATGCCGAGCACGCCGCGATGGCGGCCGCTCCACGGCGCGTAGTCGCGCCCGCCATTGCTGATCCACAGCATGGTGACCGGCAGTTCGGCCGGGTTTTTCAGCACCACAACCAGATCGGCTTCCGCCTTTCGCGCCAGCGCGGTCCAGCCCGGCCCGCCATGATCGGCCTCGACCAGCGTGACGAAATCCTCTCGGCTCTGGTCCATGCGATAGTCGGTCAGGTCGAGCGTGCCGCCATCGGCGGCGGGAAAACGCGTCAGGTCGGTCGAACGCGCGGGATAGGCGAGTAGGAAACGGCCGCGGGCCGGATCGGGCTCGAGCGGGTCGTCCGGCGTTGCCGCAAACCGCTTCGGCGAAAAAGCCAGCCTGCCGCCGTCCGTCATCACCGTCATCGGATGATGGGCGACGGAAATGCCGCCCGAACCGCCGGAAAAGACATGTTCCTGGTAGAGAAAGGGATGGTCGTCGCGCAGGGTCAGGATTTTTTCGACCGTGGCGCCCAAAACCTTGTGCTGCAGCCGGAAAACGGCGCGCCAGCCATCGACTGTCGCCGCGGAGGCAACGATATCCCATGGGCTGTTGGCCGGCCAGCCGTGCAAGGGCGCTTCCTCGACATCGCTGCGCGAAAACGGCGCGCATAAAAAATCGCCGGACAGCCTAACGGTGCCGGCTGGCAGGTCTTGCGGCAGCGTCTCGCGCGGCTCGTCGACCCACGGCGCGCGATGCAGCGGTTTTAGCCGGCGCCCGTCGATATCGATCGTCATGTCGGCGAGATGGCCGACGGTGAGATCGACCGTTACCGAAATGCCTTTTGCCTTGATCGTGAGCGTATCCATGGCGCACCTGCTGATTCTGCCGGCGCCAGCAAACCCGCTCGGTGCCGGTTGCGCAAGCGCAGTCCCGGTATTTCACGTCAGGCCGGAACTCCATGTGGAGCTCAATTGTCGATCGTCGGCGCTGCCCCTCATTTGCCCTGCCGGGCATTTCTCCCCGTAAACGGGGAGAAAGAAGCTGGCCGCAACGTCGGCGCCCTACTTGCGAACGCTGGTGATTGGCGAAATCGTTCGCGAAGGCGGTTTTCTCCCCGTCACTATACGGGGAGAAATGCCCGGCAGGGCAATGAGGGGCGGCGCCAACACCCGGAGCAGGGTGAATTCAACCTGGAAGCGATTGCAGTGAAGAACGGCATTAACCAAATGGACGGGCCATTAGGGTTACGCTAGTTTCCCACTCGTTTCAGCAACGGCTTACCTAAGACCAGTGTCCAAACCGCGCCTCTTTTCGCTTATCCAAAGATTTGTCGCGGCGTTTGCGCTGCTGGCGCTTGTCGCCGGCTGCGCGACGACGCCGACGGAGACCATGCTGGCGGTGCCGGCGCCGGCGCAGAAATATGCGGCTGTCGTCGTCGACGGCAGCAGCGGCAGGACGCTGTTCGAGGCCAACTCGACGGCGCCGCGCTATCCGGCGTCGCTTACCAAGATGATGACGCTCTACCTGCTGTTCGAGGCGCTGGAGCAGGGCCGCGTCAGCAAGGCGACGCTGATCCCGGTCTCGGCCACCGCCGCCAGGCAGCCGCCGACCAAGCTGCGCTTCCGGCGCGGCGAGACGATCGACGTCGACTCGGCGATCCGGGCGATCACCGTCAAATCGGCCAATGACGTGGCGGTCGCCATCGCCGAATATCTCGGCGGCAGCGAAGACGCGTTCGCCGCGATGATGACCGCCAAGGCGCGCCAGATCGGCATGCGCAGCACCGTCTTCCGGAACGCTTCAGGCCTGCCGGACGCCGGCCAGCTGACGACGGCGCGCGACATGGCGGTGCTCGGCACGGCGCTGCGCGCCCGCTTCCCGCAGCATTTCCACTATTTTTCGGAAAGCGACTTCATGTTCCGGGGCACGCTGGTGCGCGGCCACAACGACATGCTCGGCCGCGTCCGCGGCGTCAACGGCATCAAGACAGGCTATATCAGAGCCTCAGGCTTCAACATCGTCACCTCCTACGATGCCGACGGCCGCCGCCTCATCCTGGTGGTGATGGGCGCCGACAGCGCGCGCCAGCGCAACGACCACGTCGAAGCACTGATCCAGCGCAACCTGTCGCCGTCATCGAACACGACGACACGGTTGTTGTATGCCGGGGAGCAGTGAGGGGCGGACGGCGGGGCGAGCTCGTGATCGGTGGGGGCGGTTTCGACTTGACAGGTGACGGCAATGCGTTATTCCGAGTTTGCAACCTGCCGCCGGCCACTTGCCCGTTGAAGCCCGCGCCGGCTTCCGCTAAGAAGCCGTGGCTGGCCGGTTTACCGGCTGGTTCGTTTTCCGGATTGTCGATCCTGAAGGCACCCGTAGCTCAGCTGGATAGAGCGCTGCCCTCCGAAGGCAGAGGTCACAGGTTCGAATCCTGTCGGGTGCGCCACTCTTTTCCCTGACTTAGAGACGCCTCCCCGCCCCTAAGAATGCTCCTTTCTACAGCCAGTCACAATCTGGTCACAAGGAGCAACGCCACATGGCGTTGATACGCAAACGACAAATGGCAGGCTCAAGTCCGACGCATTGGGCATGCCCCAAGAAGCAAGAGCTTTACCAATCGTGCCGACGCACTTCGTTGGATACGGCAGAATGAGCTTGAACTTGAGAGGACGGCGCTCGCTTACGATCCGGCTACATTAGATCGTACCACCGTTGGGGACCTCCGACGCACATAGACGCCACGCCCCGCGCAGTTGCGACATGCTATATTATCCTGAATGGGAAGGACGAGATGGAGAGAATCGAAGAGTTCGTCGACGATCGACAAAGGTCGTGGTGTATCCACTGCACTAGGCGGCTCACCGAACTTGAGACAACTGAGGATCACGTCCCGACAAAAAGCCTGCTGGTCAAAACTCGCCCGCATCACCTCCCCGTCGTCACGATCTGTCGCGACTGCAACAATGGCTTCTCGCGAGACGAGCAGTATGCGGTCGCCTTCCTCAGTTGCGTTCTCACCGGTTCGACCGATCCCGAAAAGCAAACGAACGCGAGCGCTGCGCGAGCGCTAACCGAGAGCGCGGCCCTGCGCGCAATGATAGATCAGACGAAGAGGGAGTTTCCTGTGGCGGGAGGGGAGACACGCATCGTTTGGCAGCCGGACATGGAGCGCATCGAACGGGTGGTCCTAAAGAACGCGCAGGCCATGCATTCTTCGAGTTCGGCGAGCCCAAGATGGAGACTCCCGATCATGTGTGGGCTAGCCCCTTGACCAGCATGTCAGAATTCGAACGTGCGGAGTTCGAAGGCACAGCTGACGCAGGAGGTTGCTCCGCTTGGCCCGAGGCTGGCAGCCGGATGATGACGCGCATTGCCACTGGGCAGGACATGGACGGAGACTGGGTCGTCGTGCAAGACGGCACCTACCGCTACGCGGTCGACGATGCCGAAGGTCTACGCGTAAGATCGATTATGTGGGAATTCCTTGCTACAGAGGTCCATTGGGAGCACTAAGGGTTATTGTTAGAGGCGTGTGTTTTGATTGTAGCGGCGGAGCGGTACATCGCGTTGTCCACATTCGGACCAAGCTCTGTTCCTTCTCATGCGATATTGTCCATGTCGACGACATGAAGTGAATGGGCCAGAGAGCGCATCAAACTCACAATACAGCGCGCGGGCTATTGGGGCCTAAACGGTGTGAGTTCTTGCGGCAATCGACCAAATCTGTCCTTGCCCGATATGCGGTGCCTCCGTAAGGTTGCGATTCGGTTCGGTGCTAAGCGGCCGGAAGTGCGATAGACTCTGAGGAGGGCGGGTGTCTGGCAATTTTCGTGCGAACGGCCGCGGACGGCGGGCCGTCCGAGAGTCGCGTTCCGAGCTTCGGCGGATTCGTCGGAAAACAGCGCGCAAGAACACGTCTTCGCAACAAGCGACTAGAGAGGGCGTGATTTCAAATACCCCAATGAACGGAGAAAAAGCCGATCCTTCCGGTCCGACTCCACGGTTTCTCGCTGTCGACTTTTTTTGTGGCGCTGGGGGAACCACCAGGGGCCTGATTGACGCTGGGGGTTACGTCATCGCCGGTGTCGACAAGGAGCCTCGGTGTCGACGAACTTACGTCGAAAACAATTCCAACCGAACCTTGGACGCGGCCGAGCCGGGCTACCTGGAGTACGACATCTTTCCGAGTACGGAGCTATATCCCGCTGGTCAGCAGGCGGCTTTGATTGAGAAGCTCGACACATTGATCGCGAAATATCGGGCTGCCGCCCGATCGGCACCGCTGCTATTCGCGATCTGCGCACCGTGCCAGCCGTTCACGACGCTGGCGCGCAAGGAACTCAGCGACGCCCGCAAGAAGCGGCGAGAGCGCGACAGCAATCTGCTGATCGAAGCCGCAGTGTTCGTCGAGCGCCATCGGCCTGAGATGGTGCTGTCGGAGAACGTCGCCGGTATCGGCGACCCCCGATACGGCGGAATCTGGGACGACTTCCAGGCGAAGCTAAAGGCACTCGGATACACGACAGGGACTCGCCGAATCTGCACCTCTGGATTCGGCATTCCGCAATACCGAAAGCGGTCGATCCTTTTGGCAATCCGCAGCGAGCTGGTTCGCGAAGAGGCACTCTCTACGTTGATCGAGGATGCGCTTCATGTTCCGGAGGTCGACCAGTCGGCGTCGCCGGTTTCAGTCCATGAAGCTATCATGCGTTTCCCGGTCCTGGGAGCAGGCGAGAACGACCCGACCGTTCCCAACCATCGCACCCGCTCCCTCAGCCCGCTGAACCTCAAACGACTCGCGGCAGCGAAGCCAGGGGAGAGCAATCTCTATCTCGAAACTACCGAGCATGGTGACCTAAGCTTGGAGTGCCATCGCAAGGTCAACGCCCGTCTCGACGATCGTTGTTTTACTGACGTATACACGCGGATGCGACCGAACTGTCCGTCGCCGACGATCACGACGCGTTGCCACAGCATTTCGAACGGCCGCTTCGGCCATTACGATACCGCCCAGATCAGAGGCATTTCGCTGCGCGAGGCCGCAGCTCTGCAATCATTCGGGGACGATTACGTCTTTTATCCGACTGAGATGATTGAACCGGTGGCACGGATGATCGGCAACGCTGTTCCGCCGAAATTAGCTCGCTTCTTCGCCGCGCACTTGGCGTCCTCTGTTAAGCCGATCGGCGGTTCGCAGCCCTCAACGGCACAAGCCACTCGATGACGTCGCTCGTGCCCTTGTGCAGTTCGCAAGTCCATATAGTCAGAACGGCCCAACCCGACGCCTCCAGAGCCGCGACAGCAGCCGCATCCCGCTCCATGTTGCGTTCGATCTTGCGCGCCCAAAACTCTGCGTTGGCCGACGGCCTGCGACCCCGCGGACAGTCATGACCATGCCAGAAACAACCGTGGATCATGACCACGGTCCGGTATTTGGGCAGCACCACGTCGGGTCGCCCAGGAAGGTCGCGGACATGCAGTCGAAAACGAAACCCCGCGGCATGGAGTTCCCGTCGCACGCTGTGCTCAGGGGCGGTATTTGCGCTCCGGATCCGAGACATTATGCGTGATCGGGTCTCCGGCGTTATTCTGTCCATATCCCAAACCGCACCGCGGCGCCGATTGCTCAAAGTTTTGCCGGCGCATTTAGATTATCACAAGGCTTAGTCGTGTAGTTCAAGAGAGTTCCGTTATGTTTCGTTTGACAACGTAAGCATCACAGGCTGGATTGTGTAGCCTCGGGGGGAGGTTTCTTGGGGCATTGGTATCCGACGCAGAAGCGAACCGAAATGCTCGCGGCCGAGTTGAAGGCGCTCGAGCAAATCGCCCTCTGCCCCGCCGAAGATCCGGCCGCGACTGTTGCTGTGGTCTCCGCCACCCTGTCTCGTGCAAGCCAGACGCTGGATTTCCCGACCCGACAGTTACATCAGTGGCTTTGGATCGGCTCGCAATACAGGCAGCACGCGGCCGCCGGAGGTTTCGTGGCGGCCGCGGCTGCTGCCGGCTTGGCGTTCCTGGACAAACGAGCCGGCCAATCTCTCACCGAATCCGACATTCAGGATCTCAACTGGGTGCTGGAAACGACGATCAAGACCGTTTGCGATCAGCTCGACCGGCACGTGGTCGGGCGACATCTGAGTCCGGGGGAGATCGCCGAGATCGAAGGTCGCTTGGCGATCTATGCCGACGCATCGTTCGACCCCGCCGATGTACGCAGCCGCCTCGTGGCGCCGATGGCGGAGCTGGTGAGCTTCTCGACCTCGCCTCTCTTGAAAAATGTCATTGAGAAGATCGAAGCCTTGTTTGCGGCTGCCGGAGGCGACACTTTTGCCGGCCGGACTGCAAGATCGGCGCTGCTCTACTTCGCCGAGCATCAGGACGCGGTGAGCGATTCCTACGGCTTTCTCGGCCTTCTCGACGACGTTTATGTCATCGACCTCGCCTATGCAGCGGTCGAGCAACAGACGCGGTGCCTGCCGCTGCTTATGGGCTTGCTGCAGAGCTATCCTTATGTCGCCGATTTGGCGCTGACGGGTACGCCGTCGCGCCCCCTTGACCTCTATGGCCAGTACGTCTGCTGTGCAGCTCTGGACGCCCTATACGAAGCGGTGCGGCCTTCAATGCTGGTCGTGCGTGAGGCCGGGCCATTCCCCCTTTTGGCCGCTCTGTTCGCGGCTGTGGAGGCATCGCGTCGTCAGGCCAACCTCGATCGAGAACGCCTCTCCGAATGGTCTGTGGGTCAGCACATTGTCGTCTCCGATGAAGTTTCAGCGTTTAAGGTGGTCTATCTAGGCGAAACGGACGTGGGGGCCGAACGCCGGTTCCGGCTCGGCGTCGACAAAAGTGGGAGTCTAACCGCCCCGCGCAGTCTTGCGCCTTACATGGCAGCGACACCAACTCCTCACAAAAGGCTGTCCGGCGGCAGGGACTTCGGCGATTGGCTCAAAAGCCGTCACGTGGATCCCTTGCTCAACCTCACAGGCACCACAAGAACGCGAGCGGGCGATCAGGAGTGCGTCCTACTTCTCGGTCCACGGTCGAAACTCGATCGCTTCGTCGCGAGCATTCGTCCGCTCGGCAGAGATATGGGAGCCGCGGTGGGCCTGCGTTACGTTACCGACGACCGCCAAGAGAACATCGGCGCGACCGCGACGGATGCTCCGTTCATCTATGCCTGCAGCGATCCCGATACGGCTTATGACTTAATTCGCAACCCTCCGCCGCAGGTTCGCGGCTGGCGGGTAATTGTCGACGGGGCTAGGCAAATGCGAGCGCTTCACGCATCCCTTACCTCTGACGGCGGTGACCCTCCTCCGCATATATGCGTCCTGGTCGAGTTGTTCGACCGCGAGGCGTCGGCCGAACTGCTGAATCGAGGGTTCGATGTCTGGTACCTCGAGGATCTCGATGTTCAACCACCACCGACCGGACTCCCCGCAGAGATCGACGATGCCGCGGAGCGCATGCTTGCCCGTCAGGGAGTGCATTGGAACACAGTTCACCGGATCCATGCTGCCCCTCACGAGTTTCTTGAAGCAGTCGACGCCTGGATGATCCGAGCGAGCGACACGAAGGGGACGGATTCGAGCCTCCAGAATCTCGAATTGCTCGTTTCCGCCTTCATGCGCGCTGCCCTAGCGCGACCACTGGCGAGTTCCGACGCCGACAAAAACCTGCGCGGTCTCGTGCGGACGATCGCTATGCAGGCATCCAGCCTTCGCAATTTCAGTACACTGGCCGCCGAACTGCACGAAATCTTCGCACCGCTCACCCAAGGCGAGTTTCCCCCCTTTGAACGGCGCAGCGCCCTTGCCGCCATCGCCAACATTGCCGGCGGCGAAGCGACGGCTGTGGTCTGCCGCTCCGCTGCCGTTGCTGCCGCTTGCCGAGAGGATGCAGAAAGCGACCCGAAGCTAAGCGGCATGATCTGGACCAACCTTGAAGGGGTGAGGTCAGGCGCGCCTTACGACCGTGTCGTCGTGCCTGGTTGGCTTGATCGCCTGAGCATGCGGGAACTGGCTGGCGGAGGGTACAGCGAACGCTTGGACCTCCTCTTCTATCCCTTTGAGCGGCGATGGTTCGAACGAACCACGGCCGCAGGCGCTAAATGGGAAAGACGCATCGAAGTGTCGACACTCCGGGCCCTGTCGAATTTGGCGGGTCGGTTGCGCGCAACCGGTCGCGCCCCCGAGCTCTGGAACGATGAGACCACTCGACGTCTTGCGCCTCCACGAATGCCGGCGAACGTAGATGACGACGTCATCGACGAATCCGATGCGCCGGAGTTCGAGAAGCTTGAGGCACGAAGCGTTGAATCCGTCCGCCGCGCCGTGTTCCAGGGGCGCGAACATCAGCCGACGGCGAAAGCTCAGCTGGTCATATTTGAGCATCCTGGCGCCTACGCCTTCCTGCCTGCAAGCGGCAAGGTCATCGTTCTGGCCGACCCGACCAGCGTTACCGTTGACGCCCAATCGACCGGCAATGCCGAAAAAGTGCTGTTTCGGAGCGTCGCATCCCTAGAGCCGGGGTGCCTCTTGGCTCTGTCCATCGGCGGAGATCGCGATCTGATTGACGTTCGGGCCGACCGGTTCCTCGAAACGGCCGCCGATGTCCGTCAGACAGCTGGTATTTGGAAGCGGGCCTTCCGAAGATACATGGACCGCACGGGATTCGATCCGTCGGCGACCGCTCGACGGCTGGCGCAAGCCGGCGTCAAGCGCCATACGGCGACGATTCGATCCTGGACCTCGACGACAGCAACCGTAGCGCCGCGAGGTTACAGAGAGGTGTTGCCAGTGGTCGCCAGGTTGACGGGAGACGCCGAGCTGCTGGATATCCTGCCCAAGGTGTTGCAGGCGATCGATCTGATCTACCGTGCGCGGGCCAAGGCGGCCGAGTCCATTGTGGCGGAACTCTTCGCGGGCGACATCGATCTCGAAGCGTCGGAATTGAAAGTCGAGCACGGCGACTCCGTCCTGCGATATGCGTTGCATCGCGTGCAGAGCGTCGGCGACATCTGCGACGTTCCGCATGACGTTGTCGGCCGCTTACGAACCTTGGCCTCGCCTGACGCAAATGGCAGCCCCGACCCAATCGACCGGGTTGGCGCATGACGAGGATGTATCCGTCGAGACTGTCCGTGAAGGCCAACCGCGGCGAAGCGGAAATGTTCGCACTTATCCGGGACGCGGCGGGTTCGGACGATTATGCTTGTCTGCATTCCGTAGGACTCGTCCGCCACTACGAGAAGGAATACGCCGAGGCTGACTTCGTCGTCGTGGGGCCAGCGGGCGTATTCTGTATCGAAGTCAAAGGCGGCAACGTCGTGCGAAGCGACGGCTCCTGGACGATCGGCCCGGAAGGACGCACCTACACCTCAGTCGAGAGCCCTTTCGCCCAAGCCGAGAAGACGACACATCCGCTCCGCAAACACCTTGAGGCGGAGTTGGGGCTGAAGCGCAACAACTTTCTGCTGGGATGGGGCACGGCGTTCCCGCACATAACATTCAGAATGCGAAGCCCGGAATGGGATCCCGACGTCGTCTACGACGAACGCGACAAGGACTTCTCCTTCATCCGCTATATCGAGCGATTGGAGCATCATTTCCGCGACCGGCGAATGTCGCTCGGCCGGGCCGCGCCACCTAGGCTTACGTTGGCCCTCGTCACCCAGATCGTCACGGTCCTAAGAGGCGATTTCGAGCTGGTGCCTACAATCCGCGGCCTAATCGGTGATAGTAGGCGGGAGCTGGCCTCGTTGAGTGCCGCCCAGTTCGGCGTGCTCGACTATGCCCTGAACGACCGTAATCCGAGGATTATTTGCGACGGCGCCGCCGGGACCGGCAAGACGCTGATAGCCGCTGAAGCCGCCCGGCGCTTGACTGCCTCGGGCAAGAAGATCTTGTTCCTCTGCTTCAATAACCAACTCGGACGCTTTCTGGCCGCCGACGCCCTCGATGCCGGGGAGGCCGTCAGAATTTCGACCGTGCACGGCTTCATGAGCGACCTCATTCGCAAAGGCGGGTTCGAACAGCAGTTACGCTCCTCAAGAGCCGCTGCGGACCGCTACACCCGTATCTTTCCCGACTTGTTTGAGAAGGCTGCCTACGCGCTTTTGGAGGAGAACGAGTTACCCCAGTACGACGCGATTGTCGTCGACGAAGCGCAGGACGTGCTCGACGGTGCGATCATGAATTGCCTCGACCTAGTTCTGGCAGGCGGCTTCCGAACCGGCAGTTGGCTGATCTTCCTCGATACCGGTCCGCAGTCCGACGTCTACGGACGAATGGACGACGGCGTCCTGGCAACCCTGCGCGCATCGTCGCCCGCCGAATTCATCCTGCGTGAGAACTATAGGAATCCGAAAGCCGTGGTCACCGAACTCTGCGAAGTGACAGGCAGCGAGCCGCCGGTTTGCCGGCGCATGCTGCAGTCGACGGTGGACTACAGGCTCTTCTCCGATGAACGGGAGCAGGGCCGAAAGCTGAAGGCGCTATTGGTCGAACTTCTGCGTGACGGCGTGCCTCCGACCGGAATAACGATCCTGTCTGCGAAAGGGAGCTCGGAGGCTTGCGTGACGCGTCATCCGCCCGACGTCGGTAAGATGATCTGTCGGCTCGAAACCGAGGCGGGCCCATGTCCGAACGAGGCGATCTCAGCGGCAAGCATTTCCGCCTTTAAGGGGCTTGAAAATGAGGTCATCATACTGACTGATGTGCCACCCCTTGACCCGATATCCGATTGGACTCGCGCGATCCTGTACGTCGGCATGACCCGCGCCCGATCAAAACTTTATATGCTCGTGGACCAGGCTTACCTTGATGCTCGAACACGCTGCTGACCAAGTGCCCGATGGAGGCGTACCCGCTCCTCGCGATCTACGTCTCGCAAGTCATCGATCGTTTCGCGACAGCCTGGTGGACGGCCTTCGGCGGCAGCTGTTCGGTCCTGCTCCGGACGACGACGACGATGCTCGGTCCGAACTCCTGGTCGTATCGCCGCTGCAACTTTACGCCACCGGCGTGCTATTTCCCCAAAAGATCATCCAGTCACTTCTTGAGGACGACCAACAGGCAGAGGATGGCCACGCGGCGGAGGACGTCGGCGGCGATTTTAGCGATCCCCAGGTGCGGGAAGCCAAGCGATCGGGTGGCCGCTCGGCCGATGAAGGCTCAACGTCCGACGAGCGCGAGCCGCTTAACTTGGCCAACGAATTTAGTCCCTCGGCCTGCGGCATATCCTTCCGGCTGAACGGTCCGGCCAAGCTGAGCGCAGTCGTGACCTTCGGAACCTATGCCACCACCAAGCACATTGAACCTCGGGAGCGCGCGGGCGAAACAGGGATGGACGGCCGCATCATTCCAGCGACGCGCGAGGTGCCCGCCTATAGACGGACGCACCACCGACATTTAGTGCCGGTGACCGTGGGCGCCGTTTTCGGCAAGCAGGCTCCGATCCTCGTCGATCCCTCCGATCCCGAGATAAAGCTTCACGTTACGGTCCGACCGGGCGAGAGCGGCAGCCTTGTGGTCTCGGCAATGGCGGTAAACCATCGCTCGGTTGGCATAGCCGCCGCGGCGAACGACGACTGCTATTTCCAGACCGCGATCGAGATTCGCGAGGAGAACGGTGCAGCGGTGTTCCTCCCCATCGACCGCGACAGCGGCGATCTTGATGACGCCGAGATGGCCTCGTTGGAGCTTCTCTATCGTCATCGCCGCGCGTTCGCGCTCGGCCACGGAGTTGCGGGGGACTGGAACGGTGCGGAGGCGATGTCCGAGCGCGGGCTTACGGATAGGGTATCTTCTGCCGCTCTGCCCAACTACGAGCTGCAGCCCATAAGAGCGCGCGAGCACGGATTTGGCGAAGAGCCGCTGCAGTTGTCCATGGCGTTCCTTGCGGAAGGCGAAGGCGAGAGGCCGGATGAGGCCATCCTCGACGCGCTGCGACGCATGGCAGCCGACTATTTGCTCTGGATCGATAAGATCGAGCGGTCTCTCTCGCTCGATCTTTCCGCCAAGCTTAGGGACGCGGCGCAGGAAAATCTGGCCAATTGTCGACGTTGCCACGCCCGCATGTTGGAGGGCGTGGGGGTTTTGGAGGCCGTTCCGCAGACTATGCTGGCGTTCCGGTTGATGAACCGGGCGATGTTGGTGCAGCAGTTTCACTCATCACTTGACGACCGCCCTTTAAACTCGCCGCGCGTTGATCCGCCGACGGACTATCGTGGCCTGCCAAAGGGCAAAGGGCACTGGCGACCATTCCAGCTTGCCTTCGTCCTCATGAACGTCGCGGGAATGACGAATTCGGACCACCCGGAGCGGCGGCTGGTCGATCTGATCTGGTTCCCGACGGGCGGCGGGAAGACCGAGGCCTATCTCGGTCTCACAGCCTTCACAGTCTGCTTAGGGCGCCTGCGCGACGCACCGGCAGGCGTAGTCGTACTGATGCGTTACACCCTTCGACTGTTGACGGCTCAACAGTTTCAGAGGGCATCCTCCCTTATCCTCGCACTGGAACACATACGTCGCACGCGCTACCTGGGCGCCGACCTTGGACAGGACGAGATCTCGATCGGACTATGGGTCGGGGAAGGCCTGTCGCCTAACCGACGGGCCGACGCCAAGAGGTCGCTCGATAAACTTAAGCAGCGCGAACGGTATGCGACGAACCCATTCCAGGTTTTGGTCTGCCCCTGGTGCGCCGTTGAACTCGATAATCCCGACAAGCTGGGTTACGTCTCTATTCGATCACAAAACTCGACGGACCGCACCGTTCGTTTCCGCTGCCCAGATGAGACTTGCCCGTTCGGCGACGCGGCCGGTATGCCGGTCCTTGTGGTCGACGACGAGATTTATGCTGCGCCGCCGACTCTGCTGATCGGCACCGTCGATAAGTTCGCGCAGATCGCATGGAGCGAGGACGCAGGGCGCCTGTTCGGGCTCCATAGCGGCGCACCGCCGCCGTCGCTCGTCATACAAGACGAGCTGCACCTGATCTCAGGGCCGCTCGGAACAATCGTGGGCCTTTACGAGACGGCGATCGACCGAATGTGCAGTCGCGATGGACATGTCCATAAGATCGTGGCGTCGACCGCCACCATTAGGCGAGCCGCTCAGCAGTGCCGCGACCTTTATGACCGCGAGGCCTTTGAGTTTCCGCCGCAGGCTGTCAGGGCCGGCGAATCCTATTTCGCCTATGAAGATCGTGAAGCGCCGGGACGGAAATACGTCGGCTTCCTCGGCAGCGCCGTGAAATCCCATCAAACAGCGCTCGTCCGCGCCTGTGCGCCGCTGCTGCAGTTCGCCAACATCCCCATCGCAGAAACCGACGAGGCCGGCCAAGCTGTCGTCGATCCATATGGGACGCTGGTTTGGTACTTCAACTCGCTCCGGGAACTCGGCCACGCTGCGACCCTTTCGGTGGGCGACATCCCTGAGTTCATCAAGGGTTTGCGTCACCGACTTGGCATTCACTATCGAGACAGTCGCTACATCCGCGAGATCGTGGAGCTCACCAGTCGCTGTGAAGCGGATGAGATTCCCGAAGTGCTCAAGCAACTCAAGGTGCCTTGGCGACGAAACCCGAAGGGTCAACCCCCTGTCGACGTATTGCTGGCGACCAACATGATCGCCGTCGGGGTCGATGTGCCTCGCTTGGGCCTTCTGGTCATGTCCGGTCAGCCTAAGAGCACCGCCGAATACATCCAGGCGACGAGCCGTGTCGGGCGCAACGTCCCGGGCCTAGTGGTGACCGTCTACACCCAGACCAAGAGCCGCGACCGTTCGCACTACGAGCGCTTCGTCGCCTATCATCAAAGTCTATATCGGCACGTGGAGCCGACCAGCGTTACGCCGTTCTCGCCGCAGGCTCGAGAGCGCGGGATGCGCGGCGTCCTCATCGCGCTCGCACGGCAACGGGCCGGTGTGGAAAACCCGGCCCAGATCAGCGATTACGACGACGCCGTGGAGGAGGAGGTAGAGGCGATCCTGATGCGGGTACGCAGCATCGACGCAAAGGAGCTCGACGCCGCGGCATCCGAGATCGCTGACTGGCTTAGCTTCTGGCGCCAATATCGGCCGGCGGCCTACGGCCGCATGGGCGGAAAGGTCGCCGACACGACCCTGGCCTATCCGTTCGGCGGTTATCGGGACGAGGAATTCCAGCGCGACTCCTGGCCGGTGCCGACGTCGATGCGCAACGTGGACGGCACTTCGGAGGCTCGCGTACTCAACGTCTACGACATAGCGGCAGAGGACGCAGAGGAGATTTAGGGTGGCTGCACGTAGCGAACTACGAAGGTCTCAAGGCGTAGTGCCATTCGGAGTTGGCGCGGTCATCGACTTCAAGGAAGAGTCTCTGATGTCGGCCGGTCTCGACGTCTGGCCGACGGAACAGACGTCGGGTGAGATGCGCGCGGCCCTGCTCGCAGCCTGCCAAGTTCTCGACGGTCGCCTCGCCGATCGGCTGACGATCGAACTGGGAAGACCGATCCGCTACTTCCTATCGCCGGCGGAAGCGCAGGAGCGGGCGTCGGTGGGCGCCGCCCCGCGCATCGACCGCGCGCCCATGCCGTTCGTGCGCTTTCCGAACTGGTACTTCTGTCCTCGCTGCCGCATTCTGAAGAACGTGCCTTGGAATGCTCAGTCCAACGCCGATGTGTTAAAATGCGATAACCTCGGCCGGCGTGTGGACGGCAAGGGTGAACCCTGCGGCAAGCTGCACGCGAAACGTCGACCTGCCCTAGCTCCGGTCAGATTCGTAGCGGCGTGCGCCAACGGACACATAATGGATTTCCCGTGGAGCGCTTGGGCGCACAAGGACGCGAAGCGGTCCTGCAGTGCCGAGGACGGCCAGCTGTATCTGTACTCGACGCCGGCGGCCGGTCTCGCTGGCGTCAGGGTGATGTGCACCGCCTGCAACGTCAGCAACTCCATGGCGGGCGCCTTCCGGGAAAACGTCCTGACCGAGATATACGGAGCCGGGTGTCCGGGACATCGACCCTGGCTTGGCGCCGATGCACACGAAATCTGCGCCAACGTTCCGCAAACGATCCAGCGAGGGGCGTCCAACGCCTATTTCGCCAAGGTGGTCAGCTCCATTCTGATTCCGCCCTATTCCGCCAAGATACGGCAGCTGCTCGACCGGCCCGATACATGGGAGGAGATAATCTCGACAACCGTCGATGGCGTCATTCCTGATGCTTTCCTACGGCGAAAGGCAAAGACCTTTGGCGTCGACGGCGACATTTTCGTCCGCGCGGTCAATGAGAGGCTCGGCGCTCAGAGCCAGGAGGCAACTTTGGAGGCGAGCGGTGAAATCCGGTATCGCTACGACGAATACAAGGCCTATCTCGGCCCCCGGCCACCGCGCGACGAGCGGCACGACTTCGATACCGTCACTCGCGACAGCGGGGACTACGGAGGCGTCTTCGGGCGCCTATTCGAGCGCATCGTACTGGTCTCGAAGCTCCGCGAAACGCGAGTCCTGACTGGGTTTTCTCGGCTGATTCCGCCCGACGCGCTGACTGGTCAGCCCGCACAGCTTTCGCGGAAGCCAAAATCGTGGTTGCCTGGCTTCTCTGTACGCGGCGAAGGAATCTTCCTTCAGTTCAGGCGCAGCGCGGTGGAGGATTGGGCCCGAACCGGAGCCGTTAGTGGCCGTTGTCGGACGATCGCGGAGCGATCGCGGCAGGTGCAGCATGAGCGTGGGCTGCCGCAGAAATCGGTTTCGGCCACCAGCCTGCTGATCCACACCTTCTCACACCTTCTCATCCGGCAGCTTGCGTTCGAATGCGGCTACGACACGTCCAGTCTTCGCGAGCGGCTCTACGTTTGCGATGAACCCGAAACAGCGATGGCCGGATTGTTGCTGTACACAGCGAGCGGGGACTCTGAGGGAACTCTAGGCGGGCTGGTTCGGCAAGGCGAACCAGAACGATTGGAGGGGACCGTGCGATCGGCCGTCCGGAACGCGGTGATCTGTTCCTCCGATCCTTTGTGCATTGAAAGCGGCGGCCAAGGGCTATTCAGTCTGAATCTTTCAGCCTGTCATGCATGCACTTTGCTTCCGGAGACGAGTTGCGAGGAAAGCAATCTACTCCTCGATCGAGCGCTCGTCGTCGGAACGCCGGACGATCCCGACTTGGGTTTCATGTCCGGCTTTTTGGCGCGAGTTTGAACAGCGATTGCCATTATCCGAATGTCTTTCGCGCAGCGCTTCATAATGCTCAGCGCCGCGTCGCATTACGCAGGGAACAAATCAGGTTGGCGATCATCGGGGTTGCCGTGCAACCAATCAGCGCGCAGACGGGCATACTTGTCCTCGAAGCGGTCGCGCTCGAAGAACCAGAGGCGCATTAACGGATAGATACGCTCATCATATATGCGCAGGCACAATCTCGCTTGAACCGCATCCATCCGTTGAAGGCATAAGTGCAATGACTCCACATCGCACGTGCAGACAACCGCCTGTCCGGCCGAATTGCTGGGCCTCGACCAGCGCCACTTCCTGCCCCACAATGGTCACCCTCGATCTCACCGACGAACTGGAACCCAATCGGCCTCGAATGACTTCTACGTGGATAGCTCTCGAAGGGAGAAGCCATTGTCCGCACCTGACGAAATGGATGTCGTCCTCGAAAAGCTGCCTTTGAGGATCGGCGCCTACGTGCCCGACGACTTGCTGGAAGACTGGTTCGCGCCGGGAACGGGCATGAACCCGGTCAGCCCGGCAGCGCTGGCGGCCGCCAAGACTTACGGATGGCGCTTTGAATGCGAGTTCAAGCACTACCCCGAACGGATGGAGGGCGTGTTCTGGAAATGGGTGCCGGCGATCTGATCCGCGCAATTTGCATCGGCCCCTTGGCGCCTCGGTGATTCGAGGTTGCCGCGAAACGTGACCGCTATCCTGACCGCCTTAGCCGCCGCCTACCGGCGTCGTCACCTTTCCGGTTCCGCCGCAATCGGGGCAGGTGCGGCCATCGACCATGCCTGTCCCGGCGCAGCGGCGACAGATATGCTCGCCGGCACTGGGAGTGCCTGGCGGAACTTCGTCGGGATTGGCTTGACCGGCAGGCTTGCCCTGCAGCTGCCTTCTTAACCGGGCGACGGCCGCCTCATCGACCTCAAGCGACGTGCTGCTGTCATCAGGCAGACCTTCGCCGGACTGGCCAATGGTTTCGTTGCGCGGCCGGTCGTTCGTGCCTGTGGTTATCTTTGATTTCTGAGCCATTGCAGTACTCTTTGCAAATTGCAGGTGCAGCTCTCAGCTCCTGCGGTTCGAACGCCTCAGCTCCGCAGAGGTTCCGGCTGCCAATCGTTCGCCGGCGGGCCGGACGGAAGTGGAAAACGGCCGGCGAGCTCATCGCTCAAGCATCGGCGGATTCCTATCAATGGCGCCGCTTTCGCGCCAGCGCTACGACAGCCGCTCCGAGCGCACTTTCACATCGTCGCTCAGCTGCCGTACGATCCCGGCGGTCTTGCGGATGTCCGCTTCGTCGAGAGCGACGCCCATGGTCGAGGCGATCGCCAGGAGCTGGGCGTTCAGCTCGCCGTAGCGCGCGGCGCCTTTGCGCGTCAGCTGCACAAGCTTCGAGCGCCGGTGTTTTGGATTGTCGATGAATTCGACCAGCCCCTCGGCCGCAAGCTCATCCGCCAGCCGCTGCATGCGCTGACGGCTGGTGGGCCGCATCTGGGCGATCTGCGGCACGGTGAGCGGACCAAGCAGCGCCAGGCTTCGCATGAAGCCGAACGCACCGCCGCCCCAACCGGTGATGAGCCCTGTCTTCTGGCCAAGAGCCCGTATCCTGAAGAAGCACTGGGCCACTTCGAGCATCAGCTCGGTGATCGCCTCGGCCTTGCCGTCAGCGGTGGGATCCGTCCCCGTCGTTCGGTCCGTCCCGTATCGTGCCGACGCCATCGCTTCAGTTCCTTTTGTCCGGGCCAATCTCTGCAATTGACACCTCCGTTGTCAACTTTTAGAATGACACCTTAGTTGTCGTTTCTAGGCGGCTATGGGCTTCGTAGCCCCAGGCATCTGCGGGAGCAGACATGGCAATGGACCCGGCTGGGCAAACCGACAGCGGAACCGCAGGCGTCATCGCGAGACCGCCCCTGCTCTTTCTCGCTGCTTTGCTGATTGGCTTCGTCCTGGATCGCCTGCTGCGTTTGCCGTTCCCGGTTGCGGGGGCCTGGATCATCGGCGGCTCGCTGATCCTGGTCGGTTTTGCGCTTTTCGCCGCGGGCATTCGCAATTTCTCCCGCGCGACGACGCCGGTGCCGACGAATGAGCCGACGCGCGTGCTGGTGACGACCGGCATCCACGGCTGGACGCGCAATCCGATCTATCTCGGCATGTTCCTCATCTATGGCGGCATCGGCGTGGCCGCGCAGAATATCTGGATCCTTGTCCTCACGCTGCCGCTTGCAATCCTGGTCCGCTACGGCGTCGTCGCCCGCGAGGAGGCCTATCTCGAGCGGCGGTTCGGCGATGCGTATCGCGGCTACAGGCAAACCGTGCGGCGGTGGCTCTGAGCGTCGCAAGAATACCGACAGTTTCGCACGTCAGGAAACCGCAACGAGATGACCGTTGCCAAGATCCCTCAGGGCCAGTTTCGGCGGCTCTTCGCCAATTTTTCGGGTCGGGCTCGGGATCTCCTGATCGAGACGCGCGAAACGCGGCCGGCGCATTGCCGGATCGGGCACCGGCACGGCCTCGATCAACCGCTTCGTGTAGGGATGGCGCGGGTTCGAAAAGACCTGATCGCGGGTGCCCATTTCGACGATCTGGCCGAGATACATGACGGCGACACGATCGGAAATGTTCTCGACCACCGCCATGTCGTGCGAGATGAACAGATAGGCGATGCCGAATTCGCGCTGCAGTTCCTTCAGCAGGTCGAGCACGCGGGCCTGGACCGACACGTCGAGCGCCGAAACGCTTTCGTCGGCGATGATGAGTTTGGGTCTGAGCGCCAAAGCGCGTGCGATGCAGATGCGCTGGCGCTGGCCGCCCGAGAATTCGTGCGGATAGAGCTCCATCTGGTCGGCCGACAGGCCGACGCGCTCGAACAGCGCCGCCACAAGCTGGCTACGCTCTTCCTTCGAAGCGACGCCATGGATCAACAGCGGCTCGGCAACGAGGTCGCCGACGCGCATGCGCGGATCAAGCGAGGCATAGGGATCCTGGAAAATCATCTGCACGTCGCGGCGAACCGCCTTGCGCTGGTCACGGCCAAGGCCCGCCAGATTGCGCCCGCCGATGACGATATCGCCGTGGTAGGGCACAAGCCCGGCCAGCGCCTTGGCGGTGGTCGACTTGCCGCAGCCGGATTCGCCGACCAGCGCCAGCGTCTCGTGCGGCGCGATCGAAAAGCTGACGCCTTCGACGGCGTGGACACGGCGGTTCACTTGGCCGAAGAAGCCACCGCGCAAGTCGAAACGGACATGCAGATCGTTGACCACCGCGACGCTTCCGGGCATTTCCGCTTCGGCGGATTTTCGTTCGGCGGATTTTTGGCGGCCAACGCCGGTTCCGATGCGCGGCACGGCGGCGAGCAGTTCACGCGTATAGTCGGCTTGCGGGCGGGCAAAGATGTCGGCGGCTGTTCCCTGCTCGACCATGCGGCCGTGCCGCATGATGACGACGCGATCGGCCATTTCGGCAACCACGCCCATGTCGTGGGTGATGAGGATGACGCTGGTGCCGTGTTCGCGCTGCAGATCGCGCAGCAGTTCCAGCACCTCGCCTTGCACAGTGACGTCGAGCGCCGTCGTCGGCTCGTCGGCGATCAGCACATCCGGTTTCAGCGCCAGCGCCATGGCGATCATCACGCGCTGGCGCATACCGCCGGACAGTTCGTGCGGAAACTGTTTTAGCCGGCTTTCGGCTTCCGAGATGCGGACGGCCTTCAGGGCCTCGACGGCGCGCCGGCGCGCCTCGGCGCGTGACAGGCCGGTATGGGCCTCGATGGACTCGACCAGCTGCCGGCCGATCGACAGCACCGGATTGAGCGATGTCATCGGCTCCTGGAAGATCATCGCGATGCGATCGCCGCGAATGCGGCGCATCTGGCGCTCGTTGAGTGTCGCGAGGTCGATTTCGCCAAGCTGGATCATGCCAGAGGAAATTCGTGCGGCAGGCTGCGGCAGCAACTGCATTATCGCCAGCGCCGTCATCGATTTTCCGGAGCCGGATTCGCCGGCGATGCAAAGCGTCTCGCCACGCTTGAGCGTCAGCGACAGGTCCGACACGACTTCCCGTTCGCCGTCCTCGCCGCGCACGCTGACGGAGAGGTTGGCGATATCGAGGATGGGGTTGTCGGCGAGGGTCATTGTGGGCGCGGCCGGGAGAAGGTCGTGTTCCTGCGCACCCCCCTCTGTCCTGCCGGACATCTCCCCCGCAAGGGGGGAGATTGGCAGTTTCGCCCCCGCGGCCATTCTTCGCCGTTGAAGATTGGCGAAATCCGTCGTGACATCCGATCTCCCCCCTTGCGGGGGAGATGGTCGGCAGACCAGAGGGGGGTGTGACGGAACGCAGCGTTCATTCAAACACGCAGCGCGGGAAGTAGAACGACACCACCCAGTTCGGCATGTCGACGATCTCGCTGATCCGGAGATCGCCGCAGACCGAAACCAGCATGTAGGCCTCGACCGGGTCCATTGCGTAGCGGCCGGCAAGCAGGTCGATCATCTGCGAGACCGCTTCCCTGGCGCCCGTCATCAGGTCCGGTCCGATGCCGGTCGTCACCTCATAGCCCTTGGCATCGAGATGGCGCGTCACTGGCCCTGGCGTGGTGAAGCGCGGTGTCTTCAGCCTGATGTCCTTGACCAGGTCGAGCTTGAGCACGACATCCATCGGGCTTTCGATCGCCGTGCCGCACACTTCGCCGTCGCCCTGCGCGGCATGCGTGTCGCCGACCGAAAACAGCGCACCGGCCACCTCCACCGGCAGATAGAGCGTGGTGCCGGCCGCGAGATCGCGGATGTCGAGATTGCCGCCGACGCGCCTTGGCGGCACCACCGAGTGGAGGCCCATTTCAGCCGGCGCATTGCCGATGGTGCCGGCAAAGGGTTTTAGCGGCACCCGCGCATGCTTGCCGAACAGCGCCGGCTCGAGCGAGGCGGCGTCGTATGTCCAGATGTTCAGCGCCGGCTCCGGAAAATCGTCGGCGAGCAGCCCGAACCCCGGAATGTTCGCCGTCCAGCCGAAGCCGGACGGCCTGAACATCTCGATCGTCACCTTCAGTGCATCGCCCGGCTCGGCACCTTCGACATAGATGGGCCCGGTGACGGGGTTCACCTTGGCGAAGTCGAGCAAAGCGACGTCGGCAACGGTGCTGTCGGCCTGAAGCTGGCCACCCGACGAATCGAGGCACTGGAACTCGATCGTCGAACCGGGCGCCACCCGCTCAGTCGGGACAAAGGAATTGTCCCAGCCGAAATGGTGATGGCGCCCATGGATGGAGTAGTCGCAGTTATTGCACATCGGTCACATACACATTGTCATAGTTGATCGGGATATGGACGGGGTCGACATAGAGATTGTCGGCGCCGCCCATCCGGGGCGATTTCATGGTGAAGCGCTGCTCGTTGAAGACCGGCACCCAGGGCGCGTCTTCCATGATCTTGCCGTAGATCGCGCTCCACATCCTGGCACGTTCGCCTGATTTGGCCGGATCGACGATCGAGTCAGCCTCCGCCGCCTTGGCGTCGAGATCCTTGTTGCAGTACCACGACCAGTTCCAGCCGCCCGGAACCGCGCCGGCGCAGCTGAGGATCGGCCCGTAGAAATTCGACGGATCGGGGAAATCGGCGATCCAGGCCATGCCGCCGGACCAGATCATCGGCGCGCCGGCCTTGTCGCCGCCGGCCGCGATGACATTGGCCTGCGCCAGCGACTGGATGCTGGCCTTGATGCCGACTGCCGCCAGGTCCTGCTGGATCGCCTGGGCGATGCGCGGGTTGGGATCGGTGTTCATGGCGAACAGCTGCGTGTCGAAACCATCGGGATGACCGGCCTCGGCAAGCAAAGCCTTGGCCTTGGCCACGTCATAGAGATAGCCCTTGAATTCCTTGTCGTAGCCGGGCATCGATGGCGGCAGCGGCTGGTTTGCCGGCACCGCGCGGTTGTTGATCAGCTGGACGATACGGTCCTTGTTGATCGCCATGTTGACCGCTTGCCGCACCTTCACATTGTCGAAGGGCGCCATGGTGGTGTTCATGGTGATGTAGCCGGTGTGCAACTGGCCGCCCTCGACGACACGGGCCTTCTGCTCGGGATCGGCCATCACCTCCTGGAACTTGGCCGGCGGAATAACGTCGCCGAGCACGTCGATCTCGCCCTTCTGCAGCCGCAGCAGCGCGACGATCGGCTCCTGCCCGATCTCGAAGGTGACCTTGTCGAGATGCGGCAGACCCTTGTGCCAGTAATCCGGGTTGCGCTCGAAGACGACACGCTGGCCGAGCGTCCATTCGGCGAACTTGAAAGCCCCGGTGCCGACCGGATGCTTGCCAAAATCCGCGCCGTATTTCTCGACCTCCTCCTTCGGCACGACATGCGAGAAGTTGATGGCCATGACATGCAGGAAGGTGGCGTCGGGCCGGGTCAGCTCGAACTTGATGGTGTAGGGGTCGACGACGGTGACGCCCGACAAGCTTTCCGCCTTGCCTGCAGTTACATCCTCATGGCCCTTGATCGAGCCGAAGAAGCCGGCGCCCGGGCTCTGCGTCTTCGGATTGGTGACGCGATCGAGCGAATATTTCACGTCCTCGGCGGTCATCTCGCGGCCATTGTGGAACTTCACTCCTTGGCGCAGCTTGAAGGTGAAGGTCTTGCCGTCGGGCGCAATCTCGTAGCTCTCGGCGAGGTCGGGCCGCAGGTTGGTGGTGCCCGGCTCGTAATCCATCAGCCCGTCGAACAGGGTCTTGATCATCGACCAGTTCTGCCAGTCGTAGCCGATGGCCGGATCGAGCGTGGCGACGTCGTCCTTGTAGGTAATTGTGATCTCGCCGCCCGGCTTGGCGTTCGGATCGACGGCGTGTTCGGCGCGGGCGCTTGTCATGCCGAGCATCAGCGCGAGCGCCGATACCGCAACGATGGAGGTCAAGAATTTCTTCATCTCATGTTCCCTTTCTCTGGTTGTTACCGGTCTTTTTTGGCTTCATCTGAGCTTGATGCGCGGGTCGATGAACGGTGCGACGGTGTCGGCCAGGAGATTGCCAAGCACGATGGCGAAGGCCGAAACCAGGGTGACGCCCATGATGATCGGAATGTCGACGCGCTGGATGGCCTGCCAGGCAAGCTGGCCGATGCCGGGCCAGCCGAACACGCTTTCGACCACTACGATGCCACCCATGAAGATGCCGATGTCGATGCCGATCATGGCGATGACCGGCAGGATGGCGTTGGGCAGTGCATGGCGGAAGATGATGGCGCCGCGCGCAAGGCCCTTGGCGCGGGCGGTCCGCATATAATCCTGGCGCAGCACGTCGATCATCGACGAGCGCATCATGCGGGCGTACCAGCCGGCGCCGAGTATTCCCATGGTCAGGGACGGCAGCACCAGATGGCGCCAGGTGCCGTAGCCGCCGATCGGAAACCAGCCGAGCTGCACGGCGAATACGTAAAGGAGCAGCAGGCCGACGACGAATTGCGGCGCCGAGACGCCGACAAAGGACGCGACCATCAGCGTCTGGTCGGTGGCGGTGCCGCGCCTGACGGCGGCAACAAGGCCCATCGTCAGGCCGATCGCCAGCTCGCAAAGGATGGCGCCGACCATCAGCAGCAGGCTTGCCGGCAGCCGCGAGACGATGAGCTCCGTGACCTCGGAACGCTGGATGTAGGAGCGGCCGAGATCGCCGCTGAGCAGGCTGATCAGATAGTGCCAGTACTGGATGAAGAAGGGCTGATCGAGGCCGAGCTGCCGGCGGATGTTCTCGACCGTTTCGGGCGTGGCACTGCGGCCGGCGATCTGGCGGACGGGGTCGGCGGGCAGCAGGTAGAGCAGTGCAAAGGTGATCAACGAGACGCCGAGCAGGATGAGCACGGACTGGATAACGCGGCGGCCGAGATAGACGATCATGCCCGGCCCCTTTGCGTCGGATCGAGGATGTCGCGCAGCGCGTCGCCGATAAGGTTGAAGGCCAGCGCCAGCGCCAGGATCGCCGCACCAGGAAAGAAGACCAGCCAGGGCGCTGCCTGAAAATATGTCTGGTTCTCGAAAATGATGTTGCCCCAGGATGCGGTCGGCGGCTGCACGCCGATGCCGAGATAGCTGAGCGTTGCTTCGAGCAGCACCGTGGTCGAGATGCCGAGCGTGCCCCAGACGATAATCGTCGGCAGCAGATGCGGCAGGATATGGCGAAACAGGATGCGTGGCGCGCTGGCCCCGATCGTACGCTCGGCGTCGATGAACTCGCGCTCGGCGAGCGAGCTGGTCTCGGTGTAGATGACCCGCGCGGTCTGCACCCAGTTCACCAGAGCGATCACCATGGCAACGATCCACAGGCTCGGCTGGAGCACCGCCGCCAGGCAGATGGCGAGCAGCAGCGCCGGAAAGGCCATCATCAGATCGGTGAAGCGCATCAGCGCGCCACCGATCCAGCCGCGGAAATAGCCCGCGGTGACGCCAACCAGCGTGCCGATCAGAAGCGCCACGCCGTTGGCGACGATGCCGATGATCAGCGAGGTGCGTGCGCCGAAAAGGATGCGGGTCAGCAGATCGCGGCCGAGCAGATCCGTGCCCAGCCAGAAGCTGGCATTCGGCGGCAAGGGCGCGCCTTCAAGCGTCAGCCCGTCGAACATCTGCTCGTTCGGATCGTAGCCGGTCAGCCACGGCGCCAAAATGGCGCCGGCCACGACGACGGCAACGATCACCAGGCCGATCAATGCCAGGGGACGCTTGACCAGGCGCCGCCAGACGCCGGCGCGCGGCCTGGCCGGCATGCGCCCGGTTGCCGGAAGGTCAGGCGCGATGGGACTGGTCATCGCCGCCTTCTTCTTCCGTCATCGCCACGATCCGGCGCGCGGCCTCCTCGACGCTGATCTGCCAGCTCATCGCCAGCGACCGCAGCTGCGCATAGGCGCGGCCGTCCCCGGCGCCTTTCGACAAAGCCTCCACCGCGCGCACGATGGTCTGGCGCTCCGCGACGCGCAGGCGAAGCGACGATATCTCGCTTGCCAAAAGCTTGCGCGCCTCGAAACTCTGCCGCGCGATCAAAAGGGCGCTGTAGACGCCGGCATTGCCGACCGGCTTCAGCAACTGGGCGTCGGCCTTGTGCGACAGCGCCCACTCGATGCGGCCCGGCGCTTCGGAGCCGATCAGCGCGACCAGCGGCATCGGCGCCTCGCCGGGCGCCCAGGGGAATTGTTCGTCGAAGCCGAGATCGGCATCGAAGAAGACGAAATCCGCCGCCAGCGCCTCGGCCGGCAGTTCCGGCCAGCAGCCGACCGTCTCGAGGCCGATGGCCGACAGTTGCCGCGTGATCGCCTGCACCGTCGGATGCGGACGATGCAGGACAAAGGCCTTGGCGCCGCCGAGGTTCGGGATGCGCGGGACCTTGCTCACGAGACCACCCTCAGGCGTGGGCGGCCGAATGTCTCGGTCCGGTCATAGCGGGACAGATAGGGATCGGGCGCGACACCCTTGGTCACCGTGACGGCATTGAACGCGGTGCCCTCGATGCGCCCGATCTGCACCGGCAAGGTGGCGTGCTGGGTTTGCGGATCGATGGAGATGTCGCCGAGCGGGGTTCGAAACGAGGTTCCGGCAAAGGCCTGGGGAAGCTCCGGCCATTGCGCGCCGGGATTGCGGGCGAGGATTACGGCAAGCGTCCGCACCGAGGCATAGGCCGCTGCCTCGAAGGACGAGGCTGGCATGGTGGAGGGCGCCGAATCGCCCTGGCGATCCGCTGCCGAGATGTCGTGAAAGTACGGCCCGACGGAAAGGTGGCCATTGCCTGCCCCGTTGAGCGCCGGCAACTCGCATTCGGTGAGATTGCAGGACAAGATCGGGCAGCGCTCCGGCCTGAAATGCGGGTCGCGTTCGGCGAGCTCGGCATAAGCCGCGATGAAGGCATAGGACGAGGAGCCGATCAGGTTGTTCAAGATGAAATCCGGCCGGGTCGCCTGGATCTCGGCGATCAGCCTGGAGACATCGACCTCGCCGAGCGGCAGATAGCGCTCGCCCAAAACCTTGCCGCCGGCGTCTGCGATCAGGTCGCGGGCGACACGGTTGGTCTCCCAGCCCCAGATGTAGTTCGAGCCGAGCAGGAAACCGTTGGCGCCGAAGCGCGGCACGACATGGGCCAGCAGCGGAACGAGATGCTGGTTCGGGCAAGCATGCATGTAGACGACATGCTCGTTCGCTTCGAAGCCCTCATAGGGACAGGCATACCAGAGCGTGCCGCCGGCGCGCTCGAGGATCGGGATGACCTCCTTGCGGCTCCATGACGTGATGCAGCCAATGATGTGGCGCGCGCCGCTGTTGGCGAGAATGTCGGCGCAGCCCGTCGCGTAGCCATCGATGTTGCCTTGCGGGTCGCGCTCGACCGGAACGAATTCGATCGGGATGGCGGGATCGGCGTTGACATCGGCGATGGCCGTCATCGCACCCGAACGGCAGGATTCGGACAGCAGGCGGTAGTTGCCCGACCGCGAGTAAAGGATGCCGATTTCAATACGCCGTCCCAAGCAAATCCCCAAAATAACAATGCCCCGCAGCCGCCGCCGCGGAAGGCGAGGCATACGAGGCATTTTTGCCGCCCGGCGGTCGGAGCCGGTATTTTCTCCATTAGCGTATTCGGTACGGCGGGTCAGTCAAGCGGGAAAGTGGAGGCCGGGAAAGTGACCGCGTTGCGTCTGGTTGCGCGAGGGGTCTCGCAGAGAACTCGTCCTATCCGGCAGCGGACCAGGATAATGCAGATCTGTAGTGATCCTTCGCGCCCCCTCTGTCCTGCCGGACATCTCCCCCACTTGGGGGGAGATCGGCAGTTTTGGCGCACCGCTCGCTCTTGCAACGGTGGCGGTTCGCGAAGGCGGTGGTGGCGGCCAATCTCCCCCCTTGTGGGGGAGATGTCCTGCCGGACAGAGCGGGGCGCCTCGCTCCGCCATCAAAGGTTCTGTACCGCCGTGACGCTCTGAGGGCACGGCATGGATCCTGGGGTCTGCGCCGCGTCGCTTCGCTCCTTGCTTCGCCCCAGGATGACGAAAGCGATGTAGCGATGAGGGGCAGCCTACAGCGATTGCCCTGGCGTTTGAACAAGCCCCCCGCTCGGAGCGCCTCCGCCTACTCGCCGTAGACGTCGAAGGCAAAATACTTGTCGTTGATTTCCTTATATTTGCCGTTGGCGCGCAGGGTGTCGATCGCCGCGTCGAGCTTTTGGGCCAGCTCCTTGTTGCCCTTCTGCAGCGCGATGCCGACACCCGGGCCATGGATGGCCGGGTCGGGAGCCAGGGTGCCGAGCAGTTTGCAGCAGGCGCCCTCGGGCTTCTCCAGCCATTCGGTCAGCAGGATCGAGCCGTCCATCACCGCGTCGAGGCGGCCGTTGAACATGTCGGTGCGGGCATCGTCGCCGGTCGGATACGGCTTTATGGTCGAGCCTGCGTATTTCTGCTCGGCGAAATTCTGATGGATCGTGGCGCTCTGCACGCCAAGCGCCTTGCCTTTCAGGTCCTCGGGCGAGGTGCCGGTGACGGTCGAATCCTTCGGCACCGCGATGGCCGGCGGCGTCTGGTAGTATTTGTGGGTGAAGTCGACCTTCTCGGCGCGTTCCGGCGTGATGGTGATGTTGATGATGGCATCGAGCTTGCCGGCCTGCAGCGCCGGAATCGAGCCGTCGAAATCCTGCACGACGAACTCGCATTCGCTCTTCATCTCGGCGCACAGCGCCTTGCCGAGGTCGATGTCGAAGCCGCCCAGCGTGCCGTCGGCATTGGCATAGTTGAAGGGCGGATAGGCGCCCTCGGTGCCGAGCCTGAGTTTCTTGTCCTGGGCGGAGGCAGCGCCGGTGGCGAGCGCCATGGCGACGGCAGCGGCAGCCAAGAAACGACCGAAAAGGCGCATGATCCAGATCTCCGTTGATGGGCCTGAGTCTACGGGGTTTTGTGGGCGCGGCGAAGACGGAAACGACATGCCCTGCGGCGATCACGGCGGGCAAGGCCGATTGGAGACTTCGGCAGTCAGCCGGCTGCTCGTGCCCGCTCAGTGGCGGCCTGGTCGATTGCCGACCCGTCCGCGGAAAGAGCGACGCCAAATTTCTCGCTGGCCTGTTCGGGCGTATAGTACCCCAGCCTGACATCCCGCAGCACCAGTTGCGGATCGCGCTGCAGGGGATCGCCATAGCCGCCGCCGCCCGGCGTGCCGACGCGCACGCGGTCGCCAGCCTTCAACGCGATGTCCTGCTCCTTGGAGAGGTGCGGCGGCACATGCTGCTGGCCGTCGCGAAAAACGGTCACCGTGTTGACCGCGCCGTCCCTGCCGCCGAGCGCGCCCTGCGGGCCGAAACGGCCATGGTCCATGACGAAGGAGGCGCGGGCGTCGCCGCGCAGGATCTCGACCTCATAGGCGAGCCCAAAACCGCCGCGATGCTTGCCGGCGCCGCCCGAGCCTTCGCGCAGAGCATAATGGCGGTAGAGCACCGGAAAAGCCTGTTCCATGATTTCGACCGGCGGCGATTTTGAAATGCCGATGGTCGAGCAGCCATTGGTCAGGCCGTCGTGACCGGCATTGCCGCCATAGCCGCCGCCGGAGATCTGGTACATGACATAGTCGCGGCCGCGCGCCGGGTCGTTGCCGCCGAGTGCGAAATTGCCACTGGAGCCGGCGGGAGCCGCCGTCACCTTGTCCGGCAGCGCCTGCACCATCGCCGCGAACACCGCCTCGGCGATGCGCTGCGAAACCTCGGCGGCGCAGCCCGACACCGGGCGCGGATATTTGGCGTCGAGAAAAGTGCCTTCCGGCCGCTTGACGATCAGCGGCTCGAAGGCGCCGGCGCTGATCGGCACATCGGGGAAAATGTGGCGCATGGCGAGATAGACCGAGGACAAGGTCGTCGCCAGGACGCTGTTCATCGGCCCGGCGCAGGGCTTTGACGAGCCTGAAAAATCGAAGCTGAGCGTGTCGCCGTGTTTTTCGACCGCCAGCGCGATGGTCAGCGGCTCGTTGACCACCCCGTCGGAATCGACGAAGGCTTTTGAGCGATAAATGCCGTCGGGAATGGCCGCTATGTTGGCGCGCATCTGTTCGGCGGCGCGTCGGCGCAGCTCGGCGATCGCCTCGACGACTGTTTCGTTGCCGTAACGATTCAGGATTCCGTTGAGCCGGTCCTGGCCGATCAGCAGTGCCGCCGCCTGCGCGCGGATGTCGCCGATGCGCTGGTCGGCAACCCTGATGTTGGAGCAGATGATGGCGTAGATCTCGCGGTCGAGCACGCCCTGCTTGAACAGTTTCACCGGCGGCAGCCGCAGGCCTTCCTGCTCGACCGCCGTCGCCGAGGCGGAAAAGCCGCCCGGCACCGAGCCGCCGATATCGGGCCAGTGGCCGGTGTTCGACAGCCAGCAGAAGATTTTTCCGTCCCTGTAGACCGGCATGGCGAAGCGCACATCCATCAGATGGGTGCCGCCGAGATAGGGGTCGTTGACGATGTAGATATCGCCTGGCTCGGGCGGCAGGCAGCGACCGTCGGCGATCATTTCGATCACCGTTTTGGTCGAATACTGCATCACGCCGACGAACACCGGCAGGCCCTGGCTGCCCTGTGCGATCAGCGATCCATCGACGGCCGAATAGATGCCGTCGGAGCGGTCGTTGGCCTCGGCGATGACAGGCGAAAAGGCGGCGCGCGAAAAGGTCAGGTCCATCTCGTCGCAGACCTGCTGCAGCGCCGCCTGGATGACCGAAAGCGTGATTGCGTCGAGCTTTTCCATCTCAGGCCTCAATGCCGATGTCGATGATGATGTTGCCGTCGGCGTCCGGGCGCGCCCGGTCGCCGGGTTCGAGCACGGTGGTGGCGTCCATCTGTTCGAGGATCGCCGGCCCTTCTATGGCGGCGTCGAGCGGCAGCTTTTCCCTGCTATAGACCGGCGTGTCGTGCCAGCGCCCGCCATACCAGACCGGCCGGATTTCGCGGCACGCCTCGTCGAGCGTTTTGGCGCGGCCAGCCGGGTCGATCAATCGCGAAAGATCGATCGCCGGCCGCACGCCGGTGACCGAGGTGTTGAGGTTGACCAGATTGGCGCGGATTTCCGGAAGCTCGACCTTGAAACGGGCGAAATAGGCTTTTTCGAACAGTTGCTGCAGTACGGCGCGCGTCACCGAAGACGACGGCAGCGGCACGTTGATGATGTGGGTCTGGCCAACGAACTGCATGTCGGCGGAATGCGTGACGCGGATCGTCTCCGGCTTTATCGCCTCCTTGCCGATCAGCTCTTCGCCTTCGTTTCGATGCCGTTCCAATACGCCTTGAAGCTGGGTTTCGTCGAGGCCGGCCACCGGCTGGTTGACGGTGTTGACGAAATCGTGCCTGAGATCGGCGACGACGCAGCCGAGCGCATTGGTGATGCCCGGCCGCGCCGGCACCAGCACTTTGGGCAGGCCGAGTTCGCGCGCCAGTGCTGTCGCATGCAGCGGACCGGCGCCGCCAAAAGCGAACAGCGCGAAATCGCGAGGATCGTGGCCGCGCGACACCGAGACCATGCGGATGGCGCCGGCCATCTTGATGTTGCCGAGCCGCAGCACCGCACCCGCCGCCTCGACGCCGGACAGGCCGGTGGGGCGGCCGATCCTGTCTTCAAAAATGCCGGTGACGTGCTCGACGGTGACCGGATTTTCGACGGCAAGCAGCTTTTTCGGCGCCAGCCGGCCGAGCACCAGATTGGCATCGGTGATGGTCGGCTCGCTGCCGCCGCGCCCGTAGCAGATCGGCCCGGGATTGGCGCCGGCGCTTTCCGGGCCGATCTGGATCAGGCCGGCCGCATCGACGCGGGCGATCGAGCCGCCGCCGGCGCCGACCGTGTGCACCGCCACCATCGGCACGTGGATCGGCATCGCATATTCGATCTCGATCTCGTTCGACACCGCCGGTTCGGCGTTGCGGATCAGCGCCACGTCGGTCGAGGTGCCGCCCATGTCATAGGTGACCAGGTTTTCGAAGCCAGCGCGTTTTCCCGTATAGGCGGCCGCGATGACGCCGGAGGCCGGGCCGGACATCACGGTCTTGGCCGATTCGCGGGTGACAAAGCGGGCCGAGATCATGCCGCCATTGCCGTTCATGATCAGGAAGTCGCGGGCGTAGCCTTTTGATGCCAATTCCTTGCGCAGCCGCTCGACATAGCGCTCGAGGATCGGCTGCACCGAGGCGTTGACCGCAGCGGTGACGCCGCGCTCGAATTCGCGCGCTTCCGACAGCAGCGCATGGCCTGTCGTGATGTAGCTGTTCGGCCAAAGCGCGGCGGCGATCTCGGCGGCGCGCCGCTCATGCGCCGGATTGGCGTAGGAATGCAGGAAATGGATGACGAGCGATTCGCAGCCCGCCTCGATCAATTGTGAAACCGCCGCGCGCATCTCGACCTCGTCGAGCGGAATGCGCACCGCGCCCGAGGCTTCGACGCGCTCCGACACTTCAAGCCGCAGATTGCGCGGAATGATCGGGGCGAAGCTGCCGGTCATGCCATAGGCCTGCGGCCGCGTCCGCCGGCCAAGCTCGATGACATCGCGAAAGCCGCGCGTGGTGACCATGCCGGTCTTGGCCAGCCGGCGTTCGAGCACTGCGTTGGTGGTGGTGGTCGTGCCGTGCACGATGAGGTCGATGCCGCGGATGGGAAAACCGGTGGCGTCGAGAGCCGAAACGACCCCAAAAGCCTGGTTGTCGATGGTGGTCGGGGTCTTGGCGATATGCACCTTGCCACCGTGACGGCCGTCGATCAGAAGCAGGTCGGTAAAGGTTCCGCCGACATCGATGCCGGCGACGACGCTGCCCGAGGAATCCAGCGTCTGCGCCGAAAAATTCTCTTCCATTGTCGAAACCCGAAATGTCAGGACTACAGATATGTCTCAGTTTGGAAAGGTGTTTCAGCCTGGCGTCTTGACGCAAATATCATTTGTATACTAATAAATTCCGGACACAAGAGCTTACCGCTTGGCAGTGTGCGAACGGCACGCCGGAACCTGATCGGTTCGGGCGCGCAGCAGAAGATTTGGCGTCAGCGTCCTCGGGTTGGCCAGAAGGTTAGGTTTGATGAACACCACATCCGCGCTCAACACCGCCGGCGCCCGGCCGCTGCAGTTCCCAATTCCGGCCAATGTCTATGCCGAAACCGTCGTCTCGGTGAAGCACTATACCGACCGGCTGTTTTCGTTCCGCATCACCCGGCCGCAGTCGCTGCGCTTCCGCTCCGGCGAGTTCGTCATGATCGGCCTGCCCAATGCCGAGAAGCCGGTGTTCCGCGCCTATTCGATCGCCAGCCCGGCCTGGGACGACGAGCTGGAGTTTTTTTCGATCAAGGTGCCGGACGGCCCGCTGACCTCTGAGCTGCAGAAAATCGAGATCGGCGACACCGTCATCATGCGGCAAAAATCGACCGGCACGCTGGTGGTCGACGCGCTGACCCCGGCCAAGCGCCTGTTCATGATCTCGACCGGCACCGGCATCGCGCCCTTCGCCAGCCTGCTGCGCGATCCCGACACTTTTGAGAAATTCGAGCAGGTCGTGCTGACCCACACCTGCCGCGACAATGCCGAACTGACCTACGGCCAGGAGCTGGTCGCAGAGCTGGAGAACGACCCGCTGATCGGCGAACTGACCGGCGGCCGCGTCACGCTCTACAATTCGACGACGCGCGAAACCTCCGAGCGCATGGGCCGCATCACCGCGCTGATCGGCTCGGGAAAATTCTACGCCGATCTCGGCATCGACAAGCTCGACCCGGAGACCGACCGCATCATGATCTGCGGCTCGATGCACATGCTCAGGGATGTCAAGGAATTGGCCGAAAGCCTCGGCTTCGAGGAAGGCTCGCTGCACCATCCGGCAAGCTTCGTCGTCGAGCGCGCGTTTGTCGGGTAGAGCCTTGACACAGTTCGGTCGAGCGCCACGACGGTGCTGAACCTTTGACGCCGGCAGGACAGAGGGGGGCGCCAAGGATCGCTGCAGATCAGCATTTTATCCTGAGCCGCTGCATTCTCCGGCTGGCGTAACGGCATGGATCCTAGCGTCTGCGCCGCGTCGCTTCGCTCCTTGCTTCGCCCTAGGATGACGAAGGCATGGGGGCTTACGGCTAATCGCAAATGTTGCAGGCCTTTTTGATGCGGTGGGAAGGATCGCTACTGCTTTCATTCTACGCCGCCGCGCTGTTCGGCTGATGTCACAGCAGGCTTTTTCCGCTATGACCGCCTGAAGGACTCGTGAAGCGCTGCTTCACGGTCTATCTTCGACCGCAAGTCGTCGAACAAAGGGGCAGGAGATGAGCAGCACCAGCCGCGAAGCAGAGCGCGGACCTTCGAAGATCATGCCGCTGCCGGCGCGCACCGCTGCCAATGCGCCGGCGCCGCAAGCGCACGGCATTGCCCGCAACCCCGGCATGACGCTCGATCTCGGCTTCATGGAATCGATGCGCAGCGTCAACCGCTCGGCGCTGGAACGGCGTGTCGCCAGCCTGACCAAGCGGCGTTCGATCAAGGCCGACAACCAGGCCGCCTGGCTGCTGCGCGCCGTTGCCTGCATGGACCTGACCACGCTGAACTCGAACGACACCGACGAGCGCGTGCGCCGGCTCTGCGCCAAGGCGATCAATCCGTTCCGCCGCGACATCGTCGAAGGCCTCGGCATTGCAGGTGAAAAGATCCGCCCGGCGGCGGTCTGCGTCTATCATCCCTTCGTCGCCACCGCCGTCGATGCGCTGCGCGGCAGCGGCATCCATGTCGCCGCCGTTTCCACCGCCTTCCCGCACGGCCTCACGCCACTGTCGACGCGGCTGCAGGAGATCGAAGCTTCGGTGAGCGACGGCGCCGACGAGATCGACGTGGTCATTCCGCGCGGCCTGGTCTTTGCCGCGAAATGGCAGGAACTCTATAACGAGATCGTCTCGATGCGCGCCGCCTGCGGCGAGGCGCATCTGAAGGTGATCCTCGGCACCGGCGACCTCGCGACGCTGCGCAACGTCATGCTCGCCTCGATGGTGGCGATGATGGCGGGCGCCGATTTCATAAAGACGTCGACCGGCAAGGAAAGCGTCAACGCGACGCTGCCGGTCGGCCTTGCCATGGTGCGCGCCATCCGCGCCTATTTCGAGGAGACCGGCTACCTCATCGGCTTCAAGCCGGCCGGCGGCATTTCGACCGCCAAGGCTTCGCTCGACTGGCTGGTGCTGATGAAGGAAGAGCTTGGCCGGCGGTGGCTGGAGCCGGACCTGTTCCGCTTCGGCGCGTCGAGCCTTCTGACCGACATCGAGCGCCAGCTCGAGCATCATTTGACCGGTCATTATTCGGCCAATCATCGCCACGCGATGGCGTGACTATCGGGAGCGCTCCATGAACATTCTCGAACGCTATCACGCCATGGACTACGGTCCGGCTCCGGAGGCCCGCAATGAGGCCGATGCCTGGCTTGCCGCTCGTGATTTCTCCAAAGCGCTGTTCATCGGCGGCGACTGGAAGGCGGCCGCCAGCGGCAAGACCTTCGATACCAGCGACCCGTCTTCGGGAAAATTGCTGGCCAAGGTGTCGGATGCCGGAGCTGCCGATATCGACGCGGCGGTTTCGGCCGCGACAAAAGCGCTGCCGAAATGGGCCGCAGCCACCGGCTACCAACGCGCCAAAGTGCTCTATGCTATCGGCCGCGCCATGCAGCGCCACCAGCGGCTGTTTGCGGTGCTGGAATCGATCGACAACGGCAAGCCGATCCGCGAAAGCCGCGACATCGACGTGCCGCTGGCCATCCGCCATTTCATCCACCATGCCGGCTGGGCGCAGGCGCTGGACAGGGATTTCCCGGATCAGAAGGGCGTCGGCGTCGTCGGCCAGATCATCCCGTGGAACTTTCCGCTGTTGATGCTGGCCTGGAAGATCGCGCCGGCACTGGCCGCCGGCTGCACGGTGGTGCTGAAGCCGGCCGAGTTCACGCCGCTTACCGCCATCCTGTTCGCCGAGATTTGTGAGCGCGCCGGCGTGCCGAAGGGCGTCGTCAACATCGTCCACGGCGGGCCGGAGGCAGGTGGGGCCATCGTCAACCATCCCGGCGTCCAAAAAATCGCCTTCACCGGCTCGTCCGAGGTCGGCAAGATCATCCGCAAGGCCACTGCCGGGTCGGGCAAAAAAATATCGCTGGAGCTTGGCGGCAAGTCGGCCTTCGTCGTCTTCGAGGATGCCGACCTCGACAGCGCCGTCGAGGGACTGGTCGACGGCATCTGGTTCAACCAGGGCCAGGTCTGCTGCGCCGGCTCGCGCCTCTTGGTGCAGGAGGGCATCGCCGAGGCCTTCATCGCCAAGGTCAAGGCGCGGATGAGCCGGCTGCGCGTCGGCAGCCCGCTCGACAAGAACACCGATATCGGGCCGCTGGTCGACCTGACCCAGCTCGATCGCGTCAAGGGCCTGGTCGCCGAAGGCGCCAAACAGGGCGCCGTCTGCTGGCAGCCGGACGTGGCGCTGCCGTCCTCCGGCTATTACCATTTGCCGACGCTGGCGACAGGCGTTTCGCCGGCCAACATCCTGGCGCAGGAAGAGGTGTTCGGCCCGGTGCTGGCGACCATGAGCTTCCGCAACACCGAGGAAGCGGTCGAGCTCGCCAACAACACGCGCTACGGGCTGGCCGCCTCGGTGTGGAGCGAGAACGTCAACCTCGCGCTGCACGTCGCGCCGCAATTGAAGGCCGGCGTCGTCTGGGTCAACGGCACCAACATGTTCGACGCCGCCTGCGGCTTCGGCGGTTATCGCGAGAGCGGTTTTGGCCGCGAAGGCGGGCGCGAGGGCATGCTCGAATACCTCTCGGCAAAGCTGCCGCTCGGCCCGGCCATCAAGCCGGCACCGGCTACGGCTCAGTCGATCGAGCGGTCGGAAAGCGATGCCATCGACCGCACGGCAAAGCTGTTCATCGGCGGCAAGCAGGTCAGGCCGGACGGCAATTATTCGCTTGATATAGCCACTGCCAAGAGCAAGCTTGCCGGCGAGGTCGGGCTCGGCAGCCGTAAGGATGTTCGCGATGCCGTCGCGGCCGCACGTGCCTGCAAGGCCTGGCCGGAGGCGACTGCCTATAACCGCAGCCAGGTGCTGTACTATCTGGCCGAAAATCTTTCGGGCCGTGCCGGAGAATTCGCGGCGCGTTTAACGGAGCTGACAGGCGCCACCGCCAAGGCCGCGCGAGACGAGGTCGAGCAATCGATCGAGCGGCTGTTCCTCTATGCCGGCCTGGCCGACAAGTTCGAGGGCCGTGTCCACCAGCCGCCGGCCCGCGCCGTCACTTTGGCGCTGCACGAGCCGGTCGGCGTCGTCGGCATCGTGGCACCCGACAATGCGCCACTGCTTGGCCTGATCTCGCTGGTGGCGCCGGCGCTGGCGATGGGCAACACCGTGGTCGCGGTGCCGTCGGAAAAATATCCGCTGCTTGCCACCGATCTCTACCAGGTCATCGAATATTCCGACGTTCCGGCCGGCGCCATCAACATCGTCACCGGCCGCAGCGCCGAGCTCGCCGGCGTGCTGGCCAGGCATGACGATGTCGACGGGCTCTGGCTGTTCGCCGATGCCGAGACCTGCGCTAGGGCCGAAGCCGACTCTGTCGGCAATCTCAAGCGCGTCTGGACCGGCAACGGCCGCAGCCTCGACTGGGCGTCGGCCGAGGCCGCCGGCGATGCCTTGCTGCGCCGTGCCGTCGAGGTCAAGAACGTCTGGGTGCCCTACGGCGATTGAGCGTGTGTAGATTGTCGACGTCGGCGCCGCCCCTCATTGCCCTGCCGGGCATTTCTCCCCGTATAGTGACGGGGAGAAAGACGCTGCCTCGGCGCCGGGCTTGACGGGCTAATAGATGTTCTTTACCGAGAAAAAACATTTGCCGCCCTAGGCACCCGGGCGGCCACAAGGAGAAAAAAAGCATGGCGGATCTGGGAGGCAAGATCGTTGTCGTCACGGCGGCGGCACAAGGCATCGGCCGGGCGAGCGCGCTGACTTTCGCCAGGGCGGGCGCTGTCGTCCACGCCACCGACATCAACGAGGTGCTGCTCGCCGACCTCGGCAAGATTGCTGGCATCAAGACCCGCAAGCTCGACGTGCTGAACGACGAGGCTGTGACGTCGGCCTTCGCCGAGATCGGCGCTGTCGACGTGCTGTTCAACTGCGCCGGCTTCGTCCACTCCGGCTCGATCCTCGAGATGAAGGACGCCGATCTCGATTTTGCCTATGATCTCAACGTCCGCTCGATGATCCGCACCATCCGCGCCGTGCTGCCCGGCATGCTGGAGCGCGGCGACGGCTCGATCATCAACATGGCGTCGCTTGCCGGCTCGACCAAGGGCGTGCCCAACCGCTTCGTCTATGGGCTGACCAAGGCGGCGGTCATCGGCCTGACCAAATCGGTCGCCGCCGACTATGTCGGCAGGGGCATACGCTGCAACGCCATTTGCCCGGGCACGGTCGAAAGCCCGTCGCTGGAGGACCGCATGCATGCGCAGGGCGACTACGAGGCGGCCCGCGCCGCCTTCATCGCCCGCCAGCCGATGGGCCGCCTCGGCACAGCAGAGGAAATCGCCGATCTCGCCGTCTATCTGGCCGGCGCCACCTATACGTCGGGACAGGCTTATAATATCGACGGTGGCTGGTCGATCTAAGAGGCCATTTGAAAACTCTGAGTTTGCAAACGGCCTCTGCGCCGCAATCAGGAGAAAAAGAATGAAACTGCTGCGCTATGGCGAAGCGGGGAGCGAACGCCCCGGCCTGCTCGATGCGGATGGGACGATCCGCGACCTCTCCGCCCATGTCACCGACATTGCCGGCAAGGCGCTCGACCCGGCATCGCTCGAAACATTGTCGAAGCTCGATCCGAAATCGCTGCCGGCGGTCTCCGGCAATCCGCGCATCGGCGCCTGCGTCGCCGGCACCGGCAAATTCATCTGCATCGGCCTGAACTATTCCGACCATGCCGCCGAGACCGGCGCCACCGTGCCGCCGGAGCCGATCATCTTCATGAAGGCAAGCTCGGCCATCGTCGGGCCTGACGACGACGTGCTGATCCCGCGCGGCTCGGTCAAGACCGACTGGGAAGTCGAGCTTGGCGTGGTCATCGGCAAAACCGCGAAATACGTCACCGAGGCCGAGGCGCTAGATTATGTCGCCGGCTACTGCGTCGCGCACGACGTGTCCGAGCGCGCCTTCCAGGCCGAGCGCCAGGGCCAGTGGACCAAGGGCAAGTCCTGCGACACGTTCGGGCCGATCGGCCCGTGGCTGGTGACCAAGGACGAGGTCCAGGACCCGCAGAACATCCCGATGTGGCTGAAGGTCAACGGCAAGACGATGCAGAACGGCTCGACCAAGACCATGGTCTATGGCGTCGCCTACCTGGTTTCCTATCTCAGCCAATTCATGTCGCTGCATCCGGGCGACATCATCTCGACCGGCACGCCGCCCGGCGTTGGGCTGGGCATGAAGCCCCCGGTGTTCCTGAAGCCCGGCGACGTCGTCGAGCTCGGCATCGAAGGGCTGGGCATGCAGAAGCAGACGTTCAAGGCGGACGAGTAGCGGCGCTCTGCCTTCTCCCCTTGTGGGAGAAGGTGGCCTCGCCCACGGGTCTTGCCTTCGGCAAGCCCGAGGACAGGCTCCGCGAGGTCGGATGAGGGGTGCTCCAGCTTGGCACCGACAGCACTCCGTCCAACACCCCTCTTCCGTCTCGGCGCTGCGCGCCGATCCACCTTCTCCCACAAGGGGAGAAGGAAAAAGGGGCGCTACTTCAGCACCTTGCCGTCAGTCCCGAACCGATAAGTCTTCGCCGGATCCGGCGTCGCGTAGAGCGTGGCGCCCGGTTCGGCGTTGTAGACGCCAAAAATGCGCACGGTGATCAGCCCGGCCTTCTCGCAGTCGAGATAGAGGTTGGTGTCGGCGCCGAGATGCTCGGCGTGGACGACCGTGCCTTTCCAGGCGCCGGATTTCGCATCGACGGTCAGATGCTCTGGGCGGACGCCGATGGTCTTGGCCGTCTCGCCAAGCCTGGCGCCGTCGACGAAATTCATCTTCGGCGAGCCGATGAAGCCGGCGACGAACTCATTCGCCGGCGCATTGTAGAGCTCCATCGGTCCGCCGATCTGCTCGATCCTGCCCGCGTTGAGCACGACGATCTTGTCGGCCAGCGTCATCGCCTCGACCTGGTCGTGGGTGACATAGATCATCGTCGCCTTCAGCCGGCGATGCAGTTGCGCGATCTCCAGCCTGGTGTTGACGCGCAGTGCGGCATCGAGGTTGGACAAAGGCTCGTCGAACAGGAAAAGCTTGGGCTCACGCACCACCGCGCGGCCGATGGCGACGCGCTGGCGCTGGCCGCCGGAAAGCTCGGCCGGCCGCCTGGCGAGATAGGGCTCCAGCGACAGCATCGACGATGCGATGCCGATGCGGCGGTCGATCTCGGCCGCTGGCGTGCCCGCCTGCTTGAGGCCAAGGCCCATATTGTTTTTCACCGTCAGATGCGGGTAGAGCGCATAGGTCTGGAACACCATGGCGATGCCGCGCTTGGCCGGCGGGGTGGCGGAGACGTCCGCACCGTCGATGACCACACGCCCCGAGGTCGAATCCTCCAGCCCGGCGATGACCCTGAGAAGTGTCGATTTTCCGCAGCCGGAGGGGCCGACGAAGACGACGAATTCGCCATCGGTCACTTCGAGGTTGATGCCTTTCAGCACCTCGACCGGCCCAAACGCCTTCTTCACATTCTCGATATTCAGCGAGCCCACGGCGTTCCTCCGGATTGGAATGTGGGGGCGCTGTAGAGCGCTATCCCTGACGAAATTTCCCCTGTCACAATCGCACCGCCTTCCCGCTGCGGACGCTTTCGTCGGCGGCAAGGCAGACGGCGAGCGACTTCACGGCGTCGTCCATGTGGCGGGTCAGATCAATATCCTCGCGGACCGCCTTGAGCAGAAAGGCCTGTTCGCGATCGCAGAGTTCCTGATGGCCGGGTTCGCCTTCCATCGACAGTATCTCATCCGCCCTGGCGAATTTTCCGTCCGCGCCGGTCGCCGCGCTGTGCAGGCGGAGGGTCGAGGTCCTGGTGTGGGTGTCGATGTCGTCGGATCTGACGCCCTCCTTCATCACGATCGACACACAGCCATTGGGCGAGATCACGTCCTTCACGAAAAAGGCGGTTTCCGAGATCATCGGCCCCCAGCCGGCCTCGTACCAGCCGACCGAACCATCGTCGAACAGCACCTGCAGATGCCCGTAATTGTACATCGTGGGCGCAATCTCGTCGCTCAGCCGCAGCCCCATGCCGCGCACCTCGACCGGCCTGGCGTCGGTGATCTGCAGCATCACGTCGAGATAGTGCACGCCGCAATCGACGATCGGCGACGTCGTCTGCATCAACTGCTTGTGCGTCTGCCAGCTATGGCCGGAGGATTGCTGGTTGAGGTTCATGCGGAACACGTAAGGACCGCCGAGCTTGCGCGCCTCGGCGATCAGCCTGATCCACGACGGGTGATGGCGCAGGATATAGCCGATTACCAGTTTTTTGCCGTTGGCCTTAGCTGCGGCAACGACACGTTTGGCATCCGCCACCGTCGTCGCCAGCGGCTTTTCGACAAAGACATGGCAGCCGGCCTCGAATGCCCTGACGGCATAGTCGGCATGGCTGTCGGAATAAGTAGCGATACAGGCGATATCTGGTTTTTCGTCGCGCAGCGCCTCGTCGAAGGAGCGCCTGATGCCATAGCCGGAAAGCCCGGCCGGCAGCGGCACGTCCGAACGGTTGACCAGCGCGGCGATCTCAAAACCCGGATTGGTGTGATAGGCCAGCGCATGGCTGCGGCCCATATTGCCGAGCCCGGCTACGACGACGCGAAGAGGTTTTTCCGAACTCACTTGACCGCTCCCGAAGTAATGCCGCGGATCAGCTGCCGCGAGAAGATGACGTAGAGGATCAGCACCGGCATGATCGCCAGCGACAGCGCGGCCAGGATGGCGTTCCAGTTGGTGACGAACTGGCCGAGGAACAGCTGGGCGCCGAGCGTCACCGTCTTGGTCTCCTCCGACGGCGCCAGGATCAGCGGAAACCACAGATCGTTCCAGATCGGGATCATGGTGAAGACGGCGACCGTCGCCATCGATGGCCGCACCAGCGGCAGCACCAGCCGGAAGAAGATGGTGTATTCGGACAGACCGTCGATGCGTCCGGCATTCTTCAGATCGTCGGACACCTGCTTCATGAATTCCGACAGGATGAAGACGGCGAGCGGCAGGCCTTGCGCTGTATAAACCAGGATCAGCGCCGTCAGCGTGTTGACCAGCCCGCTCGCCACCATCAATTGCAGGATGGCGACGGTGCCGAGGCGGATCGGGATCATGATGCCGAGGGCGAGATAAAGCCCCATCAGCGAATTGCCGCGAAAACGGTATTCCGACAGCGCAAAGGCGGCCATCGCGCCGAACAGCAGCACGAAGAACAGCGAGGCGACGGTGACGACAAGGCTGTTCTGGAAGTAATGGATGAAATCGCCCTGGCCGACGACGGTGGTGTAGCCGATCAGGTCGAAGGTTTTCGGGGTCGGCGGCGTCAGCGGCGCGCCGAAGATGCCGGCGCGGGATTTAAACGAATTCATGATGACGATGATCACCGGAAACAGCGCGATCACCGTGTAGGTCAACAGCACCGCATGGGCGCCGATGGTGCGGGGCAGGGAGTGGGTTGCCGTGCTCATATCGCCCCCTAAAACTGATAGCGACGCAGGCGCGTCTGGACGAGGAACAGGTAGACGCAGACGCCGCCAAGGATGATCAGGAACATCATCGTGGCGATCGCCGCGCCCATGTTGGGATCGCCGACCTGCAGCTGGAAACCGAAGAAGGCGCGGTAGAGGAAGGTGCCGAGGATATCGGTCGAGTAATTCGGTCCGGCCAGCGCGCCTTGCGCGGTGTAGATCAGGTCGAAGGCGTTGAAATTGCCGACGAAGGTCAGGATCGAGATGATGCCGATCGACGGCAGGATCAGCGGCAGCTTGATCTTCCAGAACTGCGACATGCCGGTGATGCCGTCGCATTCGGCGGCTTCGATCACCTCCTCTGGGATCGACAGCAATGCCGCATAGATCAGCATCATCGGGATGCCGACGAACTGCCACACCGAGATCAGGCTGAGCGTGGTCAGCGCATATTGTTCTTTGCCGAGCCACGGCGTGAACAGGCTTTTGAGGCCGACGAGATCCATCAGGTTTGGCGCCACGCCCCACAGCGGCGACAGGATCAGCTTCCAGGCGAAGCCGACGATGACGAAGGACAGGATCGTCGGCACGAAGATCGCCGTGCGGTAGAAGGCGGAGAATCTCAGCCGCGGGCTGGACAGCAGTGCGGCCAAAAGCACGCCGATCGGATTCTGCACGATCATGTGGATTATGAAGAACCAGACGTTGTTGCGCAGCGCGTTCCAGAAATTGACCGACCAGTTGGGATCGCCGAACAGCCTGCGGAAGTTTTCGAACCCGACGAAGACCTGGGCCTGGTCGATGTTGCGGAACAGCGAGAGCTGCAGCGTGCCGGCCAGCGGCAGGATCATGATCGCCGTATAGACCAGCACCGCCGGCGCCAGGAAGACGACGATATGCCAGCGGAACGGTCGTTTCGGTGCTGCGGCCATGCGTTCGGTCCCCGCCGATCAGGTTCTTGCAATTGCCGCCAAGGGTGCGGCACCTCCCTCCCCCTCGAGGGGAGGGTGCCTCGCGAAGCGAGGCGGGTGGGGTCGGCTAAGGCCGCGCGATCGTGACTTCGACCGCGCCTCCCGGCAACGATCAAGTCGCAGCCTGCCTTTACCGACCCCCTCTGTCGCCTCCGGCGACATCTCCCCCTCGAGGGGGGATAGCGCTCGCTCTTACTTCGCCGGCTTATACCAGCTGTCGAGGCCGTCCTGCAGCTTCTTGGCGGCAGCTTCCGGCGTGACGGTGCCGTTGATGACGTTGGCCGATTCAACCCATGTCTCGTTTTCGAGATTCGGCGTGCCGCGCGACAGGATCTGGTAGGTCGAGCGGATGGTCGACTTGCACTTGTCGCGCCAAGAAACGAATTCCTGGGCCAGCGGGTCTTCCATCTTCACCGGGGTGTTGTTCAGGCTGAAGAAGCCCGGCAGCGCGTTGGCGTAGATGGTGGCGAAATCCGGCGAGGCGACCCAGGTCAGGAAGGTCTTGGCCGCATCCGCATTCTTCGACGCCGCATTGAGGCCCATGCCGATGTCGGTGTGGTCGGAGATGTAGCAGGCGTCGCCGGCCTTCTGCACCGGCGGCGGGAACGCGCCCATCTTGAACTGCGCCTGGGTGTTGAACAGGCCGATTTCCCACGAGCCGGCCGGGTAGATGGCGGCGCGGCCGAGGGTGAACAGGTTCTGGCTGTCCGGATAGGTCTGCGCCTCGAAGCCGTCGCCGAGATAGGGCTTCCACTTGGCGAGTTCGGCAAACGGCGTAACCCACTGCGGATCGGTCAGCTTCTGCTCGCCCTTGATCAGCGCCAGACGGCCTTCTTCGCCCTTCCAGTAGTTCGGGCCGATGTTCTGGTAGCCCATGGTCGCGGCTTCCCAGAGATCCTTGGTGCCCATCGCCATCGGGATGTAGGTGCCGTCGGCCTTGATCTTGTCGAGCGCGGCGTAGAACTCCTCATTGGTCGTCGGCACCTTGATGCCGAGCTGGTCGAAGGCGTCCTTGTTGTAGATGAAGCCGTGGATGACGGAAGCCATCGGCACGCAGAAGCTCGACTTGCCGTCGTCGGTCTGCCAGGCGGCCTTGGCGACGTCGGAAAAATTCTCCATGCCAGGCAGCGTCGAGATATCAGCGAGATTGCCCTTCTTGAACAGTTCCAGCGACTTGTCGAACGGGCGGCAGGTGATCAGGTCGCCGGCCGAGCCGGCGGCGAGCTTGGCGCCGAGTGCTGCGTCATATTCGGTCGGCGCCGACGGCGCGAACACCACCTTGATGCCCGGGTTCTTGGCCTCAAAAGCCGGGATCAGCTTGTCCTTCCAGATGGCAAGGTCGTCGCCGCGCCAGCTTTCGATGTTGAGCGTTACGTCCTGGGCACAGGCCATTCCGGCCGAGCCGAGAATGCTGGTGCCGAGAAGCAGTGCCGTCAGTAGTTTGGTTGTCATGCTCAGTCTCCCTGTTGACCTTTTTCAGGTTCGGTTTTGAGAACAGGGGCTTTCCGCCCCATGCTCCCCTCGATCGCGGAAAGCGCCGGACGCAGCTTCTGGCCGGTGCCTTCCAGTATCTTCTGCGCCGCGTCGGCGCTGGCGGCGCCGGCGGCGAGCAGAATGGCGGTCTTGACGTTGCCGCCGCTGTTCTCGAGCAGGCGCGCCGCATCGTCCCTGTCGCGTCCGCTGATCGCGGCGACGATGCGGGCGGCGCGGTCGCGCAGCTTGATGTTGTCGGCCATGAGATTGACCATGTAGCCGTCATGGACATGGCCAAGGTGGATGGCGGCCAGCGTCGACAGCATGTTGAGCGCGATCTTCTGGGCGGTGCCGGCACCCATGCGCGTCGAGCCGGCGATCAGCTCCGGCGGCGTTTCGAGCAGGATGGCGATGTCGGCCAGCCGAAGCAGCGGCGCATCCTTGTTGTTGGCGATGGCGATGGTCGCCGCACCGCGGCGCCCGGCGTCCTCGATCGCCCTGACCGCATAGGGCGTCGAGCCGCTGGCCGAGACCGCGATCAGGCAGTCGCCCTCGCCGATGCCGGCAGCGGCAACCGCCGCCGAGGCTTCTTCGGTGTCGTCCTCCGGCCCGCCGGCCAGTGTCTTGAAGGCATCGTCGCCACCGGCGATCAGGATGGCGATGCGGTCGCGCTGAATGCCGAAGGTGCCCGGCAGCTCCAGCGCATCGGCCAGCGCCATCAGGCCCGAGCTGCCGGCTGCCGCGTAAGCGAGCTTGCCGCCGCTGTTCAGCCGGCTGGCGATGATCTCGGCGGCTTTGGCGATGGCCGGAACGGCGCCGCGCACCGCCTTGGCGGCCTCGATCTGCGCGTTGGCCAACGAGGAAAGGATGGCGTCCGGAGCCTGGATGTCCAGCCCCTCGGCATTCTGGTGAAGCGCTTCGGTGCGCGTTTCGGCCATTTGCTTTCCCTCCAATCCCCAAAACAATACCAAAAAAATACCACTTGTCCATATGCATTAGCGATTTCCATGCCTCGGAACTGGCCTTTCGTCAAAATGCACAGGTTTTTCAATAAAATACACCTTAATCTTTTTGAAACGAAAATTAAGCCTTGGCTATTGGTATTTTATTGGTATTATCCGCCCGGAGGAGAAATCGTGTGAAATTTGTGCTTGGCATCGATGGCGGCGGCACCAGCTGCAGGGCGGCTCTTGCAACGGCGGACGGCACTGTCGTCGGCCGCGCCAAGAGCGGTGCCGCCAACATCCGCACCGATCTCACCGGCGCCAGGGCCAACATTGTCGAGGCGGCAAGGCAGGCCTTTGTCGCCGCCGGGCAGGATCCCGAACTGATCCCGCAGACGCCGGCCGTCCTCGGCCTCGCCGGCGCCAATGTCGGCACCTACAGGCAGCAGCTCGAAGCGATCCTGCCGTTCAGCCAAAACCGTGTCGAGACCGACGCCGAGATCGCGCTGGAAGGCGCGGTCGGCTCCGGTGACGGCGCCATGGCCATCCTCGGCACCGGCACCGCCTACATGGCGCGCAAAAACGGCAAGTCGCGCGCCATCGGCGGCTGGGGATTCCAGGTTGGCGACCAGGGCAGCGGCGCCCGCATCGGCCGCGACCTGCTCGAGCAGACGCTGCTCGCCTATGATGGCATCCGCCAGGGATCGCCGCTGACGCAGGCCATGCTCGCCATCTTCCGCGACAATCCCGAGGATTTGGTCGAGTTCACCACCAACGCAAAACCCGGCGATTTCGGTGGCTTCGCGCCCAAGGTCTTCGAGCATGCCGAAAAGGGCGACGCCGTCGCCAACTGGATCCTCGACAAGGCAATCGCCGACGTCGAGGCAGCACTTGGCGTGCTCGATCTCGGCGACGACGATCCGCTCTGCCTGCTTGGCGGGCTGGCGCCGCTCTATGCACGACGCCTGTCGGCGCGCTACCGGGCGCTGCTGAAGCCGCCGCTCGACGACGCGCTGGGCGGCGCCGTGCAGATGGCGGTGCGGGTTTTCTCGAGTGCGACGGAGGCGGCGCGATGAGCGAGGCCGCCGACCAGATCTTCGCCACGCTGAAACAGTCGGCGCAAAGCGGCGCGCCGCTCTATCTGCAGCTCAGGAAGAGCATCGAGGACGCGGTCAATCGCGGCCTGATCGGGCCGGGCGACGCGCTGCCGTCCGAGCGCGACATCGCCAGCAAGGCCGACATTTCGCGGGTCACCGTGCGCAAGGCGGTGCAGGATCTGGTCAAGGACGGCATCCTTGTCCAGCGTCACGGCTCCGGCACCTTTGTCGCGCCGCGGATGGAGCGCGTCGAGCAGTCGCTGTCGCGGCTGACGTCCTTCACCGAGGATATGGCGCGGCGCGGCATGGCGGTGCGTTCGGCCTGGCTCGACCGCGGCCTCTATGCGCCGTCGCCGGACGAGATGATGGTGCTCGGCCTGTCATCGAACGAACTGGTGGCGCGGGTGGCGCGCCTGCGCATCGCCAACGAAACGCCGCTGGCGATCGAGCGCGCGGCACTGTCTGCCAGCGTGCTGCCCGACCCGGCGGCGATCGGTTCGTCGCTCTACGCGGCGCTTGAAACGACCGGCCATCGGCCGGTGCGGGCGGTGCAGCGCATCTCCGCCGCCAATCTCGGCGACGACGACGCGCGCCTGCTCGAAGTGCCGCCTGGCATTGCCGGCCTGCACATCGAGCGTATTTCCTATCTGGCGAGCGGCAAGGTGATCGAATTCACCCGCTCGATCTACAGGGGCGACGCCTATGATTTCGTCGCCGAGCTCCGGCTGAGCGGGCCGGGCGAAGAGGGCCGGCCATGAGCGCGACAATTACCCATATGCGGCGCGAGATCGAGGAGATCCCGGAGGCGACCGCGCGCCTGCTCGACGGCTCGGCAGCGGTGCTGACCGAGGCCGGGCGCGGCATTCGCGAGCGCGATCCAAACTTCGTCGTCACCGTAGCGCGCGGCTCCTCCGATCATGCCGCCACGTTCATGAAGTATGCGGTGGAACTGACCGCCGGCCTTGCCGTCGCGTCGGTCGGCCCGTCGATCGCTTCGATCTATGGCGCCAGGCTCAAGCTGGCCGGCTCGGCCTGCCTGGCGATCTCGCAGTCGGGCAAGAGCCCGGACATCGTCGCCATGGCGCAAGCCGCGAGAGCCGGCGGTTCGCTGACCGTCGCCATCACCAACACCGCCGATTCGCCGCTGGCGCGGGCCTGCGACTACGCCATCGACATCCTGGCCGGCCCGGAGCGCAGCGTCGCGGCGACGAAGACCTTCGTCAATTCAGCCGTCGCCGGCCTCGCCTTGATGGCGCATAGCACCGGGGACGACAAGTTGCTGGCGGCGCTCGCCCGTTTGCCAGAACATTTCCGCAAGGCGATCGCCTGCGACTGGATGGCGCTGGCCAGCGCCCTTGAGACGCAGAAGTCTCTGTTCATCCTCGGTCGTGGTCCGTCCGCGGCGATCGCCAATGAGGCGGCGCTGAAATTCAAGGAAACCTGCGCCATGCACGCCGAGGCCTATAGTGCTGCCGAAGTGATGCATGGCCCGCTGGCGCTAGTCGGGCCTGACTTTCCGGTGCTGGCGCTCGCCGCCCGCGATGCTTCCGAGCCGTCGGTCGCAGAGGCCGCCGACAGCCTGGCGGGCAAGGGCGCGGCCGTCTTCGTGACTTCGGACAAGGCGACAAGCGCTCAGCACCTGCCGCATGTCGCCACCGGCCATCCACTGACCGACCCGCTGGCGCTGATCGTGTCGTTCTATGGCTTCGTCGAGGCCTTTGCCCGCCATCGCGGTCTCGATCCGGACACGCCACCCAATCTTCGCAAGGTGACGGAAACCATATGAGCGACCGTTTTGCCCTGACTGGCGCCCGGATTTTTGACGGCGACGACTGGCACGACGACGCTGCCCTTGTCGTGCGAGACGGTCTCGTCGAGGCCATCGTCGCCGCCGGAGCCGTTCCGTCCGGCGTCGAGCGTATCGAAACCGGCGGCGGCATGCTTGCACCGGGCTTCGTCGACCTGCAGGTCAATGGCGGCGGCGGCGTCATGCTCAACGACCACCCCGATGTCGCCTCGATCGAGACCATCTGCCGGGCACATGCGCCGTTCGGCACGACGGCGCTGCTGCCGACGCTGATCACCGACACGCCCGCCATCACCGCAGCGGCGGTTGCCGCCGGGGTCGAGGCCGCGCAGCAGAAGGTGCCGGGCTTTTTGGGCCTGCATCTCGAAGGCCCGCATCTGTCGATCGCCCGCAAGGGCGCGCATGACCCGGCGCTGATCCGGCCGATGCTGGATGCCGACCAAGCGGTGCTGGTTGCGGCGCGGAAAACCCTGCCGGTGCTGCTGACGACTGTAGCGCCGGAATCCGTCGACCCGGAACGCGTTTCGGCGCTGGTCGAGGCCGGCATCGTCGTCAGCCTCGGCCATTCCGACACCTTCTATGCCAAGGCGCGCGCGTTCGCCGATGCCGGCGCAACAATGGTCACCCATCTGTTCAACGCCATGAGCCAGATCGGCAACCGCGAGCCGGGGTTGGCGGGTGCTGCCATCGATACAGGCACATTGTTTGCCGGCATCATCGCTGACGGCATCCATGTCGATCCCGCCACCATGGCCATCGCGCTGCGTGCCAAGCAGGACCCGGCAAAAATTTTCCTGGTCACCGACGCCATGGCGACGATCGGCACCGATATGACCTCGTTCACGCTGAACGGCCGCACCATCTATCGCAAGGACGGCAGCCTGCGGCTCGCCGACGGGACGCTGGCCGGCGCCGATCTCGACATGATCGCCGCCGTCCGCTTCGTCCACCGCATCGTCGGACTGGACCTGTCGGAGGTCCTGCGCATGGCTTCGCTCTATCCGGCGCAGGCGATCGGCCAATCACACCGGCTCGGGCGCTTCGCCAACAGCACCGCCGCCGATATCGTTGCACTCTCGGACGAATTGGACGTCAAGGGCGTCTGGATAGAAGGCAAGAGGGTTTTCGAGGTCGGTGTCGCAAAGGGTGCCTAAGATATCAGCCGTTTGGCCCGCAGCCTGAAGCGGCTGGTTGCTCAACTGTCCCTCTTGTCCCCAATCACCTGGGCTGGCGCCGGAAGCCGCGGTGCAGACGGTCTCGTCGGTTTCGGCAGCAGGCGGCGCACGGCGGGCGCGGCCGCCACATCGTTCCTGGCGGCGAACAGCTCGTGGTTCTTCTCGATGTCGTCGAGCTTGTAGCGATAATTGACCATCAGGCCATGCGCCTGACGCAAGGCGCGGGGCGACAGATCGCCGAAAAGGTCGATGCGCTCCAGCCGCGCGCCATTGCCGAGATGGAAGCGGGCGACCGGGTCGATCACCTTGCCGGAGGCGGTGCGAGCTTCGAGGAAATACTGTGCCGCAAGCGGAAGCAGGGCTTGGCCTGCGCGGTCGCGCACGGCAGCATCTGCACGCCAGCCCTCGTCGGCGACGAGATCCAGCGCCTCAGTGGCGGAGGGGATGGTTTCGGCCTGCTCGGCCAGCCAGCGGGCAAAGCCCGGCACTGGCGACAAGGTGACGAAATCGGTCAGGCCGGGAAGGTCGCGGCGCAGGTCCTCGACCACCTGCTTGATCAGAAAATTGCCGAAGGAGATGCCGCGCAGGCCCTCCTGGCAGTTGGAGATGGAATAGAACACCGCCGTCGTAGCCTGCCGCGGCGGCACCAGCGGCCGCTCGTCGGCGAGCAGCTCGGCGATCGTCGTCGGCATCGCCCGGGTGAGCGCGACTTCGACGAAGATCAGCGGCTCGTCGCCGAGCTGCGGATGAAAGAACGCATAGCAGAGCCGGTCGGCGGGCTCGATCCGGCGGCGCAGATCATCCCAGGTGTGGATGGCATGCACCGCCTCGTAGCGGATGATTTTCTCCAGGATGTTGGCCGGCGTCGACCAGTCGATCCGCCGCAGCACCAGGAAGCCCCGGTTGAACCATAACGACAGCAGGTGCGTGAAGTCGGCATCGACGATGGCGAGATCGGGCAATGTGGGCAGCCGGGCAAGCAGATCCTCGCGCATGCGCACCAGCGTCTCGATGCCGCCGGGCGCCAGGTTCAGGCGGCGCAAAAGCTCCTGCCTGGCCGGCTCGGCGGCGTCGTGCAGGGCAAGTGCCGAACGATCGTCCGGCGCGGCGCGATAGGCATCCACCGCGGCGGCAAGCCTGGTGTGATCGGTGCCGAAACGATCGCACAGTACATGCAGGAAAGCCAGCCTGCCATCGGCGCCGAGAGTTCGCCAGCGATCGAGTATTTCTCTTGCATAGGCGACGCCCGATGCCTCCCCCTGGCTGGAAAGCAGACGGACGCACAAACGTGCCAGGCTGTCGGCCGAAACCGGCTCGTCACCGCGCACGAGGTTCAGCATCATCCGGCCGCGGTCGGCGATGGTGTTCAGCAGGTCAGCGAAGAAGGGGCTGCGATTCATCGATCCGACCGTCGAAGGGGAGCCTGCGGGAGGGTCCGGAGAGGCATCAGGGTGAGACAGAGAATATGGATGGTAGTTTTGGATATGCCAATAAAATCGCCAAAAATGGACAAGGCCATTTTGGCTGGGGATCGCATGTCACGAGCGCAGGCGCACCGGCGTCGGCCAACGAATTCCTGACCGGCTGGGGAGAACAGCGCGTGCCGGTGACGTCGCGCCGGCAGCGTCAGCCGGCCACCTGGTCGGCCGCTGTCCTGATCGCCTCGATGTTCGCCCGATAGGCTTCGACGCTGCCGCCCTTGAAGATAGCCGCACCGGCGACCAGCACGCTGGCGCCGGCGGCGGTGACCAGTGGCGCGGTTTCGGGCGAGACGCCGCCGTCGATCTCGATCCGGATCGGCCGATTGCCGATCAGCGCCTTCACCCGCTTCACCTTGTCGATGACCTCCGGGATGAAGGCCTGGCCGCCAAAACCCGGATTGACGGTCATGATCAGGATCAGATCGAGCCGATCGAGCACGTATTCGATCGCCGTTTCCGGCGTCGCCGGGTTTAGCGACACGCCGGCCTTCTTGCCCAAGTTCCTGATCGTCTGCAGCGAACGGTCGAGATGCGGCCCGGCCTCGGCATGCACCGTCATGCCGTCGCAGCCGGCTTCGGCGAACGCCTGCAGATAGGGATCGGCCGGCGCGATCATCAGATGGCAGTCGAAAAAGGTTTTGGTGCGGTTGCGGATCGCCTTGATCACCGGCGGGCCGAAGGTGATGTTGGGCACGAAATGCCCGTCCATGACGTCGAGATGGATCCAGTCGGCGCCGGCCGCCACCACCGCCTCGACCTCGTCGCCGAGCTTCGAAAAATCCGACGCCAGCACCGATGGCGCGATCAGGGTCTTTTGAGCCATGTTCGCTTCCCGTTCTCGAGCCCGCCTTCGCCGTAATCGTCTCAGCGCTGCTTGTCGACAGGAATCCGGTGCCAGCGCGAAAGGAGAGAGGCAGCATCGGCCACCTCTCTCCCCTGTTCAAGCGTCGCGATTTCAGTTCACGGGATGCCGCGGCCTGGCCGGTCGTGGCGGCAACACCTTGCCGCTGCCTTGCTTCACTTTCTGCAGGTTGAGCTTCTTCACAGGGTGCTTGGGCACGCAGTGTCCACGCAGCAGTTTTTCGGTTGCCCGGCAGGCGGTGACGATCACCGGCTTCTTGACGCATGCATTGCCGACCAGATGATAGCCGCGCTTGCAATCGACAATGATGGAGGGCTTGTGCACGCATCTCCCATCGATGCGCTGTTCGTCGCGCTTGCACCTGTCGGCGATCACTGCATTGCGCACGCATTTCAGGCCGACCTGATGGTGACCGGGCAGGCAGTGGATGCTGACCCCAACGCATTTGCCGTCGACACGCTTTTCGGTGCTGCGGCAGGCAGCCACGACCGGCCTGTCGACGCATTTGCCACGGATCAGCCTTTGGCTCGGCAGGCATGTGCGGCCGGCATCGATGACGACCGGCGGAAGTTGCGGTTTGCCGGGATTGGGTCGCGTATCGACCGCCAGACCATCGGCATTCGGATCAAAATTGCGCTTGATGCAGGTAAAATCCTCCGTGCTGTTGTCGACGGTGGCGATCGAACCGTTCTGCTTGATCTCCTGCAGGGTGCACTGGATCGAGCGGGTTCTGACGATGCTAAGTTCGTGTGCGGCACTCGCCTTGAACACACCGCCATTGTTAAAGGCGGCTGTCGTGCCGGTGAAGAATGCGCCGTTCGAGCAACTGATGCGGTAGTGAAACGCACCCGGCGCATCGCGCTCGACCTCGAACGCCACCTGGCCTTTGCGCGGGCAGAGTTTTTTGAAGCCAGCGCTGTCCGAGACGGTGACCTCGCCTTGCCAGTCCGAATGCGCCGGCGGGTTTTCGGGGTTATCCTGAGGTGCGTCGGTGAAGCCGCCCCCACCCGCGCCGGTGCAATGGACGGTGATGTCCTTCCAGCCGTCGAAAGGTTCGAACGGGCCGTTGCCGATGATCTCGGTCTTGTACTGGAAATAGGCGGTGGCGCCGACGTCCTCCCATTTCTCATAGGTGGCGAAATAGCCATTCTTGGTCGCGTCGTATGACGCCCACGCCTGCTGCACCTCGGAGGTGATCGGCCCGTCGTTCTTCTGGCGCCAGATGCGCATCGACACCGGCCCGGCCTGGTTGGCCTGCGCCCGGCTCGTGACCTTCAACGACGGGCAGACCGTACCGGGCGTCGAGCCGGCCTGGTTCGACTGGTAGGTGGTCAGGAACAGCTTGACGTTTTCGACGTCGAATTCGCCGAAATCATTGGCGACGTCCTGAACCGGCGGCTTGATGACGGGGTCGCAGACGATTTGGACGTCGAACGAGCCATGCTCGGCATAGTGCGAGTCGTACAGCGGATGGGGCCAGCTGCCGCCCTGGGCCTCGCTGACCGCATTGTCCATGTCGAGCGCCGTGTCGGTGAGTGCCGAGAAGCTCGCATGAAAACTGTGCGTGAACGAGTAGGATTTTGTCGGCCCATCGGGCTGGAGGTGCTGGTTGCACCTGGCGATGATCTGGTCGCCGTAAGGCACGACGGCGATACCGCTATCTGAGGACAGCGGCATGATTGAGGGGTCGAAGGAGAAATTTTGCTGGTGATCGTAGTCGCGGCTGACAGGCGAGGCGCTCCAGATCGGAGGAAACGCGCCGCACTGGCCCGGTCCACAAACGCCGAGCGCCACGCCGACGTCCTGCACATAGCCTGGCCACCGTGTGTTGAGCTTCATGTGGCCCCAGAACTGGACGTTGCCGCTTTTCAGCGTGTCCCATTTTTGCTTGTCGCTCGAGCCGACATGGATTGTCGTGTTGGCGCTTTCGGTGTTGAACGACATTGACTTGATGTTCGCCTGCTTGGCGAAGGCCGGCGTGGTGGCGAGCGCAGCTGCGATCAGGGCAGCGGCCGCTGCCGTGTTGCGGAAAGCATGTTTGGCTGAAGACATTTTCTCTCTCCCTGAAATGTTGCTTCGGGGAGTTTGTCGCCGACTGCGGCGATAAGGTTCACGCAGCGGCTGAAACACGTCCGACGGACGAAAAAACCCCGCCGGATTGCTCGGGCGAGGTCTTGGTGCTGGGCTGAGCCCGGGACCCTACTGGAGAGCCCGCGGCCTGCGCCTCGGCTGCTGCAGGATGCTCGGGTTCAGCAGCAGGTTCGGATTTATCTGCAGCGTCGGCGCCCTGCGGATCGGAGTGCAGTCTGGGTACCGTCCGACTGTCCCGACCGGGCAGCGCCGCCTGATGATCGGCTGACACCGGCCGTTGATCAGCCCGGAGCCAGGCGCGCACTCCAGCTGTGCCCGGCGGCATGCGCCTCTGATCACCTCGGTCCCGCGCGGGCAGACACAGGCGCCACGTTTGTTGTGAACTTGGCCGCGGATGGTGCACTGTTCAACGGTCGGCTTCGTGACGATCGGCATGCAGGCCCTGCCCCTCAGTTCCGTCCGTCTCGGACAGACGCAATCGCCGCTCTTGGTGCGGATCTGGCCAGGCAGCAGCTTGCACAGGCGTGCCGGAGGCTCGTCGGTCGACACGCACCTGCGGTTATCCAGCTCGGTTCCGCGCTGGCAGACACAACGCCCGTCGGAGGTACGGATCTGGCCCTTGAGCAGCACGCAGCGCTCCTTCGGCTTCGGTATGATGACCGTGCCGCCAGCGGACGAGCACTGGCCGTTGCGGAAAGTGGTGCCTTGCGGGCAGACGCAGCGGCCGGCGTCGTTCATGACGAGGCCCTGCGAGCACGCCTTCTTCACCTGTTTCTTGATGGTGAAGGGATGGCAGGCATAGGCCTTGCCGCGATCGCCCTGCACATTGGCCGACTCGCGGGAGAGCATTTTGCCGGCACCTCGCACCGGCGTATCGGGCGACAGCACGCCGACACAGTTCTGGCCGCTGCCGGTGCCCTGCAGATTGGCCAGGCGGCCGTCGTCGGGAATGATCACAGTCACTTGGTGAACGTGGCTTTCCCCGGCGCCGAGCGTCAGGTTGGCGATGCAGGATGCAGGCAAGGTCGCCGGTTCCGGCGCACAGCCGAAGGGCGGGTCGATCGAGGTGATCGCAACGCCTTCCAGCCGGCCAAGGCCTTCGACACCGATCGCATCACCAATGCGAACCGGACCGGAGAAGGCGTTTTTCCCATCATTCGCGATGGTGATCTCGAACGAGCAGGGCTGGCCGACCCGGCACTCGGCATCGCCGGTTTTCTCGACACGGATGGTCGAGGCGCCGCCACCCTTGGCGCAGGCCCTGCCGATCGGATGGACGACGTCGTCTCCTGGCGCCGGGCCGTAGGAGCCGCGTGCGCAGTTCTCGAATACGCCATTCGCTGCAAGCGCCACGTCGAAGTGACGGCTGGTTCCGGGCGTCATGACGGCGCCGGGAATCTGGCACGACAACGCATTGGCCGGAACCGGTCCGCACGTCCATTCCGCGCCGTCGGGAGTGACGGTCTGGATCTGAACGGGCCTGCCGCCGGGCACCAGCGTCGCGGCACCGTTGACCCGCAGCGGACCGGTGGGGGCACTGGTGCCGGTGCTGATGACGGTGATGCGGCAGGTGACGACCGCAGCACCGGCCAGCGCTCCCCTGCACATCTTGGTGATGCGCATGGCCGGCTTGCCGCTGTCGGGATGACGGATGCGTTGCCTGGCGCAGGCCCTGTTGTTGGTGAGGTTGTTCTCGCCGGGGATGGCTTTCACCTCGGCGCAGTTCTCGACCGTGTTTGGCCGGTAACCAGCCGGCATTACCGCCTTGACGAAGATCGGCGTCGAGGCGCCCGGCGAGAGCACGATGCCGGCATTGTCGCAACGGAACTGGCCGGGGCCGTTCGGTCCGCATGTCCATGGCGGGATCGGGCCGAAGCTCGACGATGCCGGCACGCCACCCGGATAGGTGTCGGTAACCGTCAGCGGCCCGTCGTAGCGGACGTTGCCGTTGTTGATGATATCGATCACGAAGGTGCAGACACCATCTGCCGTGCAGACCGGGGTGCGGGCACGCTTCTTCAGGATCAAATCGACCTTCTTTTCCACCGGCGGCCGGCAGTCGCGGCCCCGGTCGCCACGCCGGCAGATCGGGATCGAGGCGCAGTCGCGGTCGTTGTCGAGGCAAGGAGGCATGCCGCCGGGCCGCGGAAAATCAGGCGGATAGAAAGGCGGCAGGTAACCGCCGCCCGGTATCTGCTCATTGTAGCCGGTACGGCCTTCGCAGGGATGCCAGACTTCGACGTCGCCGACATGCCCTTCTGCCTCAGGGCCTTCTACCTCGGGGTCTTCGAAATAGCCGTCAAAGTCGACGAACCACGCGCCGAAAGGCGGCACGTTGGCTGGCTTGACCAGCGCCGTCGGCGTGATCTGCACACCGTGCACGGCGAGCGGCCCGCCGCCGGCAAGCCGTTCGGCAAGCGCGGGGTTGTCGCGCAACTTGTCTGCGGTCTTGACCAGCGTCTCGCTGCAGATGCTCGCGTCGAGATTGCCGTCGGCGTCATAGCCATATTGCAGGTCGAGGCCGCCAGCCGACCGCCGGTTGTCTTGCGGGAAGCCGACCGCATAGTCCTGCGGCATTTCCACCCAGATTGATTCCGTCGCCGGATCGTCCGGGTTTTCGCGCCCGTAGCGGAAGACCTCACCCGTGCCGGTATCGGCGAACCGGCTGTAGTCGTAGCGGTTTTCCACCGGGCCGCGCTGGGCCAGGTACATGAAGCCGCTGATGTCGAAAGCGATGTCGGTGACGGCGTGGCCGTTGTCGGCCTTGACCGTCAATTCCCAGCGCGGGTCGCCAGCAAAGCTGCCGTCGCGGGCAACGCCCACCGACCAGAGATCGGCCTTTTCAGCGACGGAATAATAGAGGCGGCCGCCGTGATAGGCGACGGACCAGACGCGACGCTCATCCTGCGTATAACCCCAGCTGTCGGGGTCCTCGCTGTCGAAGGCAGCATCCTCGATGTCCATCACCAAGCCATCGTCGGCAAGCGGGGCCAGCCCGTGCGCCGGGCGTCCGGCAACGCCATGGTCGAACCTGTCGACCAGCGTGCCGTTGGCATCGATGCGGTGGATGAGACCGGTGTCGAGGTCGCTGGCGAAGAATTGGCGGCGGATAGTGTCGAAGGTGACGTCGCCGATGCCAGGGCCGCTGTTGGTTTCGAGGTCGGCGAATTTGCTGACCTGGCCGGTGATGCCGTCGATCTTCCAGATCGTGCCCGGTCCGCCACCGTTCTCGGTGCCGAACTGGCCGTCCATGAAGGTGGCGCCGGCAGCACCACGACGCTGCCGCTCGGGACGACCGTCCGCATCTTCGTCTGACGTGACGATGCGGGCGCCATGCAGCGAGGTGGCGCCGGCATAGAGGTTCGCAATGCCCGAGGGAGCACCGTCGCGTACCCCGTCGTCATAGGTGATGCCGAACACCTGGCCGATCTGCCCGGCCGTCACTTCGAAGGGCGGCGGCGTGAAGACGAGTTGGCCGGAGGCCCGCCCGCCCAGCCTTGAAACGTCAAAGACGCGCAAGGTTGCGCGCGTCGTGTCGATAAAGGTCTCGTCGACCGGGTCGACGCTGGGCGGCAGGCCCTCCTCAGGATCACGAATGACGGTACCGGAAAATCCGGTCACCGCCATCGAGCCTGGATAGATGATCTGCGTTTCCTGCGCCTGCACGGCACCGCCAAGCCACAGGATGGTGGCGAGCGCCAACGCCGGAAAGCCGCTGGCTGTTTGCATCGCACGGCGCAAACGGCCAGCACGAGAGCGTACGAACGCGCCGTGGTCGCAAGACATGGAATTCCCCCCGCGGGCGACGGGAGAAACATCCGGTGTTTCCGCGCAAACCAGGGCAAGGCGCGACGTTCCGGCACGTTTTCCCTGATCGAATTTGTCTGCTTTCCTCGTGATCACGATATGCCGGCTCTTACGCATGGTCAACGGAACCAGCGGAACGCCTGGCATAGCGACCCCACCCCGAAAGCGGTGGTCGCGCTGAGACTGGATTTCCAGTCATGGCCTTTCCTTTCCAGGGCCGCACCACGCAGCGCATCTGGGTGTCAGTGCGAACCGACGCTGAAAGGTTCATGGGCCGGAGAACCCTGGCCGGGCCGAGAAAAGGATGTGTTGGATGCCTTGCGCAGAATGCTTGCGCGCCGCGCAGCCTGTTCTTATATACGCGCCAAGCCGTTCGGCGCCGGAATGCCGGTTGCCGAAGCGGAATTTCTTGTGAACAGGGGCTTTCGGCGGAACGCCTGTACGGGTCCTGAGAGCCTGCTTAGCGGAGAGATTAGAAAAATGGCAAAAGTAATCGGTATCGATCTGGGGACCACCAACTCCTGCGTCGCCATCATGGACGGCAAGGAATCGAAGGTCATCGAGAATGCGGAAGGCGCGCGCACGACCCCATCCATCGTCGCCATCAACAGCGACGGCGAGCGCCTCGTCGGCCAGCCGGCCAAGCGCCAGGCGGTCACCAATCCTGAAAACACCATCTTCGCGGTCAAGCGCCTGATCGGCCGCCGCTATGACGATCCGGTTACGGAAAAGGACAAGAAGCTTGTCCCCTACCAGATCGTCAAGGGCGACAATGGCGACGCCTGGGTCGAGGCCGGCGGCAAGAAGCAGTCGCCCAGCCAGATCTCGGCAATGATCCTGCAGAAGATGAAGGAAACGGCGGAAGCCTATCTCGGCGAGAAGGTCGAGAAGGCGGTCATCACCGTTCCGGCCTATTTCAACGACGCCCAGCGCCAGGCAACCAAGGATGCCGGCAAGATCGCCGGCCTGGAAGTGCTGCGCATCATCAACGAGCCGACCGCGGCCGCACTTGCCTACGGCCTCGACAAGAAGGAAGGCAAGACCATTGCCGTCTATGACCTTGGCGGCGGCACGTTCGACATTTCGGTGCTCGAAATCGGCGACGGCGTGTTCGAGGTGAAGTCGACCAATGGCGACACCTTCCTCGGCGGCGAGGATTTCGACATGCGTCTGGTCGAATATCTGGCGGCCGAGTTCAAGAAGGAACAGGGCATCGACCTGCGCAGCGACAAGCTCGCGCTTCAGCGCCTCAAGGAAGCGGCCGAAAAGGCCAAGATCGAGCTGTCGTCGACGACGCAGACCGAGATCAACCTGCCCTTCATCACCGCCGATGCCACCGGCCCCAAGCACCTGACGTTGAAGCTGACGCGGGCGAAGTTCGAGAGCCTGGTCGAGGATCTCGTCCAGCGCACGATCGAACCCTGCAAGGCGGCGCTCAAGGATGCCGGCCTGAAGGCCGGCGAAATCGACGAGGTCGTCCTAGTCGGCGGCATGACCCGCATGCCCAAGATCCAGGAGATCGTGAAGCAGTTCTTCGGCAAGGAGCCGCACAAGGGCGTCAATCCGGATGAGGTCGTCGCATTGGGCGCCGCCATCCAGGCCGGCGTGCTGCAGGGCGACGTCAAGGACGTGCTGTTGCTTGACGTGACGCCGCTGTCGCTCGGCATCGAGACGCTGGGTGGTGTGTTCACGCGGCTGATCGAGCGCAACACGACGATCCCGACCAAGAAGAGCCAGGTGTTCTCGACTGCCGAGGATTCACAATCGGCCGTGACCATCCGCGTCTTCCAGGGCGAGCGTGAAATGGCCGCCGACAACAAGGCGCTCGGCCAGTTCGACCTGGTCGGCATTCCGCCGGCGCCGCGTGGCGTGCCGCAGATCGAGGTCACTTTCGACATCGACGCCAACGGTATCGTCAACGTCTCGGCCAAGGACAAGGGCACCGGCAAGGAGCACCAGATCCGCATTCAGGCGTCTGGCGGCCTTTCGGACGCCGACATCGAGAAGATGGTGAAGGACGCCGAAGCCAATGCCGAGGCCGACAAGAAGCGGCGCGCGTTGGTCGAGGCCCGCAACCAGGCCGAGGCGCTGGTGCATTCCTCGGAAAAGTCGCTGAAGGAATATGGCGAGAAGGTTTCCGAGGCCGACCGCACGGCGATCGCCGATGCGATCGCGGCGCTGAAGACCGCTGCCGAAGGCGACGACGCCGCCGAGATCGAAGCCAAGACGCAGGCGCTCGCCGAAACCTCGATGAAGCTCGGCCAGGCCATGTACGAGGCTTCGCAGAAGGAAGCCGCGGAAGCTGACGCCAAGGCGGACGCCGCCAAGGACAGCGACGTGGTCGACGCCGACTTCGAGGAAATCAACGAGGACGACGACAAGAAGAAGTCGGCCTAAGCGGCCTGCCGGCAGGTTTAGGCGCATGACCCCGAAATCGGAATCGATTTCCGGAAAGGATCATGCGCAAAAATCAAAGTGCTATAGCGTCCTTTGCGTGTCCAACAGGACGCGCGGCGCTGTAGTAAGCCCGGCGTAAAGCCGGGCTTTTTTGCCACTCTGGCCGAAAAAGTGCGTGCCTGATCGAAAAAGTGCGGGCAAGCCCGTGTCAACACTGGCATCCCGGCTCCATCGCACCTAAATCGGAACAGCGTGCCGGCGAACGACGCAAAGTGCTTCAAGACGTTGAATATCCGGACTGCGGGAAAAGATGAAAGCTGATTTCTACGAAACGCTGGGCGTGCAAAAGGGGGCCGACGAGAAGGAGCTCAAGAGCGCTTTCCGCAAGCTGGCCATGCAGTTCCACCCCGATCGCAATCCCGGCGATCATGCCTGCGAGCACAAGTTCAAGGAAATCAACGAAGCCTACGAGACGTTGAAGGATCCGCAGAAGCGGGCGGCCTACGACCGTTTCGGCCACGCCGCCTTCGAACAGGGCGGCATGAACGGCGGCGCACACGGCTTCGGCGCCGGCGGTTTCGCCGACATCTTCGAGGATATTTTCGGCGACATGATGGGCGGGCGCCAGCGCCGCTCGTCAGGCGGACGCGAGCGCGGTGCAGACCTGCGCTACAATATGGAAATCACGCTGGAGGAGGCGTTTGCCGGCAAGACGGCGCAGATCCACGTGCCGGCCTCGATCTCCTGCATGGAATGCTCCGGCAGCGGCGCCAAGCCCGGCACCCAGCCCGTCACCTGCTCGATGTGCAACGGCCACGGCAAGGTGCGCGCCACGCAAGGCTTCTTCTCGATCGAGCGCACCTGCCCGCAATGCCAGGGACGTGGCCAGACCATCAAGGAGCCGTGCGCGAAATGCGCCGGCCAGGGCCGCGTCACCGAGGAGCGCTCGCTGTCGGTCAACATCCCGGCCGGCATTGAGGACGGCACCCGCATCCGCCTTGCCAATGAGGGCGAGGCCGGCCTGCGCGGCGGCCCGTCGGGCGATCTTTATATTTTCCTGGCGGTCAAGCCGCACGAATTCTTCCAGCGCGACGGCGCCGATCTCTACTGCAAGGTGCCGATCTCAATGACGACGGCTGCCCTTGGCGGTTCCTTCGAGGTGACGACGCTGGACGGCACCCAGACGAAGGTCAAGGTGTCGGAAGGCACCCAGAACGGCCGCCAGTTCCGCCTCAAGGGCAAGGGCATGCCGGTGCTGCGCCAGCACAATGTCGGCGATCTCTACATCCAGACCGCGGTCGAGACGCCGCAGAACCTATCCCGCCGCCAGCGCGAGCTGCTGGAGGAGTTCGAGCAGCTTTCCTCGAAGGATAATTCGCCGCAGTCGAGCGGCTTTTTCGCCCGCATGAAGGACTTTTTCGAGACCTTCAGCGAGCGCTGATGGCGACTCTCGCCAATCGGATGTAGAATACAACCGAGCGGAAGCTCCCCTAGCGTCATCAACACCTTATACCGGCGTCCGCCTTGCCTTGAAGCCCGTAGCTGCTAAGTAGCCACTCGGGGGACCGTTCAGGAGAACTTGCATGGCACATGGTCCCGGACTGCGAAAGACGCTGGCAGAGAAGTTCGACGACGAACTGAAGTTCTTCAAGGGCTGGATCGACAAGCCGAAGGCGGTCGGTTCGATCGTGCCGACCAGTTCCATCACGGCCCGCAAGATGGCCTCCGTCGTCAACCCGATGTCGGGCCTGCCGGTGCTCGAAGTCGGGCCCGGCACCGGTGTCATCACCCGAGCCATCCTCGCCCACGGCGTAAAGCCTGAAAATCTCTACGCAGTCGAATACTCCCCCGATTTCGTGCGCCATCTGCGCCAGCTCTATCCCGGCGTCAACGTCATCGAGGGCGATGCCTTCAATCTCGATGCGACGCTCGGCGACAAGAGCGGCCTGACCTTCGATTCGGTCATCTCCGGCGTGCCATTGCTCAATTTCCCGGTCGAACAGCGCGTCGCCTACGTCGAAAGCCTTCTCGACCGCATCCCGACAGGCCGCCCGGTCGTGCAGCTGACCTACGGCCCGCTGTCGCCGATCCCGCCCGGCCGCGGCGACTACACGGTCGAGCATTTCCATTTCGTCATCCGCAACATCCCACCTACGCAGCTGTGGATCTACCGGCGCGGGGCGCATTAGCTTCTCCGCGCAAAGCCGTTCGGTGGAAACGCGCGTCACTTCGTCATCCACGGGAGCGTAGCGACGCAGCCCAGACCCGAGAATCCATGCCGGGATATCTGAGCCCCGCAGCGGTACAGAATGCTGCTCCGCGGCACTCCGCGGCCAAGATCGCGGAATGGATCCCAGGGTCTCCGCGACGTCGCTTCGCTCCTGCTCCGCACTAGGATGACGAAGTTGGCGTTGATTTGACAGATCCCTGGCTGTACCTGTCCGGGAACAAGGGGGCCGATAGCAGTGATCGCGAAAATTCTCGTCTTCGCCGGTTCGAATCGCTCTGGCGCCTACAGCGGCAGGACCGCCGATGTGGCGCAGAAGGAACTCGCCCTGCACGGCGCCGAGGTGACCCGCATCTCGCTTGCCGACTATCCGCTGCCGATCCTCGACGAGGACCTGGAAAAGGAGAAAGGCATTCCCGAGAACGCCATCAAGCTTGCCCGGCAAATCGCGGCCCATGACGGGCTGCTGATCGCGACGCCCGAATATAACGGCTCGATCCCGCCGCTGCTCAAGAATACAATCGATTGGGTGAGCCGGGTGCGCACAGATGACGGGCGGTCGTTCAGGCCGTTCACCGGCAAGCCCGCCGGCCTTTGTTCGTCTTCCAAAGGACATTTCGCCGGGGTACGCTGCATCAACCATCTGCGCGCCGTGCTGGTGCGCTGCCAGATGGAGGTGGTGACGCCGGAGTGCTCTGTCCCGGAGGGCGGCAACGCCTTCGATGAGGACGGGAATTTCAGGGACGAGCGACTGCACAGATCGATGGAGCACCTATGCCGCACGCTGATCGAAACCTCGCGCCTGCTGTCGACGCGGATCGAGGCGTGATCCAGGAGCGCGCCAGCACCATGCAAGACAGGCTGATCGTCGGCCTCGACGTGCCGACGCTGAAGGACGCCGAGACGGTGGTGCGCGAGCTCGACGGGGTCGTCTCCTTCTACAAGATCGGCTATCAACTCGCCTTCGCCGGCGGCCTCGACTTCGCCCGCGAGCTCGCCAGCGGCGGCACCAGGATCTTCCTCGACATGAAGCTGCTCGACATCGACAACACGGTAGCCAAGGGCGTCGAGGCCATTGCCAGGATGGGCATGACCATGCTGACGCTGCACGCCTATCCGAAGACGATGAAGGCAGCGGTCGCGGCCGCCAGGGGCAGCGATCTCTGCCTGCTTGGCGTCACCGTGCTGACCTCGATGGACGAGCGGGACGTGATCGACGCCGGTTATGAGCATGACCCGCATACGCTGGTGCTGAGGCGCTCCGAGCAGGCGCTGCATGCCGGCATGGGCGGCATCGTCTGCTCGGCCGAGGAAGCGGAGGCGGTGCGCCGGATCGTCGGCCCCAACATGGCCGTCGTCACGCCGGGGATACGGCCCAAGGGCAGCGACCATGGCGACCAGAAACGCGTCGTCACGCCGGCGCAGGCGATCCGCAACGGCTCCAGCCATCTCGTCGTCGGCCGGCCGATCGTCAGCGCCGCCGACAGGCGAGCGGTCGCGGAAGCAATTCTTGACGAAATGCGCTCGGCCTAACAATTCGGAGAACAAGCATGCCGAAGGGATACTGGATCGCCCGCGTCGATGTGCGCGATGCGGAAGGCTACAAGGACTATGTCACTGCCGCCAAACCGGCTTTCGATCGTTTCGGCGCGGTTTTCCTGGCACGAGGCGGTGCACATGAAAAAGCAGAAGGGCCGGGCCGCGACCGCAACGTGATCATCGAGTTTCCGTCATTGGCTGCGGCGCACGATTGCTATCGCTCGCCCGAATACCAGCGCGCCGTCGCGATCCGGCAGAAGGTGGCCGACGGCGAGATCGTGCTGGTCGAAGGGGTCTAGTTTAGTTCAGCGGCCACTGCCGTGGCGTGCATAGTCATTTGGAACCGTCGCGAACGTGCCCGCGGCGTTCAGATCGAATGCAGGATGTAAAGCTTGCGCGTTTTCTCATGGATGGTCCATTCGCCCTCCCAGCCAAGCGGCAGGACGAGCAATTCGCCGGGTCCGACATCTTTGGCTGCGCCACCAGGACCGTGCAGCGTCACGCGGCCGGACACGATGTGGCAAATCTCGGAATTCGTGTCACGGCGCGCGGTGAACCGGCCCTGCGAACATTCCCAGACACCGACTTCGATCTTGCCATCCTCGGAAGTCCAAAGCGTGTTGGCTGCTTCCATCTGATCGCCTTCCAGCGAGGTGGGCTTCGGCTGGGGCTCACCGAGGTCGATATGCGCCAGGTGGGCGAAGGTCTTGAAGTCGATCATTGCTAAATTCCTGAAGTGATGCGGTTCAGTGCCCGGTGATGCGATCGGCCAGGGCGGCCAGCCGCGACGAGCGCGGCAGCCCCTTTGCTTCCCGCTCGTCGGCAATTCGATAGAGCTGATACATCGAATGGACGCCAAGCCAGCGCAGCGGCTCTGGCTCCCACTTGCGCACGGTTCGATTGACCCAGGGAAGCCGCGTCAACTCGGTGTCGTTGCCCAGCAGCAGATCGCGCAGAGTGCGCCCCGAGAGGTTCGAGGTGGAAACGCCGAGGCCGACATAACCGCCGGCCCAGCCTATTCCGGTCTGCCTGTCAAAGCCCACCGTCGTGCACCAGTCGCGCGGCACGCCCAGCGTTCCACACCACGCATGGTCGAGCTTGAGCCCCTTGGTCTGCGGCAGAAGCGTCGTCAGGATTTTATGCAGCTTGTCGATCGTCGCCTGCTGGGTGACGCCTCGAACGTCGGTCTTCGAGCCGAACCGATAGGGCACCCCGCGCCCGCCCATGGCAATGCGTCCTTCCCGGGTGCGCTGGGCGTAGCAGTAAGTGTGCGCGGCGTCGCCGAGCACCTCGTAGCCATCCCAGCCGATTTCGCTCCACAGCTTGTCGGAAAGCGGCTCGGTGACCACGATGGCGCTGTTGAGCGCCAACCACAGTCTTTCGTGGCCGGCGATTCCCGCGGTAAAACCCTCGGTCGCCCGCACGATCTTTTCGGCCCGCACCACGCCCCGGTTGGTTGCGACCTTGCCGCTCTCGATCGACAGCACGGTCGTCTGTTCGTAGATCGGGATGCCGAGCCGCTCCACTGCCCTGGCGAGCCCCTGCACCAGCTTTGCGGGCTGAATCCGCGCAACCTTCTTGATGACGAAGGCGCCGCGGGCGTTGTGTACCGCTATGCGCCGACGCATCTCGGCTGCATCGATATACCCGACGCGCTCGTCGGTCAGCGCCCAGGATCTGGCATGGGCATACATCGCCTTGGCGCGCTGCTCCTGCGCCTCGTTGGTTGCGACCAGCAGTTCGTCGGTGCGACGAATGTCGGCGTCGATGCCTTCAGCTTCCGCAACCGATATGACCTCGTTCACTGTGCCCGTCATTGCCGCCTGCATGGCGATGACTCCAGCGCGCGAGGTTGCCTCCTCATATTTTTCGCGCGACCATGAGAAGCCGCCGGACAGCCAGCCGCCATTGCGCCCCGAAGCACCGAAGCCGGCGAACTCCTTCTCGATGACGACAATATTGAGATGCGGGGCTGCCTGCTTCAGATAATAGGCGGTCCAAAGGCCGGTGTAGCCGGCCCCGACGATACAGACGTCGGCCACGATATCGCCCTGCAGCGGCGGTCGATAGCCGGGCACGCCGCCGATGTCGGCATACCAGAATGAAACGTCGCCGTTCTTCTTCACGTCCATTGTCGCGATTTTTCCCAGACAGGATTTTAGGTCAGCGTGAAATCGGCATTCTCGTCGTCGGCCAGCAGCTTCACGTCGTTGCCCGCGAATACGAGGTCGACCTCGTCGCCGATGGCGAAGGTTTCGGCCTCCAGCGTCGAGCGCACGATCGCCTTCGAGGTGTCGGCCAGCACGACCTCGTATTTGGAGCCAGATCCGAGATAGATGGCCTCGCCGATGCGCCCGGGCAGGGTGTTTCGATCTTGTCCGCCCTTTCCCCGCCTGGCGAGGCTCAGCTTCTCCGGCCGCAGCAGCATCACCGGCTTGGCGCCGTCGGCAAGGCGTTTGGCGGCGGCCACTTTCCGTCCGGCTACGTCGATGGCGGTCTCGTTGCCGGAGGTGGAGGCTGCACCACGCAGTATCGTCGAGTCGCCGACGAACTTTCCGACGAACAACGTCTCGGGCTCGTCGTAGAGTTGGCGACCGGTGCCGATCTGCTCGATGCGTCCCTGGTTGAACACGGCGATGCGGTCCGAGCGGACCAGGGCCTCCTCCTGATCGTGCGTGACGTAGACGAAGGTGGTGCCCAATTCCCTGTGGATCCGTTTGATCTCGAGCTGCAGCCACTCACGCAGCTTCTTGTCGAGTGCGCCGAGCGGCTCGTCCATCAAGAGCAGCGGCGGGTCGAATACGATGGCACGTGCCAGCGCGACGCGCTGCTGCTGTCCGCCGGAGAGCTCGCTGGGGAAGCGGTGGCCGAAATCGGCCATCCTCACCATGTCCAGCGCCTTGCGCACCCGGGCCGCGCGATCGGGATTGGCGATGCTGCGCAGGGTCAGCGGATATGCGACGTTCCTGCTCACCGTCATATGCGGGAACAGCGCGTAGTGCTGGAAGACGACGCCGATATTGCGTTTGTGCGCCGGTACGCCGATGACGCTTTTGCCGCCGACATCAAGCGAACCCGAGCTGACTTCGGTGAAGCCGGCGATGACGTTGAGCGTGGTCGTCTTGCCCGAACCGCTGGGTCCGAGCAGCGTCATGAACTCCCCCGGCTCGATGCGCAGCGAGACCTTGTCGAGGGCGATGAAGCTGCCATAGTGCTTGCTGACGGATTTGAGATCTATGGCTGCGCCGCGGGTCGATGGTGAGGCCATGTCAACGTTTTCCCTGTCTCGAACCGATCAGCAGCCCCGCCCCGATCACTAGTCACGATGAAGAGCAGCGTGCCCACTGCCGCAACGGTGGGGTCGGCGTCCCGGGTAATGCTCGAGAATATCTGGACCGGCAGTGTCTTCAGATACGGGCTGGTGATGAACAGCGCGACGATGATCTCGTCGAATGAGGTCACGAACGCAAACAGCAGCCCCGACAGGATGCCCGGCGCGATCAGCGGCAAGGTCACCGTCCTGAACGCCGTCAGCCGGGTCGCGCCGAGGCTGGCCGCAGCAGTCTCCAGCCGTTTGTCGAAGACTTCCAGGCTGGCGGAGACGGCGATGATGACGAAAGGAACGGCGAGCATCGTGTGGGCCAGCACGAAGCCGGTCATGGTGCCGACCAACCGCGTATCGAGATAGACCGCGTAGATTCCGACGGCGAGCACCACCCCCGGCACGACCATTGGCGTGATCAGCAGCGCGCGCAGCACGCCGCTGACGCGGCTTTTCATGCGATCGAGGCCGAATGCCGCCAGCGTGCCGATGACGGTGGCGAACAGCGCCGTGACAACGGCGACCTTGAGCGAGCCGACCAGGCTCGCCGACCATTCGGGGTTGGTGAAAAAGTTCTGGTACCACTGCCAGGAAAAGCCGGATGGCGGAAAGGCCAGCGACTTCTTGTCGTTGAACGACATCGGCACGACGACGATTGTCGGTGCGACCAGCCAGACCGCGACCAGCAGGCAGTACAGACCGAGCAGGATTCGACCGGGCTGTTTCATCAGCGTCTCGAGCCCATCTTGTGCGGTTGACGCGACAGCGGTGCTGCGAGCGCGAGCAGGACGAAGGTGGCGATCAACAGCACCACACCCATCGCACCGCCGCGGCCCCAGTTGAGCAGGCTGAGCACCTGGTTCTGGATCAGGGTCGAGAGCATGGTCGACCGCGGACCACCGAGCAGCGCCGGGGTGATGTAGAACCCGAGTGCAAGAATGAAGACAATGATGGCGCCCGCGTAGACGCCCGGAAGCGAGAGCGGCAGATAGACTTGGGCAAAGGCGCGCGCCGGGCTCGCGCCGAGGCTCCGTGCCGCCTGCATGAGCCGCAGGTCGATCGTCTTCATCACCGAATAGAGCGGCAGGATCATGAACGGCAACAGCACCTGCGCCATGCCGATCACCACGCCTGTCTGCGTGCGGATCAGCTTGACCGGGCTGAGGCCGACTGCCCTGATGACGGAGTTGATCACGCCGGAATCCTGCAGCAGGATGACCCATGCCAGAGTGCGCACGACGCCGCTCACCCAGAACGGCACCAGCACGCACAGGATGAGGATGAGCCGCATCCTGGGTCCGACTGCAGTCATCACATAGGCATAGGGATAGCCGGCAATGAGACATACCAGCGTCACCCAGGCGGAGATCGCGAAGGTCCGCTGAAGCACGGTCAGATTGACCGGTGTGCCGAAGAACCAGGCATAGTTCTGCCATCCCCATTGCGGCTCGGAAAAGCTGCGCAAGGTGACGATGGCGAGCGGCAGGCCCAGGCAGATGACGAGCAGCAGCAGCGCCGGCGCGACGAGCCAGAAAGCCTGTCCACGAAACCAGCGCCGCCGGTCGTCTGCCGCGACAGCCGGAACAGTGTCCCGGCTGTCGATTGCTCTCGTTGCCACGGCGGCGGGCCTAATTGCCGGCCATCAACCCATTCCACTTTTCGTTCGCCACCTCGAAGTTCTCCACCCAGAACTTGATGTTCTGCTGATAGCCAAGCTTCAGCTTGTCCGGCGTGTTGGTCATGAACGCCGCGGTGATCTCGTCCACTTCGGGCTTCGCGTCCTTGTGGATCGGGGTATACGAGGTGGTTTTTGCAAGCGTCTCCTGCGCGCTCTTGCCGAGATAGGCGTTGATCAGCGCATGCGCCGCGTCGGGGTCCTTGACGCCCATCGGAATGGTCATCTGATCCATCACCACCAGCCAGTCCTGCCACGCCGGCGTGTACTTCGCGCCGTTCTTCACCGCGGTCATGGCACGTCCGGTCCACATCGCGATCATGTCGGCTTCGCCGGATTCGGCGAGCTGCTGGGAATCGGCGCCGGTCTTCCAGAAGATCGTGTCCGGGCCAAGCGATTTCACCTTCTCGATAGCCTTGTCGATATCGGCCACCGTCATGTTTTCGACCGACCCGCCGGCGGCGAGCAGTGCCTGCCCGATCATGCCACCGGACAGATCGCCGCTGCCCTCCAGGGCGCGCGAGCCCGGGAATTTCTCGATGTCGAAGAAATCCTTCCAGCTCTTGGGCGGGTTATCCTTGTACTTTTCGGTGTTGTACATCAGCACCACGCCATAGTTCATGGCCGGCACGCTGCATTCGCTGGTCTGGCCCTCCGGAATGTTGGACGTATCGATCTTTGAGAAGTCCAGCTTCTGGAACAGCTTGCCGCAATAGACATAGGGTGGGAAATCGCCGGTATCGACAACGTCCCAGGTGACATTGCCGGACTCGACCTGCGCCTGCAATTTCGAGATCTCGGTTGGCCCGTCGCTGAGCAGCGTCACGCCTGATTTGTCGACGAACTCTTTCAGCGCGGCGATCTGACCATCCTGATAAATGCCTCCATACGAGACGAAGGTAAGCGTCTTGCCCTTCAGCGAGCCCTCTGCCACCTCGCCCGCCACCGGCTTGCTCTGCGCAAGCGCTGCTGTGGTGATCATCAGCAGCCCGAGCGCGGCCACCTGTCCGATCTTGGTCTTCATGTTTTATCTCCCAATTTATGTGCACCCGCATTACTTCGGTCCGCCCGGCTGCGAGCCTTGTCCGGGCGTGTATCGATTGAGTTCCGCCGCGCCACTGGTCGGAGGGGCGATGATCCAGAGCACCTGCGCCGGCGTCTTGCCGATATTCTCTGTACGATGCGGCGTCGAGGTGGCGTACTCGATGCTGTCGCCCTCGTTCATGACGAAGCGCTCGTCTGCCAGCGTCAGCTCGACTGTGCCCTTCAGGACGACGAACATCTCGTGCTTGCCGCCATGCGTGTAAGCGTCGTCGCCGGTCGAGCCGCCGACGTCGAACTCCCCCGAATAAACCTCGAATTCATGGATCGGCCGCCGCGACAGCAGCGTCTTTCGGCAACCGTGGCTGATCGGCAGCAGGGGGCGGTCGGCTCTGGTAAGCACCTTGTGGAACCCACCTTCGGTCTGCTCGAACAGCTCGTTGATGCCGAGATCCAACGCTGCCGCGATCCGCATCAGAGTGCTGGCGCTGGCGCCGCTCAGATTGCGCTCGAGCTGGCTGATGAAGCTCGCCGTCGTGCCGACTATGTCGGCCAGCTGGCGAAGCGAAATGCGTCGGGCCATGCGAATGGCCTTGATCCGGCCGCCGACATGCTTGGCCTTGCCGGCTTCCGTCGTCGCCAGCGCGGCTACCTCCGGGGATGTCGCAGGGTCGACTTTCACCGAGCGCCTCCTTCACTTAACGCCCTATTAAGTGAAATGTCGGAACGCAAGCCGTTTGTCGAGGCACGGTCCTGGCCCGTCGGCGCGGCTGCGTACGCGGGCGCTGCTCATTTCGTGGGCGAGGCCAAAAAACGGCTCGCGGCGGTCGCGGCCATCGCATCGGCGAGGCCCATCTCCCATTGCGTGCGGCAATAGGCGCGGAAATCGAAGCAAGGCAGGCCCGGGCAGACCTCGAACTCAATGAGATGGATGCTATCGTCGGCTTCGACCCGGAAATCGACGGAAAACACATCCCGCAGGCCAAGCCCGGCGATGAGGCTTTGCGCGATCCCTCGGATCCTTGCATCGGCTCGCGGCTGGCTGGCGGCAACCGGCAGCAGCACCGGCTCGGCATATGTTCCCGCCGCCCTGGCCGCCTCGCCGGTGTCGCCGTAGAGCGCCAGGCTGTCTTCCATTGTCTGGAAATCACTTCCCGACTCGACAAAGACGATGCCGAGCGCTTCGACGCCGGTGTCCGGCTTCAGACCGAGAAAACTGGCGCGCGCATTGCGCCCGGTGACGTAGGGCTGCACGACGACATCGTCGCGATAGGCAGCGAAGACGCGCCGGCTAAGCTCAAGCGCGTGGCCGAGATCTCTGCTGCGCGAATCCGGCCAGATGCCGATCTTGGCGCCGAGCCGGTTCGGCTTGACGAACCAGCCGGCTGGCGAAGCCGGTGGCTCGGCCAGCCAGCGGCCGTCGCGTGCCAAACCGGATTGCGGCACCGGCAGGCCGAGCGCGCCGAGCACGGCGCCGGAGCGGAACTTGTCCTGGCAGAGCGCAAACAGCGCATCATCGGCGCCGAGCAGCTTCAGGCCGTTCAGCCTTGCCAGGGCCGGCGCCGCGCCGCCGCGGAAATAGGCGATGCCGTCGGTCAGCGTCCACACCAGCGTCGTCTTCGGATCCTCACCGGCAAGCAGATTTGCGGCATCGTCGAGCGCCACCGGCGCGAAGGACAGGCCGCGCGTCTGGCAGGCTGCGGCCAGCGCGTCGAACTCAGGGGCGATGTCGGTCGATTGCGCCAGATAGGAGGCGATTTCGGCGGCGCGCCCCGGCACGTGGCCATCGGCAACCAGCCGCTCGAAGCAGGCGTTTTCCGGCTCGTAGACTAGGATCAGCTTCGGCCTGCGGCTTGACATGGCATCAACGATTCCTGGCGATGAACGGGCCTGGCAGCGCGACTGCCTACCATCGCATGGCGGATGTATCAGGCTTTCGCGAAATCGACGTCAGCCTAGGCAATCAGCACGCGCGGCTCGAAGCGGCCGTTGACCGGAATGTCGAGCAGAAACGTCATGCCGGCTTGCGGATCCAGCAGGCGCTGTTTCTCATCCTTGCCCGACCAGGCGGAGGTGACCGCCAGCCGGTCGGCATTCCTGCCGACAAAGGCCGGGCAGGACGGCTGCGTCACCGGCATCGCGACCGAACGGATGAGCTTGCCGTCAGGCCCGTAGGCTTCAACGACGCTGCCGCCCCAGCAGGCGTTCCACAGGACACCGTCGCGATCGAGCACCGAACCGTCGATATAGCCCTTGGCCTTGCGGTGATCGACGAAGATTTTTGGCTCGCCAGCCGGCAGGCCGGTCGCCGGATCGCAGCCGACGCGCATCAACAGGCCGGTGCTGGTATCGGTGTAATGGGCAACGGTTCCATCTTCGGAAAAACAGATCGAGTTCGACACCGTGATGTCTGAATAGAGCCGGCGCAATTCACCCCTGAAGAACCAGTAGATCGAGCCAGCGGCCTTTGCCTCGCCCTTGCCCATCGTGCCGACCCAAAAGGCGCCGCAGGGATGGACGCGCGAATCGTTCGAGCGCGTCGCCGGATTGTCGGCCTCGATGGCCGTATGCAGCGTCATTTTGCCGGTCGCCACGTCGCGGACATGCAGGCCGGTTTCGGTGGCGATCAACTGTCTTTTGTCGTCGACGGCGGCGATCGCGCTGGCCATTTGGCCAAGCTCGTGGATTTTGACGGCACCGCCGGACAGGGGCTTTTCCAGAAGCTGGCCGTTGACGATGTCGAACCAGTAGAGCGTTTCGGTGGCGGGGTCATAGCTCGGGCCTTCGCCGAGTTGACAGACATGGTCGGAAAAAACCGAAACGATGGCTTCGCTCATGGCGCTGCTCCAAACGCTGCGTCCCAGGCCGCGACTGCGGCCTGCGCCCGCGTTGCCACCTCGTCGACGCTCATACCAGGCTTGAACAAGCTGGAGCCAAGGCCGAAGACGCTGACACCGGCCGCCTTGTAGCCGGCAAAGTCCTTCTCCGACACGCCGCCGACCGCGCCGACCGGCGCCTCAGCCGGCAAAACGGCGCGCATCGCCGCGATCCCGGCCGCGCCGAGCACGCTGGCCGGGAAGAATTTCAGCGCCGAGGCGCCGAGCCCGATGGCTTGGAAGGCTTCGGTCGGCGTGAATACGCCCGGCATCGTCACCATGCCGTAATTCATGGCGGGACCCATGACCTCCGCATCGATGTTGGGGCTGACCAGCAGCCGCCCGCCGGCCTTGTTCAGTCCGTCGACATCGGCTGCGGTCAACACGGTCCCGGCACCGACCAATGCCGTCGCCGGCAGCGCCTCAACAATTCTCGCGATGGAGACAAACGGGTCCGGCGAATTGAGCGGCACTTCGATCGCTTCGATGCCGGCCTCGAAGATCGCCCGGCCGACGGCCACCGCCTCGTCCGGCTTGAGGCCCCGCAGGATGGCGACAAGCCCGCGCTCGAGCTTCGGAAACGATGCGGTCTCGGTCATGCGGCAACTCCGCTTCCAGCAATCATGCCATTTTTGCGCGCCGCCTCGATGAGGCCGGCACGCACCGCCTCGTCGGCATCGACGGCTCTCACCGCAAGCCCGGCAAGACCGAACGCCTCAGTGTAGAGGGTGCCGAGCGCGCCGGATGCGACCAGCACGATCGACGCCGCGCCTTTTCGATAGCGGCGGCTGGCCGAGGCGATCTCGCCGCCGATCAGCAGGCCGGACAGGCAGGCAGCGGCATCGTCGGCCTTCAGGTCCTGCAAAAGGCCCGCAGCGCGGATCGAGAACAGCCTCGATGTGACATCGCCGCCCTCGGCCAGCGCGATCTCGCACCAGCGCTGGAAAAGCGGATTGCCTGGTGCAACCGGCTTGGGCTGCTCGCCCAGCGAATGGCGCAGGATCGAATGCGCCGCCAGCACCGAAAACAGCTCGCCGGTCGGCCAGGTGCCAAAACCGGCAACGGCGCCGTCCTCGACCAGCACCCATTTGGAATGGGTGCCGGGCATGCAGACGAGATGGCGGCTTGTTGCCGGCAAACCGGCGCCGGCAAGCTGCGTTTCCTCGCCGCGCATGACATCGGGCGCGTCGGCCAGGCGCTGGGCAAGGCCCGGCACGATGCGGATGTCGCGGCGCTGGCCGGGAACGCGCGCAGCACCGGCAAGGATGGCGCCGATCGGCGCCGGCACGCTGACATAGGGCGCCTCCAGCCAGCCCTGGCGCGAGCCGGCCATGCCGCAGATGATCACGGGCATCGCTTCCGGCGCGCCCATCGCTGCCAGATGTCCTTCGAGGATGGTCGAAAATCCGGCCGCCTGCGCGGTGATCAGCCCGTCGTCGCCGCGACGCTCGGCAAGGACGTTTCCGGCCTCACAGACCAGCCAGACTCTGAGACGGGTGGTGCCCCAGTCGACGGTGGCCACAGAAGGCACGTTGCTCGCTGAGTTCACAGGAAGCCCCCGTCGACGATCAGCATCTGTGCGGTCAGCATGCGCGAAGCGTCCGACGCGAGGAACAGCACCGTGCCGACGATGTCTTCCGGCTGCATCACCTGCTTGATGCATTGCTTGGCCACGTGGGCGGCGAGCGCCTGTTCGGTCACCCAGAGCTGCTTCTGCCGCTCGGTGATCACCCAGCCGGGTGCGATCGCATTAACGCGAATGCCGTCGGCGCCGAGCTTGCCGGCAAGCCCCTTGGTCAGGCCGACGATCCCCGCCTTGGCGGCGGTATAGGCCGGCATGTCGGGGTGGTTGATCAGGAACGACGTCGACGTGAAGTTGATGATCGAGCCGCCGCCGGCGCGCTTCATGCCCGGCGCCACCGCCTGTGCGGAGAAGAAATGCGGACGCAGGTTCACCGCCTGGTTGTTGTCCCAGAACTCCACGGTGACGTCTTCTACCGCGTGGCGATCGTCAAGTGCTGCATTGTTGACCAGCACGGTGACGTCGCCATGCGCCTCTGCCGCCCTGGCGGCCGAAGCCCGCAGCGCCTCGACGTCGCGTATGTCGGTCTTGAGATAGAGGGGGCGGCGGCCGAGATCCTTTTCGATGCGGTCGGCCAGCGCCAGGCTCGGGCCGTCGGCGATGTCGATGAAGGCGACTTTTGCCCCCTGGCGGGCAAAACCCTCGGTCAGCGCCGCGCCGATGCCGGAGCCGCCGCCGGTGATCAGCACCGAAGCGCCCTCAAGGTCGGCAAAGCGCGCCGATGGCATCATTTTTTCCTCCCTGCGCATGACCCCGAAACCCAGTTTCGATTTTCGGAAAGGATCATGCGCAAAATCAAAGTGCTACCGCGTCGTTTGCGCGTCCAAAAGGACGCGCGGCGCCGTGGCTCGGTCGGCGCGCATCCTAGCCAGCCCGGTCGGGGGAGCAAGGGAGAAAAAGCAAATTCGCGGGCTTATGTCTGACAAGTCGCTCGTCAGATCGCCTTGAGCGCAAGGTGCCACGGAGGGAATTTCTGAGATAGCCGAGCGTGGCATCGAAACCGACTGGCCCGCCGAACAGCAATCGTTGCCGCCGGCGCAGCCGAAGCGCCTCGTCGAGGCCCAGCAGGCAATCCTCAAAATGTCGCGATTGGCAGATGACCGGGGAGGTTGTAAGGGCAAGCAGCCCATCCGATCCGCCGGAGATCCGCCATGCCTCTGAAAATCGCTGTCCAGATGGACCACATTTCCACCGTCTCGATTGCCGGCGACACGTCGTTTGCGCTGTCGCTGGAAGCGCAGCGGCGCAGCCACCAGCTGTTCCATTATACGCCCGACCGGCTGTCGCTGCGCGACGGCAAGGTGTTTGCCGGCGTCGAGGAAATGCAGGTCCGCGACGAGAAGGGCAATCATTATTCGCTCGGCGAGAAAGTGCGCACCGACCTGTCGGAGATGGACGTCGTCCTGCTCAGGCAGGACCCGCCGTTCGACATGAACTACATCACCACGACGCATATGCTCGAGCGCATCCATCCCAGGACGCTGGTGGTCAACGACCCGGCCTGGGTGCGCAACAGCCCGGAAAAGATCTTCGTCACCGAGTTTCCCGACCTGATGCCGGAAACGCTGATCACCAAGGACAGCCAGGAGGTTGCCGCCTTCCGCAAGGAGTTCGGCGACATCATCGTCAAGCCGCTCTACGGCAATGGCGGCGCCGGCATCTTCCACCTGCACGAGGCCGATCGCAACCTCGCCTCGCTGCTCGAAATGTTCGGCCAGGTGTTCCGCGAGCCCTACATCGTTCAGCGTTATCTGAAGGAGGTGCGAGCCGGCGACAAGCGCATCATCCTGATCGACGGCGAGCCGGTCGGCGCCATCAACCGGGTGCCGGCCGAGACTGATTCACGCTCCAACATGCATGTCGGCGGCCGCGCCGAAAAAACCGAACTAACGGAGCGCGAACGCGAGATCTGCGCCCGCATCGGCCCGTCGCTGAAGGAGCGCGGCTTTATCCTCGTCGGCATCGACGTGATCGGCGACTACATGACCGAGATCAACGTGACGTCGCCGACCGGCGTGCGCGAGGTGCAGCGTTTTGGTGGCGCCGATATCGCCAGCCTGTTCTGGGATGCGGTCGAGGACAAACGCAAGTAGCGTCCATGCTTGGCGGAACAGCGGGGTTCCGGTCCGTAGCCGATGCGATGCCATCAAGGCACAACGTTCGATTGTTCCCGTAATGTTCTTGCCTTTGCCCAAAATCTGTGGTTGTCTCAGATGACGCCGTTCGCGGCATGATCGCATGGGCTTCGGGCGAGCCCATGTCCGGGGGCAGAAAAATGGTTGCGCGGGTCCGCACGGTCGCTTTCCAGGGCATCGAGGCCGTGCCGGTCGACGTGCAGGTGATGATCGCGCCCGGCAAGGTCAACATGCACATCGTCGGCCTCGGCGACAAGGCGGTGGCCGAAAGCCGGGAGCGGGTGCAGGCGGCGCTGCACGCATCGGGCCTGTCGATGCCATCGAAGAAGGTCACCGTCAATCTGGCGCCCGCCGATCTGCCCAAGGAAGGCAGCCATTACGATTTGCCGATCGCGCTTGGCCTGATGGCGGCGCTTGGCGCCATTCCGGGCGACATGCTGGCCGGCTATGTCGTGCTTGGCGAACTGTCGCTCGACGGCACCATCGCCGCGGTGGCCGGCGCGCTGCCGGCGGCGATCGGCGCCAATGCCGAAGGCAAGGGCCTGATCTGCCCTTTCGCCTGCGGCCCGGAAGCGGCATGGGCCGGCAAGGATTTCGACATCCTGGCGCCGCGCAGCCTGATCGCCATCGCCAATCATTTTCGCGGCACGCAGGTGCTGTCGCGGCCGGAGGCCGGCATCCATGCCTCGGCGCGCGACCTGCCGGATCTTGCCGACATCAAGGGCCAGGAGACCGCCAAGCGGGCACTCGAAGTGGCGGCGGCCGGCGGCCATAACATGCTGATGATCGGTCCGCCAGGATCGGGAAAATCGATGCTGGCGCAGCGGCTGCCGTCGATCCTGCCGCCGCTGGCGCCGAGGGAATTGCTCGAAGTCTCGATGATCGCCTCGGTGGCCGGCGAGCTTGGCGAAGGCAAGCTGACCGACCGGCGGCCGTTCCGCGCGCCACACCATTCGGCCTCGATGGCGGCGCTGGTCGGCGGCGGCCTGCGCGTGCGGCCGGGCGAGGCCTCGCTGGCCCATCACGGCGTGCTGTTCCTCGACGAGTTTCCCGAATTCTCGCCGCAGGCGCTCGATGCGCTGCGCCAGCCGCTGGAGACCGGCGACTGCATGATCGCCCGCGCCAATCATCGCGTCACCTATCCGGCGCGCATCCAACTGGTCGCGGCGATGAACCCGTGCCGCTGCGGCATGGCTGGCGAGCCGGGCTATCGCTGCCTGCGCGGCGATCGTTGCCGCACCGACTATCAGGCGCGCATATCAGGCCCGCTGCTCGACCGCATCGATCTTCGGATCGAGGTGCCGGCGGTCTCGGCCAGCGATCTGATCCGGCCGGACCGGGCGGAGAAGAGTGCCAATGTGGCGCTGCGCGTGGCCCGCGCGCGGACAACCCAGCGCGAACGTTTCGAGCGGCTCGGCGCTACCTCCGTCACCACCAACGCGCACTGCTCACCCTCTGTTATCGAGGAGATCGCGATGCCGGATGCATCAGGCCTGTCGCTGCTCAGGGATGCCAGTGAAAAGCTCGGCTTTTCGGCGCGGGCCTATCACCGGGTGCTGAAGGTGGCGCGGACATTGGCTGATCTCGAGGCCAGCGAGACTGTCGGCCGCATCCATCTGGCCGAGGCGATTTCGTACCGCATGAGTTCGGAGCGAATGGCGCAGGCGGCGTGACGTTCCCCTCCCCCTTGAGGCAGGGTGACCGGCCCGGCCCGCAGGAGCTCGACAGTCTGACGCTACGCAGCCTGATCGCTATCGCCAGTCAATTCGGCGGCAGCTACTTAACCGGAATCATGAGATGTGCGTAGGGAGTGCCCGCCCACATCACATATGGCCTGGACGTGTCAGGTTTGGGGTCAGCCGGATAGCCCTGCATCATGTCCGTTGCGTTGACGATCATCACGTGCGGTCCAGTCTCCACCCAATTGTTGCCTTCCTCGGGCTTCGTCGCATAAGGATCGGTGTTGCTGCCATCGGTGCCGCCTGCCAGCATATACATGAAGCCGACCTTGCCCTTGGGCGGTTCCTTTTTTCCAATCCACGCCATCGCCCATTCCATCGCGTTGGCATCTCCACACATTGGATCCGGGCCAGGTGTGGCCGGGTTGTCCGGCATGCACCAGAAGCCGTTTGTGCCCTCGCGCAGTGTGCGCATTGCACCCTTCTCATCCATAGCGTGGATCGCAGCGCCGCTTGATACAGCGGGGGGTGCGGCGGATTCAGCGCTCTTGATCATCGCAGCGTCATCGGCGGCTGCGCCTTGCATCGCAACCAAACTGCCCGCCGCCACAAGGGCAGCGACCGTCAGAAGCCGTGTCATGGCCGTTCTCCGGTTTTGAGTTCTTGTGCATGATGTCGGACGCACGGCCTCCCAGAGCCGTTTGTCGGTGGTTGAATCGTAGCAGATCGCGTGCACCGGGACAACGACGTTTTAGCAATTGCTAATATCTGTCGGGTTATACTAGAACTCTGTGCGCGCTATCGAGGGTCTTTCCTTTGCCTTCAGCTCCAACCGCCGCGCGTGCAGCACCGGCTCGGTGTAGCCGTTGGGCTGGACCCGGCCCTTGAAGACGAGGTCGCAGGCGGCGAGGAAGGCAATCGACTTGTCGAAGTCAGGGGCCATCGGCCGGTAGAGCGGATCGCCTGCGTTCTGGCGGTCGACGACGCCGGCCATGCGCTTCATCGTCTCCATCACCTGGTCTGAGGTGCACACGCCGTGATGCAGCCAGTTGGCGATGTGCTGCGAGGAGATGCGCAGCGTCGCGCGGTCCTCCATCAGGCCTATGTCATTGATGTCAGGCACTTTCGAGCAGCCGACGCCCTGGTCGATCCAACGCACGACATAGCCCAGAATGCCTTGCGCGTTGTTGTCGAGCTCGTTCTGGACCTCCTCCGGCGACCAGTTCGGCCGCACCGCTACCGGCACCGACAAGATGTCGTCGAGCTTTGCCTTGGGGCGGCTCTTCAGCGCCGCCTGCACAGCGTCGACGTCGACCTTGTGGTAGTGGGTGGCGTGCAGCGTCGCCGCTGTCGGCGACGGCACCCAGGCGGTGTTGGCGCCGGCCCTGGGATGGGCGATCTTTTCCGCCAGCATCGCCGCCATCAGATCGGGCATCGCCCACATGCCCTTGCCGATCTGGGCGCGGCCGGCCAGCCCGCAGTCCAGCCCGGTGTCGACGTTCCAGGCTTCGTAGGCGGCAATCCAGACGGCCTGCTTCATGTCGCCCTTGCGGATCATCGGGCCGGCTTCCATCGAGGTGTGGATCTCGTCGCCGGTGCGGTCGAGGAAACCGGTGTTGATGAAGACGACGCGATCCTTGGCGGCGCGGATCGCCTCCTTGAGGTTGACGGTGGTGCGCCGCTCCTCGTCCATAATGCCCATCTTGATGGTGTTTTTCGCCATGCCGAGCAGCGCCTCGACACGGTCGAATATCTCGACGGCGAAGGCGACTTCCTCCGGCCCGTGCATCTTGGGCTTTACGACATACATCGAGCCCGCGCGGGAATTGGCGCGTCGTCCGTTCGGGCCGATATCGTGCAGCGCGATCAGCGCCGTCATCGCCGCATCCATTATGCCTTCCGGCACTTCGTTGCTGTCGCGATCTGTAATCGCCGGATTGGTCATGAGGTGGCCGACGTTGCGGATCAGCATCAGCGAGCGGCCAGGCAGGGACAGCGCGCCACCATCAGGCGCGGTGTACGACCGGTCGGGATTGAGTTTACGCGTAAACGTGCTGCCGGCCTTGGTAATCTCCTCGGCAAGGTCGCCCTTCATCAGGCCGAGCCAGTTGCGGTAGACCAAAACCTTGTCCTGCGCATCGACCGCCGCGACCGAATCCTCGCAGTCCTGGATGGTCGTCAGCGCCGATTCCAGCACGACATCGGCAATGCCGGCCGGATCGGTCTTGCCGATCTGGTTGCTGCGGTCGATCACAATCTCGATATGCAGGCCATTGCGGGTGAGCAGGACGGCTTCGGGATTATCGGCGTCGCCGCGATAGCCGGCAAACTGTTTGGGATCGGCGAGCGTGGTGGCGCCGGCGCCCTCGCTCAGCCGCAGCATGCCGTTGGCCACGGCAAGCCCGTTCACCCCTGCCCATTTGCCGGTCGTCAGCGGGACCGATTCGTCGAGAAAACCCTTCGCCCAGGCAATGACCCTGGCGCCGCGCACGGGATTGAACCTGGCGCCCCTCTCGGCGCCGTCGGTCTCGGGAATGGCGTCGGTGCCGTAGAGCGCATCATAGAGCGAGCCCCAGCGCGCATTGGCGGCATTCAGCGCGTAACGCGCGTTCATCACCGGCACTACCAATTGCGGCCCTGCAACCACCGAGATCTCGGGGTCGACATTGTCCGTCGCGACGGAGAAGGCCGGCCCTTCCGGCGCGAGATAGCCGATTTCCCTCAGGAAATCCTTGTAGGCTTCCATGTCGGCGGGCGCGCGATTGTCGCGATACCAGTGGTCGATCTGGCCCTGCAGCGCGTCGCGTTTTGCGAGCAGAGCCCGGTTCCTCGGCGCCAAATCATGCACAATGGCCGAGAAGCCGGTCCAGAAGGCGTCGGCTGCAATGCCGGTGGCCCGCAGCGCCTCGTTCACGACGAAATCATAAAGCTCGCGGGCAATCCGCAATCCGGCGATTTCGACGCGATCGGTCATCGGGGCTTCTCCAGACGAAGGGCTTTGGCCGGGCCTTTGACATGTCAGGGTGGCAGGGTCAATTCAGCTTAGGGTGAAGGTAGGGCATTTTCGCCGCCGGCCAAAGCCGCCAATCTCCCCTTTTGGGGGAGATTGCGCTCTCCCTCAAACCGCGATCCTTGGCCTGCCCGACGCCACCGCCACCACATGCGCCTCGATAAACATGCGCTGGCCCTCGACGGTCGAGACGCGGAATTCGCTGGCGATCTCGATTTCGGCGCTGTCGGTGCCGGCGTCCCTGGCCCGCCCGGCGGCAATGGCGCGGACATCGGTTTCCGCTGCCGCGATCGCCGCCGCCTCGTCATTGAAGTCGCGCACGCTTTCGCCTGAGGCGACGCGAAACAGCCCTTCCTGGGGCTGGCTGACGCGCGCCTCCGCCGAAACCCTGACCTGGCCGACGACGGCGCCGAGCGCATTGGCGACATCGGTATCTTTGGGCACCACGCAGTCATGGCCGACCAGCGGTGGCAGCCCGGCATAATGCAGCGGCGCCGAGGCGCCGAGGCCGATGACCGGGCGGTCGAGCGCGACGCTCAGCCGTGCGATGCCGGGATGGGAATCGACGGCGCGCTGCACCAGCGCGTGCGCCACGGTCGCCGCGCCATCCAGCCCGTCCTCGGCAAAGGCGGTTTCGAGGATGACTTCCGCCGACAGCCGGGTCAGCGTGGTCAGCACCCGTTCCGAGATCGCCTCCGGCGTGGCGGCGATCGCCTGTCCGCGGCCGTCGCGCTTGCGGGCGAACAGCTCGGCGCCGAGCCGAGCCGTGGCGGCATCCCAGTTGGCCTGCTTGCCCAGCACATGGGCGGCGTCCGACGGCGTGAAGCCGGCGACATGCACCAGCCCGCGCGACACCAACCGGTTCAAGGTGGCGTTCTGGGCGTTTGATGTCAAAAGCCTGTCGACGGCGAGAGGCGTCGAGCCGATCAGCTCATAAAGCTTGGCCTCGGCGCCGGTCAGGCCGGCAGCCAGCCGCTCCGGCACGCCGGTCCTGACCGCCAGCCGGCCATCCATGCGGCTGGGGTTGGCCGCGCGGATCTGGCGTTCCAGTTCGACGGTCACCGCTTCGCCATGCATCATGCCGGCCAGCGCCAGCGGCACCAGGCGGCGCGGCCCGAGCAGGATTCTTGGGTTGAGCGCGCCGTCCTCCAGCGTCACTTCGGAATCGCCGCCGAGCCCAAAGGTGCGCATGGCGACCGCCTCGACCATGGTGCGGAAGCCGCCGACGGTGGCGCCTTCCGGGTCAAGCCTGGGACGGCCCTGGTCGAGCACGGCCACGTCGGTGGTGGTGCCGCCAATGTCGGAGACGACTGCATTGTCGAGGCCGGTCATGTGGCGAGCGCCGACAAGGCTGGCGGCCGGGCCTGAAAGAATCGTCTCGATCGGCCGCTGGCGGGCGAAGGCGGCGGAAACCAGCGCGCCGTCGCCGCGCACCACCATCAGCGGGGCGGCGATGCCGCGCGCGGCAAGAAAGCTCTCGGTCGCCGCCACCAGCCGGTCGATCATCGAGATCAGCCTGGCGTTGAGCAGCGTCGTCAGCGCCCGGCGCGGGCCGCCGAGCTTGGCCGAAAGCTCGTGGCTGGCGGTGACCGGCAGGCCTGTTATGCCGCGGATCAGGTTCCGCGCGCTTAGCTCATGCGCCGGGTTGCGAGTGGCGAAATAGGCGCAGACGGCAAAGCCGGACACCGAGGCGCCGAGTTCCGGCAGCGCTGCCTCCAGCCCGGACAGATCGAGTTTTGCCGCATTGCCATGGACATCGTGGCCGCCCGGGCAGAACACCACAGGGTCGGTGCCGAGCGCGGCCTTCAGCCCGTCGCGGGCAAGGTCGCCCTCGGAAAAGCCGATCATCACCAGCGCGACGCGGCCGCCCTGACCCTCGACCAGCGCGTTGGTGGCAAGCGTCGTCGACATCGACACCAGTTTTATTGCTGCCGGATCGGTGGCGGCTTTTTGCAGCACCGCATCGACCGCGCCCGAAATGCCGACCGCCAGATCGTGGCGGGTGGTCAGCGCCTTGGCCTTGGCCAGAACCTTTCCGTTAGCGCCACCGGCTTCCGACCACAGCACGGCATCGGTATAGGTGCCGCCGGTGTCGATGCCGAGGAACAGGGGGGAGGATTTGGCGGTCATTGGCGGATCCGGGATTTTGCTCCCCGCCCTTAGCCGATACGCGCCGGCTGATAAAGCCGCGAGCGCTGGGCCACGAAGCCTGATCCCCCTCAGCTGCGCGCGGACGGCTTCTCAATCGCCCATCTTCAGCGCCTGGATAAACGCCTCCTGCGGGATGTCGACCTTGCCGAACTGGCGCATCCGCTTCTTGCCCTCTTTCTGCTTGTCGAGCAGCTTGCGCTTGCGCGAGACGTCGCCGCCGTAGCATTTGGCCGTGACGTCCTTGCGCAGGGCCGAGATCGTCTCGCGGGCGATGACCTTGCCGCCGATTGCCGCCTGGATCGGGATCTTGAACAGATGGTTCGGGATCAGTTCCTTCAGCTTCTCGCACATCTGGCGGCCGCGCTTTTCCGCCGCCGTGCGGTGGACCAGCATCGACAGCGCGTCGACGGGCTCCTCGTTGACCAGGATCGACATCTTCACCAGGTCGCCTTCCTTGTAGTCGGTCAGGTGATAGTCGAAGGAGGCGTAGCCCTTGGAGATCGATTTTAGCCGATCATAGAAGTCGAAGACGACCTCGTTGAGCGGCAGATCGTAGGTCAGCATGGCGCGTTTGCCGACATAGGAGAGATCGGCCTGGATGCCGCGCCGATCCTGGCAGAGTTTCAGGATGCCGCCGAGATATTCGTCCGGGGTGAGGATGGTGGCGCGGATCCACGGCTCCTCGATCGCCTGGATCTTGACCACGTCGGGCATGTCGGCCGGGTTGTGCAGTTCCTTCGTCGTGCCGTCGGTCAGAGCCAAGCGATAGACGACCGAGGGCGCGGTGGCGATGAGGTCGAGGTTGAACTCGCGCTCCAGCCGCTCCTGGATGATTTCCAGATGCAGCAGGCCAAGGAAGCCGCAGCGATAGCCGAAGCCGAGCGCCGCGCTGGTTTCCATTTCATAGGAGAAAGAAGCGTCGTTGAGGCGCAGTTTGCCGACCGCGGCGCGCAGATCCTCGAAATCGGCGGCGTCGACGGGGAACAGGCCGCAAAACACCACCGGCTGCGCCGGCTTGAAGCCGGGCAGGGCCTGCGCCGTCTGGCGCTTGTCCTCGGTAATGGTGTCGCCGACGCGGGTGTCGGCGACTTCTTTGATCGAGCCGGTGAGGAAGCCGAATTCGCCTGGGCCGAGCTCGTCGACATTGATGCGGGCCGGCGTGAAGACGCCGGTGCGCTCGACCAGATACTTGGCGCCGGTGCCCATCATGCGGATGGTCTGACCCTTCTTCAGCACGCCGTCGATGATGCGGACCAGCACGATGACGCCGAGATAGGCGTCGTACCAGCTGTCGACCAGCATCGCCTTCAGCGGGGCCGTGATGTCGCCTTCGCGCGGCGGCGGCAGGTCGTTGACGATCGCCTCCAGCACGTCGGGGATGCCGAGGCCGGTCTTGGCCGAGATCAGCACGGCGTTGGAGGCGTCGATGCCGATCACCTCCTCGACCTGCTCGCGAATGCGCTCGGGCTCGGCGGCCGGCAGGTCGACCTTGTTCAGCACCACGACGATCTCGTGGTTGTTGTCGATGGCCTGGTAGACATTGGCCAGCGTCTGCGCCTCGACGCCTTGGCTGGCGTCGACAACCAGCAGCGAGCCCTCGCAGGCGGCGAGCGACCGCGACACTTCGTAGGCGAAGTCGACATGGCCGGGCGTGTCGATCAAATTGAGGATAAAATCCTCGCCATTGTTGGCGCGGTATTTCAATCGCACCGTCTGCGCCTTGATGGTGATGCCGCGCTCGCGCTCGATATCCATCGAGTCCAGCACCTGCTCCTTCATGTCGCGCAGCTCCAGCCCGCCGGTGGACTGGATCAGCCGGTCGGCAAGCGTGGATTTGCCATGGTCGATATGGGCGACGATGGAGAAATTGCGGATGTTCTTGATCGGCGTGGTCATGTCGCGCGCTTTAGCAGGGGCAGCTTGCCCGGGCAAGCGGCGGCGGGCGCGGCGCATAAGCCGCCGGCGGACGCAAAGCCGTTAAACTTTGGTCCATCAGATTAGGGCATAGTTCGCGCCCTGCGTGACAGGCCACGAGCTGTCACCGTTTGGGGGGCCAAGCAATGCCACAATCTGGACGTCATTTTCTCAATTCCGAGAGCGGCTCCCTCGCGCCGATACTCGCCATCATGCTTATCCCGATGTGTGCCGCTCTGGGCTTTTCAATCGACTACAACTCAGCCGTTGCGACCAAGGGCTCGATGCAGAATGCGCTCGATGCCGCGACCCTGGCGATCACCACGCTGCCGACCAGCACGTCATTGGCGGACCGTCAGGTGAAACTGCATGAGTCGTTTGCGGCCAATAGCGGGCAAGGCACCGCCAAGCTCGACGGCTTCGTCGTCGCCGCCGATGGCACCGCCAGCATCAATGCTTCGGCCAGTTTTGCCATGCCGACGAACTTCATGCAGATCGCCCGCGTCGATACCGTGCAGATCGGCGTCGCTTCGGCGGTGCGCAAGAGGCCGGCACTGGTGCAAACCACGTTCAAGGTCCAAAAGGTGTCGGGCCATTGGAACAAGACGGTGTCGCTCTTCGGCACGAAATTTATCGAGACGGCGGTCAACCCGTTGATGAAGATCACCTATGTCTATAACAATTTTGGTGATCCGAAAGGCTACGGCACGTCGACAGTGTATACGGTCAATGGAGCGACGGAGACGAAGGTCCAGGAACAAAAATGCACGACCAAGACGGTGCAGAATTTCAACAACCTGCCAACCGGGGCGATCACCCAGGTTAGCGGCAACAAGAAATACCTGACCACCTGCACCAACACCATGTACCCGGCGAACGGCGCCGGCGCGGTGATCGATGTCAGCCTTATGGACTCACTGTTTCTGCAGATGGATGTGCCGGATGCCGCAAGAGCAAACCCGCCCAAGCCACCCGTGCTCAAATCCAACGATTCGGCGACATCGAACCGGCTGTACATCGACGGCGTCGAGGTCGCGAACGGCGAGAAGGTGGACATCTTCACCGCAGTACCGTGCGGCCAATCCAGCCAGCAGGCCTGGGAGGACGGCGGAAATCCCGTGCCGGCTCCGGTGTCCAATGCCGACTTCTTCTACACCGTGACCGGCAAGTGCGACTTCAATCAACGGCCTTCGCAAACAGTGCTTACGCAGTAGCGCTGGACGCGGAACGGCGCAACGCTCGACCTTATCGAAGCAATGCAAATCACAACGCCGCCCGCCACCGGGCGGCGTTTTTATTTGTGCGCCAATTCGAGGACGGGCGGAGATGGGCGATCACGAAGCGGTGATGGCTGTAACGAAGGCCCAGGCGGCGGCGAAGAGCTGATGTGACCGCCATTCCGGCGCGCCACCAACTCTGGGAGACCATCATGACCGCCTTCACCCGCCTGACCTTGCCGGCACTCGCCTTCGGGCTTTGCTCAACGGCGCTTTTTGCCGGCGGCATCGCGCGCGCCGAAGATGCGATGAAGCCGGCCAATGCGATGGCGACCAACGCCATGAAGCCGGCGATCGACGCGATGAAGCCCGCGGATCCGATGGCGGCCGAAAAGCTGAAGGACTGCATGGACAAGAGTGTCATGGAAACCGACGCGATAAAGAAGGACGAGGCGACCAAGACCTGCGACGCAATGGGCACGGCCAAGTAGGCCACGTCCGGAACGCTGCCGGGCCGCCGATGCACACGCCCGCACGGCAATGTGAAACCGCGACGAACCTATCTGTCGTATAGTCGAAAAACCTCATGCAGGAGAGATCAGAGATGGCCGGCATTGAAAGAACCGCCGCGAAACGATTGACCAACGTCGCCTGGGGCGCGCTTGCGGCGCTGATGCTCGCGGCGGCCGGCGCCGCCTTGTGGCAGACGCCGGCGATCTCGGCCGAGGCGGCGGTGGTGATCCCGCCACCGACGATGGACGAAAAACCCGCCGCCGGCATCGCCAGGGCGATCTTCGCCGGCGGCTGCTTCTGGGGCGTGCAAGGCGTGTTCCAGCACGTCAAGGGCGTGACCAGCGCCGTCTCCGGCTATGCCGGCGGCGACAAGGACACCGCCGTCTACGAGACGGTCGGCACCGGCCGGACCGGGCATGCCGAAGCCGTCGAGATCATCTACGAGCCGTCCAAAGTCAGTTACGGCCAGTTGCTGCAGGTGTATTTCTCGGTCGCGCACAACCCGACGCAGCTGAACTACCAGGGCCCGGACCGCGGCCCGCAATACCGTTCGACGATCTTTGCCGAAAGCGACGCGCAGAAGAAGATCGCCGAGAGCTATATCGCCCAGCTCGACAAGGCCAACGTGTTTCCGGAGCCGATCGTGACTACGCTGGAGACGGGGGAAAAATTCTATCCGGCCGAGGACTACCACCAGGACTTTTTGACGCTGAACCCGACCTATCCCTACATCGTCTACAACGACCTGCCCAAGGTCGAGAATTTGAAGACGCTATTCCCAGACCGCTACAGCGACAAGCCGGTGCTGGTGCTGGCCGGCAACAAGAGCTGATCTTTGCCCGTGTGTACTTGGTGCGTCCTAATGGACGCATGTCGGCGTCAGGTGTGGTGAGGTACCAGGTCAGGCCGCGCCGAAAATGGTGGATTCCGAGAACCGGAACGGAGCGTACTTTCGGGTACGCGAGTAGCGCCGGTTGCAGGCCGGCTGAATATCAACACAGCTTATTGCACGCCCAGAAACTGCCGGAGCTCCGGCGTCCTGGGATTGGAAAAAACGTCCTCGGGGGCGCCGATCTCATGGACGCGGCCCTGATGCATGAAGACGACGCGCGAGCAGACGTCGCGGGCAAAGCGCATCTCGTGGGTGACCATCACCAGCGTCATGCCTTCCGCCGCCAATTCCTTGACGACGGCCAGCACCTCGGCGACGAGCTCGGGATCGAGCGCCGAGGTGATCTCGTCGCATAGCAGCGCGATGGGCTGCATGGCGAGCGCCCGGGCGATCGCCACGCGCTGCTGCTGGCCGCCGGACAATTCGTCCGGCAACGCATCGAACTTGTGGGCGAGACCGACGCGGTCGAGCATTTTTCGCGCGACCGCCTCGGCGTCCTTCTTCGGCGTCTTCTTCACCACCATCTGCGACAGCATGACATTGCCACCGGCGGTGAGATGCGGGAACAGGTTGAATTGCTGAAAAATCATGCCGACCTTCAGGCGCAGCGCCTTAAGATGCACCTCGTCGGGCAGGAACTGGGCGCCGGCGACGACGATCGAGCCTTCATCGATGGTCTCGAGCCCGTTGATGCAGCGCAGCAGCGTCGACTTGCCCGAACCGCTCTTGCCGATGATGGCGACGACCTCGCCCGGCGCGACGTCGATGGAAATCCCCTTCAGCACCTCGTTGTCGCCGAAGCGCTTCTTCACCTCAGTGATTGCGATGAGCGACATTGAGCTTCCTTTCCAGGAGCTGGCTGGATTTCGACAGCGGCCAGCACAAAGCAAAGTAGATGAGCGCGACCAGGCCATAGACGGTGAACGGCTGGAACGTCGCGTTGGTGACGATCGAACCGGCCTTCGACAGTTCGACGAAGCCGATGATCGAGGTGAGCGCGGTGCCCTTCACCACCTGCACCGAGAAGCCGACGGTCGGCGGCACCGCCACTTTCAGTGCCTGCGGCAGGATGACGTAGCGCATCTGCTGGAGATAACCCATGCCGAGGCTGGCTGACGCCTCCCATTGGCCCTTGGCAATGCTCTCGACGCAGCCACGCCAGATTTCGGCGAGGAAGGCTGCGGTCCACAGGATGAGCGCGACACAGGCGGCAAGCCAGGCGGGAACGTCGATGCCAAACAGGCCAAGCCCGAAGAAAGCCAGAAAGAGCTGCATCAGCAGCGGCGTGCCCTGAAACAGCTGGATGTAGCCGCGTGACAGAAACTGCATCCCACGCCGGCCGCCGATGCGCAAGAAAAGCAGGGCCGCGCCGACGATGCCGCCACCGATGAAGGAGACCAGCGAGAGGACAACGGTCCAGCGGGCGGCCAGAAGCAGGTTGCGCAGGATGTCCCAGAAGCTGAACTCGGTCATGGCGCCTGTCTCATCGCGACGCCTTCCTCGGGAACAGCATCCCGCCCAGGCCGGCCAGCAGCTGGCGCAGCAGGATGGCGAGCGCCAGGTAGATCAAGGTGGAGACGATGTAGGTTTCGAAGGCCCTGAAATTGCGCGACTGGATAAAATTGGCGGCGAAGGTCAGGTCCTCAGCGGCAATCTGCGAAACGACGGCCGAACCCAGCATGACGATGACGATCTGCGACGACAGCGCAGGCCAGATGCGCTGCAGCGCCGGGACCAGAACCACGTGCCAGAAGGTCTGGAACGGGGTCATGGCGAGGCTGGCGCCGGCCTCGAACTGGCCGCGCGGCGTGGCCCGGATGCCGGCGCGGATGATCTCGCAGCTGTAAGCGCCGAGGTTGACGATCATGGCGAGGTTGGCGGCGGTCAGTTCCGACATCCTGATGCCAAGCGACGGCAGGCCGAAGAAGATGAAGAACAGCTGGATGAGGAAGGGCGTGTTGCGGATCAGCTCGACATAGGTCGCAACGACGGGTTTTAGCCATTTCGGCCCCAGCGCCCGCACCCAGGCGCAGGCAATGCCCAATGCCACGCCGAACACCGCGCCGATCAGGATAAGCTGCACGGTGATCCGGATGCCCTTGAGCAGCACCGGCAGAGATCCGATCAGCCAGCTGAAATCGAACTGATAGGTCATGGCTTGCTATCCGACCTCCCACACGCGGCGGGCGGCGATCACAGCTCAGCCGGCAGGTCCACCTTCAGCCATTTTTGCGAAATCGCGTTGAGGGCGCCATCGGACCTGGCGGCGGCGATGATCCCGTTGATCTTGGCCATCAACGCCGGCTGCTCCTTGTTCATGCCGATGTAGCAAGGCGAGTTCTTGATCAGGAACTTGAGCTCCGGCCGCTTGGGCGGGTTCTTTTCGAGGATGGCGGCGGCGACGACATTCCCGGTCGCGATCACCTCGACCTGGCCCGAAAGGAAAGCCGAAATAGTGCCGTTATTGTCCTCGTAGCGCTTGATCTCGACGCTCGCGGGCACAACCTTGGTCAGTTCGAGATCTTCGATCGCGCCGCGGGTGACGCCAACGGTCTTGCCGGCGAGGTCTTCCGCTTTTGCGACGGCGACGTCTGCCGGAGCGAACACGCCGTTGTAGAACGGAGCATAGGCTTCGGAAAAGTCGATGACCTTCTCGCGATCGGGATTCTTGCCGAGGCTGGAAATGACCAGGTCGACTTTGTTGGTCTGGAGATAGGGAATGCGGTTGGCGCTGGTGACCGGGACGATCTCGACCTTGGCGCCGAGCTTTTCGCCAATCAGATTGGCGATGTCGACGTCGTAGCCTTGCGGCGTCATGTCGGCGCCGACACTGCCGAAGGGCGGGAAATCCTGTGGAACGGCGATGCGGACGGTGCCGCGCGCCGCGATGTCGCTCAAGGCGTCGGCCCGCGCCTGCGGAGACGAAGCCATGGCCATTCCAACGGCGGCGGCGAAGGCCAGCATGCAGACATTGCGACGGTTCATTATCTTTCCCTTTGACTGGACAAAACCAATTGGTTGCCAGGGCAAAGCAACAGACATGCCAGACCATCGAAATCGCTGCGAATCGGACTTTCCCGGCGGGATTGGCAAGGTGGGATTGGCAAGGCAGTCTTCACGAGCCGCTGCCGCCCGAGCAATCGACTGCCTAAATATTGTGCAGTTCGGCGGTTTGCCAGTCAGTCGTAGGTCAGATCCGTCGCCTTGCCGCCGAAGACGCGGTAGGCATAAAACGAATAGAAAATGATGATCGGCAGCACCACCACCGTGCCGGCCAGGATGATGGCGAGGCTTTCCGGCGCGGACGCCGCCTGCCAGATGGTCAGCCTGTCGGGCACGACGAAGGGATAGAACGACCAGGCGAGGCCGGCAAAGCCCAGCGTGAAGATGGCGGCCAGCGTCAGGAACGGCGTCAGCGCATGGCGGTCGCCGGCCTTGGGCAGATGGAAGGTCTGCCGCCACAGCCATGCGAACAGCACCGCCGACAGGACCGGCAGCGGCGACAAATAGAGCATGGCCGGCCAGACGAACCATTTGTCGAAGATGCGCGGACTGGCGAGCGGCGTGGCCAGCGACACGGCGACCATGCCGAGCGCGGTCAGCACCAGCGCCCGGCGCAGCCATAGCACCGCCTTCTTCTGCAATTCGCCTTCCGTCTTGTAGATGACCCAGGCCGCGCCCATCGCCGCATAGGCGGCGGCAAGGCAGAGCGCCACCAGCGCGCCGAAGGCCATGCCGCCGGGGCCGACATCAAGGCCCAGCACATAGATCCCCAGCATGTAGCCCTGCGCCAGCGAAGCGATGACCGAGCCCAGGAAGAAGATGCGGTTCCAGCGATGCTTGTGACCGGCCGGCACCTTGGCCCGGAAATCGAAGGCAACGCCGCGCAGGATCAGGCCGACAAGGAGCAGGAAGACCGGAATGTAGAGCGCGGTGAGGATGGTGCCGTGCGCCAGCGGGAAGGCGACCAGCAGCAGGCCGACGGCCAGCACCAGCCAGGTCTCGTTGGCGTCCCAGAACGGGCCTATTGCGGCGATCATCGTGTCCTGCTCGGCGTCTCCGGCGGCTGCGAACAGGATGCCGATACCGAGATCAAAGCCGTCGAGGATGACGTAGATCAGGATGGCAAGGCCCATCAGGCCGGCGAAGATGAGGGGGAGCAATGTCGGCCAGTCGAGGGTCATCGCCGTTCTCCTATTTCGCCGCCGGCTGCGACAGCGGCGCGTCGAGAACGCCCGGCAGCGGCGAGGCATCGCCGTCCTTCGCCGCCTTCAGCGCCAGATAGACCAGCACGCCGAGATAGGCGATCAGAAGCAGCGCATAGAGGATGAGATAAACCGCGAGCGACAGCGCGACCTGGCTGCCGGCGACCGGGCCGACGGCATCGACAGTTTTCAGCACGCCGGTGACCAGCCACGGTTGGCGGCCGATCTCGGTAGTGTACCAGCCAGCCAGCGTCGCCAGCCAGCCGGACAGCGCCATCGGCACCATCACCAGCGCCAGCGGTCTCGGCAGGCTATGCCGGCGCTTGAGGAAAAAGGCGGCCGACCAGGAGACGACGAGCATCAGGACGCCGGTGCCGACCATGATGCGAAAAGCCCAGAACACCGGGAACACCGGCGGGTGGTTGCCGGCATAGTCGTTCAGCCCCGGCACGACGCCGCTGGCGCTGTGCCTGAGGATGAGGCTGGCGCCATCGGGGATGGTGATCTCGTATTTGTTCTCCCTTGCCGCCTCGTCGGGAAGCGCGAAAAGGACCAGCGGCACGTTGGGGCCGGTGTTCCAGTTGGCTTCCATGGCGGCGATCTTCTGCGGCTGATGCTCGAGCGTGTTGAGGCCATGCTGGTCGCCGGCGAAGATCTGGATGGGGATCAGGATCGCCGCGGTGAAGACACCGGTGCGCAAGGCTTTCCACATCGATTCCGAACGGTCGCCATAGAGATAGCGCAGCGCCGACAGGCCGGCGATCAGGAACGAAACCGTCAGGCCGGAGGCAAGCAGCATGTGGACGAGCCGGTAGGGCATGGACGGGTTAAAGACGATCGCCCACCAGTCGGTAGCGTGGGCTACGCCGTCGCGCATCTCGAAGCCGACCGGCGTCTGCATCCATGAATTGAGCGCGATGATCCAGAAGGCGGACAGGGTGGTGCCGCCGGCCACCAGCACGGTTGCCAGCGTGTGGATGCGGTTGGAGACGCGGCGGAAGCCGAACAGCATGATGCCGAGGAACGCCGCCTCGAGGAAGAAGGCGGTGAGTATCTCATAGGCGAGCAGCGGGCCGGCGATGTTGCCGACGATTTCCATGTAGCCCGGCCAGTTGGTGCCGAACTGGAAGCTCATGGTGACGCCCGAAACCACGCCCATGGCAAAGGACAGCGCGAACACCTTCACCCAGGTGAAATAGGCGCGCATCCAGGCGGTATCGCCGGTGGCGTTGTAGCGAAGCTTGAAGAACAGCAGCATCCAGCCAAGCGCGATGGTGATAGCCGGAAACAGGATATGGAACGAGATGTTGGCGCCGAACTGGATGCGCGAAAGGATGAGCGGGTCCATGGCGGGCTCCGGCTGCTGCTATGTCAGGGAAGATAGGCCGGATGCGCCAGGCGGTCAAAGCGGCGTGGCGTCACGCGAGGCGGAACGCCGCAGGACCGCGCAGCGGTGGATGCGCCGATGTCCAGAATGTCAGGAGTGCCATTGACTTCCGGCCGCGCGCACCGACATTCAGCGGACTAAAATCAACAGACCTCCTTTCAAGCAGCCGTTTTTCAACCATGCCATCGATCATTTCCATTTCCGGGGTCACCAAGACCTACGCCACCGGTTTCAAAGCGCTGAAGGAGATCAACCTCGATATCGAGCGCGGCGAGATTTTTGCGCTGCTCGGGCCGAACGGCGCCGGCAAGACGACGCTGATCTCGATCGTCTGCGGTATCGTCAACCGCTCGTCGGGCACGGTCAGCGTCGACGGCCACGACATCAGCCGGGATTATCGCGCCGCACGCAGCCTCATCGGGCTGGTGCCGCAGGAACTGACCATCGACGCGTTCGAGAGCGTGTGGGCGACGGTCAACTACAGCCGCGGCCTGTTCGGCAAGCCGGCCAATCACGCCTTTGTCGAGAAAGTGCTGCGCGACCTGTCGTTGTGGGACAAGAAGGACGCCAAGGCGATCACCCTGTCCGGCGGCATGAAGCGGCGGCTGATGATCGCCAAGGCGCTGTCGCACGAACCGAGGGTGCTGTTCCTCGACGAGCCGACAGCCGGCGTCGACGTCGAGCTGCGTCAGGACATGTGGGCGATGGTGCGCCGGCTGCGCGAGGATGGCGTCACCATCATCCTGACCACGCACTACATCGAGGAGGCCGAGGCGATGGCCGACCGCGTCGGCGTCATCAATCGCGGTGAGATCGTGCTGGTTGAGGACAAGGTGCAACTGATGCGCACGCTCGGCCGCAAACGGCTGTTGCTGGAATTGCGCAGTCCGCTCGCCACCATACCCGAGAAATTGTCGCGCTACGCGCTGGAGCTTTCGCCGGACGGTGATCGACTGACTTACACCTATGACAACCAGAGCGAGCGGCCGGGCGTCGCCTCGCTGCTGCGCGACCTTGAGACGGCCGGCGTCCAGTTCCGCGATATCGACACGCAAAACAGCTCGCTCGAGGAGATCTTCGTCAACCTGGTGAGGAAGGGCGCATGAACCCGCGAGCAGTCTGGGCGATCTACAAGATGGAGATGGCGCGCGCTTTTCGGACCGTGCTGCAGAGCATTGTCTCGCCGGTCATCTCGACATCGCTCTATTTTGTCGTCTTCGGCTCGGCCATCGGCTCGCGCATCACCGAGATCGACGGCATCAGCTACGGCGCCTTTATCGTGCCGGGGCTGATCATGCTGTCGCTGCTGACGCAGTCGATCTCCAACGCCTCCTTCGCCATCTATTTCCCGAAATTCGTCGGCTCGATCTACGAGCTGCTGTCGGCGCCGGTGTCCTATCTGGAGATCATCATCGCCTATGTCGGGGGTGCGGCGACCAAGTCGATCATACTCGGCCTGATCATCCTGGGGACCGCGTCGCTGTTCGTGCCGCTGACCATCGAGCATCCGTTCTGGATGCTCTCCTTCCTGGTGCTGACGTCGGTGACCTTCAGCCTGTTCGGGTTCATCATCGGCATCTGGGCAAAGAGCTTCGAGCAGCTGCAGCTGGTGCCGCTGCTGATCATCACGCCGCTTACCTTCCTTGGCGGCAGCTTCTATTCGATCGACATGCTGCCCGGCACCTGGCGCACGGTGACGCTGTTCAACCCTGTCCTTTATCTGGTCAGCGGCTTTCGCTGGAGTTTCTACGGTAAGTCCGACGTCTCGATCGGCATCAGCCTCGGCATGACCGTGGTTTTCCTGCTTATCTGCATAGCGATCGTCGCGTGGATTTTCAGGACCGGCTACCGGCTGCGGAACTGACTGAACGGCCTGCCCAGGCGACGCAGCGCCAGCATCCGAGCGATGTTCCCGACCCAAGACGACCAAATCTGGTGACGACGCTTGAAAGCGGCCGTGCGATGGCGGCGCTTGATTTCCATATAATGTTATATATCATGTTATCAATTGCCTGGCAGGTTGATTATGGAAGACGTCATAAGGTCCCTTGGCTTCCTGTGCCTGGGCAGCAGGCTGAAGCGTATTGGCGAGCAATTGCAGGCGGATACGCAGCGCCTGCTCGACTGCCTCGATGTGCCGGTTCAGTCGAGCCAATACCCGCTGCTGGCTGCGCTCGACAGGCTGGGCCCGCTGCCAGTCGGGGAACTGGCGCAATCCCTCGGGGTCGCGCAGCCAGGTGTAACGCGGAGCGTGTCGCTTCTGGCCGAATTGGGACTGGTCGAGGTCAGTCCATCGGATGATGACCAGCGGCGCAGGATTGTCTGCCTTACCCTGCACGGCCAGCGGCTGGCCGATATTGCAAAGCACGACGTCTGGCCGCGCATCGAGAATGCCGTCGCGGATCTGTGCGCGGATCTTTCTGGGCCGCTTCTTGATCAGCTGGCCGCCATCGAGGACGGCCTCGCCGCGGCGCCTCTCGACCGTCGTGTAAAGAAGCCGGAAGGTGCCGCGCAATGAAACACCTGCTTGACCGTCCCGTGTGGAGCGCGCTTCGGACGCGACACCACGCCTTCGCGCAAGGTGACGACCTCGCCATGCGGTATCGGCCCTCGATAGCTCCGTTCGCTGCCAGTGCCGCGGACGATGCGGAAAGCCTGCAGGCGCTCGGAAAACTTGTCTCCCCAGGCGAGAGTGCGATCCTGCTTCAGGTGGACGCCATTGCTCTGCCCGCGGAACTTTCGGCGACTTCGACCGCGCCCGGGGTTCAGATGATTGCCGAGCGGCCATTGCAGATGGTCTCCGACGAGCGCGTGCAACGTCTGACGCGGGACGATGCAGCTGAGATGCTCGCCTTGGCATTGGTGACCAAGCCCGGCCCATTCACGCTCGAAGCCTTGAGCCTCGGCGATTTTTGGGGTGTGAAGATCGAGGGCCGACTTGCGGCGATGGCCGGCGAACGCATGAAGCAACCCGGCTATACCGAACTTAGCGGGGTGTGCTCACATCCGGAATTTCGAGGCGGTGGCCTGGGCAGGCTGCTGTCGCTGTTCGTGGCAAACCGGATAGCGGCGCGCGGCGAAGTTCCCTATCTCCACGCCTATGCCAGCAACACCACGGCCATAGGATTATACGAGTCCATTGGCTTCAGGTTGAGAAGCATGATGAACGTGGCCGTGGTTCAGCGCGCCGAATGAGCCCATCAGGCGCATTCCCGCGCATCAGGAAAAGGAAGGATTTCGTATCGACGAAATCCTTCCTTGGCGCTGCTAGCGCCTTGCGGCGATTCAGACCGCGATCTTGCCACCGCCCTGTTTGGTGATGGCGACGACCGACGGCCGCACCGGCATATCGGGCTTGAAGTCAGGCCAGCGGGTCGACGGGTCCTCGTAGTAAGAGGGACGGCCAAAAGCCTCCCAGTCTTCGCCGCCATCGGCCGGATGCTGAACCGCGACGAAGGCGGTCTGGTCGTCGGGCGTGAATAGCGGGCCGCACATTTCGGCGCCGATCGGCACGCGGAAGAACAGTTTCGAGGTCGCCCGCGCCTCGCCTTCGGTGTCGACCGCCCACAGGCCATCGGTGCGGCCGGTGGCCTTCGGGCCCTGGCCATCGGTCGAGACCCAAAGCCGGCCGGCCGAATCGATGGCGCAATTATCCGGCATGCCGAACCAGCCATTGGCGGTGGTTGCGGTCGAGAAGGTGGCGCCAACTTCGGCCACTGAGGGATCGCCGCATTTCAACATGATTTCCCACTTGCCCTTGGTGGCAGTAAAATCGCCACCGTCCTCAACAATCTCGACGATGTGGCCGAAGGCGTTTTCGGCGCGCGGATTGGCGGCGTCGACCTGGTCCGTCTTGCGCTTCGAATTGTTGGTCAGCATGACGTAGACCTTGCCAGTCGTCGGATTGGGCTGGATGTCCTCGGGGCGATCCATCTTGGTGGCACCGAGCAGATCGGCGGCACGGCGCGTCTCGATCAGCACGTCGGCCTGGCTGGCAAAGCCGTTCTCCGCCGTCAGCGGGCCCTGGCCGAAGACGATGGGCAGCCATTCGATCGACCCGTCCTCGGCGAATTTGGCGACGTAGAGCGTGCCGTCGTCGAGGAGATCCATGTTGGCGGCGCGGTCCTCGGCGTTGAACTTGCCGGCCGTGACGAATTTATAGACATAGTCGAAGCGTTCGTCGTCGCCGAGATAGAAAACGACACGGCCATCCTTGGCGACGATCGATTCAGCGCCCTCATGCTTGAAGCGGCCCATGGCAGTGCGCTTCCTCGGCACCGAGGTCGGATCGTTGACGTCGACCTCAACAATCCAGCCGAAGCGATTCGGCTCGTTCGGCTCCTTGCCGATGTCGAAGCGATCGTAATGCGCAGCCCATTCATAGGCGCCTTCGGGAATACCCAGGCGCTTGTAGTTGGTGGCTTCCTTGTGGCCTTCCGGCAGCTCGCCCGAGAAATAGCCGTGTATGTTTTCCTCGGCCATGACGTAGGTGCCCCAGGGCGTGACGCCGCCGGCACAATTGTTGACAGTGCCGATGACCTTCGTGCCGGTCGGATCGGCACTGGTCTTGACGCGGTCGTGGCCGGCGACGGGGCCGGACAGTGCCATCTCGGTGTTGGCGGTGATGCGGCGGTTGAGCTTGCCGTCGCGCACCACCTGCCATTTGCCTGATGCCTTGCGGATCTCGACGATGGTGCCGCCATGCGCGGCCATCTCGACGTCGACCTGTTCCTTGCTCAGCGGCGCCTGCTTGGCCTCCCCATCGACGATGGTGACAAGGCCCGGGAACATCAGATGCGGATTGGTGTATTCGTGGTTGACCACCAGCAGGCCATGCTCGGCCGAGCCGTCGATCGGGATATAGCCGACATAGTCGTTATTGTAGCCAAACTGTCTTTCCTGGGCCTGCGCCGACTGTTTTGTCGGATCGAATTCCGGCGAATCGGCAAACAGCGGATCGCCCCAGCGCAACAGCACGTCGGCGTCGTAGCCGGCAGCGACATGGTGCTTGTCGTCGACGCCTGCCTCGACCTCGTCGAAACTGAAGACCGAGCCGCCGCCGGCGCGGGCATCGTCGGCGAGGATCAGCGCGAGCGGGCTGACGGTGGCGGCGATGGCGGTTGCCGCGAGCGATCCCTGCAGAAAACCACGGCGCGAGAATCGCGCGGCGATGATTTCGCCCATCGTCTGGTTGTCAGTGGGATTGGTTCCTGGCCCATCGTTTTCCTCGAGCAGGCTGGTGCGGAAATGGGCGTCGGGGCGATGTTCAGTCATGGGGGCGTGCCTCTGGCTCTTTGGGATGGCTGGAGCGTGTTGCTTGACTGACCGCGTATCGCCAGCAGATCACAGTTTGATGACGTTGCCGACCAATTTCCAGCCCGATTTCATGTCTTTGATCAGGCCGCTTGACCGCGACCGACGCTTCCGAAACAAGATCTGCGGCAGGCGCGCAAGCACGGCGTCGGGAGGAGCAAAAAAGTGAGTTTCTGGGGACTGGGGCAGCTCGGCATTTCGACAGTGATCTTCCTGCTGGCGGCGACGGCGGCCAAGCAATGGGGGCTGGCGCCGAGCCTCGGCAAGATTCTTCTGACTCTGGCGCTCTATTCAGCGGGCAATCTGATCATGCTGAGGCTGATCCGTGAATTCGGCATGTCGGTGTCGTTCAGCCTGTCGGCGGTGATCCAACTGGTGTCGGTGAACGTGGTGGCACTGGTGTTCTTCGGCGAGCGCGTCAATTCGTTGCAGGCGACCGGCATCGTGCTCGCCGTCGCAGCGGTGGCGCTGATCACGCTCGGACCCTATCTGCAAAAACTGTAGTTGCGCATGACCCCGAAAATCGGAAACGATTTTCGCTGGGGATCATGCGCCAAATCAAAGTGCTACAGCGTCCTGTGCGCGTCCAAAAGGACGCGCGGCGCTGTAGGACGATTGGGTCGATGAAGAATACTGCAAGCAAGCTGCTCAACTGGATCGAATTCCCGGTGCTTTTGTCCGGTCTGGTCATCGCCGGCGGGCTGTGGGGGTTCGAGGAACTGATGGAGGTGGCGCGGGACACCACGCCGCACGCCTTCGACACGGAAATCATGCTCGCCTTCCGTGAAGCGGGCCAGCCCGACAATCCGATCGGACCGCCATGGCTGGAAGGGGCGATGCGCGACATTACCAGCCTCGGCAGCGCCATCGTGCTCGGGCTGATCACAGTGGCGGTGATCGTCTATCTGCTGCTGATCCACAAGCCGGGAGCAGCGTTTCTGGTCTTCGTCGCGGTGGCGGGCGGGCAGGCCCTGTCGAGCACGCTGAAGCTCGGAATCGATCGGCCGCGCCCCGACCTGGTCTCGCATCTCGCCGACGTGGCGACGCTTTCGTTTCCAAGCGGCCATGCGATGCTGTCGGCGGTGACATATTTGACGCTGGGCAGCATGGCGTCGCGTTTCCTGCCTGGGCGAACGACCAAGATCTATGTGCTGGCACTTGCCGTGCTGACAGCACTGCTCGTCGGCATCAGCCGCGTCTATCTCGGCGTTCATTGGCCATCGGACGTGCTGGCCGGCTGGTGCGCCGGCTTCGCCTGGGCGATGCTGTGCTGGCTGGTCGCATGGGCGTTCCAGCGATGGCGCGGGCAGACCGCCGGCGCCTGAACCGCCCGTTCCGAACGACGCTGCGCCAATTCTCCTCTAAGTTGCGGCGGCTGGGGCGTGCTGGCCCAGCGGGCGCGCAGGCTCGCCAAGATGCAAACGGCCTGGTGTGCACATGTCTGACATGTGCATGATGATGCTTGATCCATCACAATGATGGTATTATACATGGAATGCAGACTCAGACGGGGGTTTTTAGCCGATGATCACTGCCGCGCAGATGCGCGCCGCAAGGGCTCTGGCCGGCATCGATCAGAAGACGCTCGCCGAGCGCGCCGGGGTTTCGCTTCCAACCATTCAGCGCATGGAAGCGAGCGACGGCGTGGTCAGGGGCGTGGTCGATACGCTGATGAAGGTCATCCAGGCCCTCGACCGGGCCGGCGTGGAGCTGATCGGCGAGAACCAGGCCAGCGAGCGCGGCGGCAGGGGGGTGCGCCTCAAGCCGGTCGTGCCGCAGAACCCGCCAGGCTGAGCCGAAATAGAGTCGCGACGGCGACCGCCGACAGTCCTGCCGACGATCCCGCTGCCTGCTTGGTTTTATGCGTGGCCGCTGTGCACTTTTTGGCGGCATGCATCAGGAGCGGAAGGCAGTCCATGCATCGAACCCAGCGGGCAATTCATCAACCGGCGCAGCCGACATTTTCCGAACTGTTCACGCCGAAGCTGGCGACGGTGCTGCGCGAAGGCTACACATCAGAGCACTTCAAGGCCGATGCCATCGCCGGACTGACCGTGGCCATCGTGGCGCTGCCGCTGTCGATGGCGATCGCGATCGCATCGGGCGTGTCTCCGGAGCGCGGGCTCTACACTTCCATCATTGGCGGTTTCCTCGTCTCGGCTCTGGGCGGCAGCCGTTTTCAGATCGGCGGGCCGGCGGGCGCCTTTATCGTGCTGATGGCGGCAACCGTGGCACGGGTCGGCGTCGACGGGTTGCTGCTGGCGACGATGATGGCCGGCGTCTTGCTGCTCGTCATCGGCTACCTCAGGCTTGGCACCTACATCAAATTCATTCCTTATCCGGTGACCGTCGGCTTCACCGCCGGCATCGCCATCATCATCTTCTCCGGCCAGATCGTCGAGCTGTTCGGGCTAAAACTCGCCGGCAAAGAACCTGGACCGCTGGTGCCGAAGCTGATGGCGATCGGCGAGGCGGCCGGCACGATCAATCTCGCCGCCACCTTCGTCGCTCTGCTGACCATCGTCGTCATTGCCCTGATGAAACGGTGGCGGCCGAAATGGCCCGCCATGCTGATCGCCATCGGTCTGGCGTCGCTTGTCGTGGCGCTGTTTTCTCTGCCTGCCGAAACGATCGGCACGCGCTTCGGCGGTATCCCGCGCAGCCTGCAAATGCCGGCCTTTCCGCCGATCAGCTTCGGCAGGATGATCGACGTCCTGCCGGACGCCCTAGCCTTTGCGCTGCTCGGCGCGATCGAATCGCTGCTGTCGGCGGTGGTCGCCGACGGCATGACAGGAAGGCGGCACCGCTCCAACTGCGAACTCGTGGCGCAAGGCTTCGCCAACATCGCGTCCGCCCTGTTCGGCGGCATCTGCACCACCGGCACCCTAGCCCGCACCGCGACCAATGTGCGAGCCGGCGCGCATGGACCGGTCTCGGGCATGATCCACTCGGCCCTCCTGCTTGCCCTGATGCTGGTGGCGGCGCCGCTGGCCAGCTACATCCCGCTTGCAGCCCTTGCCGGCGTGCTGGCGGTGGTGTGCTGGAACATGTTCGAGAAGCAGGCCTTTGCCACGCTGCTGCGTGCCTCGCGCGGCGACGCGCTGGTGCTGATGGCGACTTTCCTGATCGTCATCTTCCGTGATCTCACCGAAGGCATCGTCGTCGGCTTCGCGCTGGGCTCGATCCTGTTCATCGACCGCATGGCCAAGAGCATTGCGGTTGAGCCGGATCAGGGACTGGTGCAGGACGATGTCGCCGACAGAACCGGCGCCGCCAGCGCATACGATTCCAGCGAGGCCAGCGATGCCGACACCGTCGTCTACCGGATTTCCGGCGCCTTCTTCTTCGGCGCCGCCTCGACCGTCGCCACGGTGCTGGACCGCATCGCCGACCAGCGCAAGAACTTCATCCTCGACTGCTCGGCCGTGCCATTCTTCGATTCAACGGCGGCCAACGTCATCGAGAGCGCTGCCCACAAGGCGAGGCGCGCCGGCGTGCGCTTCATCATATCAGGCGCTTCGCCGCAGACACGCCGCATGCTGATCAACCACGGCGTCAAACGGCCGCTGGTGACATACGCCGCCTCGATCAGGGACGCGCGAGCGCAGTTGAAGAATGCCGCGCCGGGAGAGGTCTAACCCTCTCCTCATCGTCAGCGATGTCGGACGGACGCAAGCACCGCGTCAGGCAGCGGCGCCGGGCGCGCTGGCGTCTTCGTGCGGCGCGGCGGCCAGATCGGTGCGCGCCTTGCGCGCGAGTTTTTTTGTCGAGCGCCTGGGCCTGTCGCCGAACAGATCGGCTGCCGCCGCAAGACAGGTCTTTTTCAGGCTTTTCTCCGAGCGCTTCAACAGCTTGCTCAGCAGTCGCGTTTCCTGGGGAGAGCCGAGCGGCCGGTCGTGGGCCTCGAGAAGCGTGCGCAAGACGAACACATCATGCAGTTCGCCCAGCTTTTCGCCAAGTTCGTCGACCGCCTTGCGCCGTGCCTTGATCGGCGTCGGCCACAGCCTTCCAAGCAGCGACAGATGCATGCCGTGAGTCTTTGCCGCCTTGCGCAGATCATGGAAATCGTCGGCATCACCGCGGGAGCCCGCCTTGTCCAGCGCCTTTCTGGCGCGACGCAGAGTGATGCGGGCGCCTTCGGCAAGCACATCGGCGGCCTGTTCGGGCTGGTCGGGCAAGACCAGAGTATCGATGCGGCTGATGCCATCCTCGCAAGCGGCAGTCGCGGCAGCTATCGCGGCGCCGAGGCCAACTCCACCATGCAATTGGTGCTGGCGCGCCACCAGCGTGTCGCGAACGGCATCGAGACCGCCGCCGGCGCTTTGCTCGGGAAAGTTTTTTGCCAGCCGGTCGATGGTTTCAACCAGCGCGGTCGCCTCGCGCGGGCCGGCAAGCAGGGCAGCCACCTCTCGGTAGCATTGGTTCTCGGTACTGCAAAATGTTTCGTCTCCGGGACGGACCAGGCGCAGCAAGGCACGCACCTTCTTCAGCCGCCTGCGGCATTTGTGCAGCGCCTGCTCCGGCCTGTCATGCGCCGCATCCAGATGGACGAGCGCCTTGCCGATCTCCTCAGCGAGGATGCGCCTGACCTCGCCAGTCAACGGCAGGCGCGGATCGATGCGATAGCTCATGCGGCGATCTCCGGAATCCCCTCGAGGGCGAGCGACGCGTTGTAGAACCTGTGCTCGCCGGTGACTTCGCGGCCGAGCCAATCTGGCAGCATTTCGCCCTGCACGTCCTGCGGCGTCTCAAGCTCGGCGACCACCAGGCCGCTGAGCATCCCGCCGAAAACATCGACTTCATAGAGATGGCCGCGGTGCCTAACATGGTGGCGTGTCTTCTCGATGACACAACCGATGGCGAAGGCCCGCATCTCTTCCGCATCCGCCAGAGGGATCGGATATTCGAATTCGTCGCGTTCGCGGGCCTTGCTGCCGAATTTGAGCGTCAGCTTTGCCGAGGCGCCGTCGCTGATACGCACGCGGACCGAGCGGTCGGGCGCGGCAACGAGATAGAACTGGCGAATGCGGATGTCCGCTTCGACCAGATCCCGCCAGCCATCGCCGGAGACCAGGAACTTGCGCTCGATTTCCTTGACCATGGCTCCGCACTAAAGCGCGTGCGGCTGGAGATGGCAAGGTTGAGATAGGCTAGTATTGACTTTAATCATTCGATTGATTAAATGTTTGTTATGAGCAAGCCGACAAACGCCAAAATTCCGCGACGCGAGGCATCCCCCGCCGACATGACGCGCGCGGCTCTTGTTCGCGCAGCGCTAAAACTGTTCGGACGCCAGGGTTTCGACGGCACCTCGACGCGCGAGATCGCGGCTGAGGCCAGGGCCAACATCGGCTCGATCGCCTATCATTTCGGCGGCAAGGAAGGGCTTCGCAACGCTGCGGCCGACTATATCGTCGACACCATCCAGACCATTGCCGGCCAGGCGATCGGCAATCTGCAGGAGCCAAGCGAATCAGAAGCGGGCGAACCAGAAACGGGCGACCCCGAAGCGGCGCGGGCACAACTGTTCACCGCGCTGGAGCGAATGGTGGCTTTCATCGTGGCACGGCCGGAGGCCGGCGAGATCGTGCAGTTCGTCCTGCGTGAGCTGTCGCATCCGACGGCGGCACTCGACCGCATCTATGACGGCGTGTTCGAGCCGACGCATCGCCGGCTCTGCCTGATCTGGGAGCAGGCGACGGGCGAGGCGGCCGAAAGCGAGGCTACCCGACTCACCGTGTTCACGCTGATCGGCCAGGTCGTCTATTTCCGCATCGGCCGCGAGGCGGTGATGCGCCGCATGGGCTGGCGCGCGATCGGCGACGCCGAGGCCACCAAGATCGCGGCGGCAGTGACGGATAATCTCGGCGCGATTTTGGCTCGGCGTCACTTAACCGACCGGAAGGATCGTAGATCATGAGTTTCCTCTGCTCTGTGCCGCTCGCCGCCCTGCTTTTCAGCACCTGCGCACCGGCGGCGCCGCTCGCCGTCGGCTATGTCGAGGGCGACTATGTGCTGCTCGCGCCGATCGAGGTGGCGCAGGTCGAGACGATTTCGGTCAAGCGCGGCGATCGCGTCGCGCCGGGCACGCCAGTGGTGACGCTGGAAAGCGCCGACGCAAAAATAGCCGTCGCGCAAGCCGAGGCGGCCCTTGCCCAGGCCCAGGCGCAACTTGCCGACCTGCAGGTCGGCAAGCGGCCGGAAGAGATTGAGGTGCTCAAGGCGCAGGTCGACATGGCCAAGGCGCAAGCCGCCGACGCCAAACGCAGATACACCCGCGCCAGCGATTTGTTCAAACGCGGCACTGGCACCCAGGCCGATCATGATACGGCTTCGGCGTCGCTGGAAATTGCCAACGCGCAGCTCGGCCAGGCGGAAGCCAATCTCGCTGTCGGAGGCCTGCCGGCGCGGCCCGAGACGATCAAGGCCGCCGACAATCAGGTCAGGCAGGCGCAATCGGCGCTGGAGCAGGCGCGCTGGCGGCTGTCGAAGCGTGTGCTGGCGGCGCCTTCGCCCGGCCGCATCAACGATGTGATCCGCTATCCCGGCGACACCGCCGGGCCGACCGCGCCGGTCATTTCGATTCTGCCGGACGGCGCGGTGAAGCTCAGCGTCTATGTGCCGGAAAGCGCGTTCTCGTCGGTGGAAGTCGGCACGCTGCTCAACGTCCATTGCGACGGCTGCGGGCCGGACGTGAAGGCTCGCGTCAGCTACGTGTCGCCGGACCCGGAATTCACGCCGCCGGTGATCTACTCGCTCGAGACCCGGCAGAAGCTGGTCTATCTGGTCGAGGCGCGGCCGGAGGGCGACGCCGGCGTGCTGCAACCGGGGCAGATCGTCGATGTCGAACTGGCGGATATCGGCAAATGAACGTCATCGACGTCCACGGCCTGGTCAAGCGTTTTGGTGACAAGACCGTCGTCGACCATGTGACGATGACGGTGGCCGAGGGCGAGATCGTCGGCTTCCTCGGCCCCAACGGCTCGGGCAAGACGACGACCATCCGCATCATGTGCGGCCTGCTGACGCCGGATGAGGGCGAAGGCACGGTGCTCGGCTTCGACATCCGCACCGACAGTCTGAGGATCAAGCGCGAAGTCGGCTATATGACGCAGAAATTCTCGTTCTACGAGGATTTGACCATCGCCGAAAATCTGGAATTCGTGGCGCGGCTCTATGGATTGAAGCCGCTCAACGAGCATGTCGCCAGCACGCTGGAGGATCTTGGCCTCACTTCGCGCAAGGACCAGTTGGCCGGCACGCTGTCCGGTGGCTGGAAGCAGCGGCTGGCACTGGCCGCCTGCATCATGCACAAGCCCAGATTGCTGCTGCTCGACGAGCCGACGGCGGGCGTCGATCCGAAGGCGCGGCGTGAATTCTGGGACGAGATCCATCGGCTGGCCAGCGGCGGGCTGACCGTGCTGGTCTCCACGCATTACATGGATGAGGCAGAGCGCTGCCATCGCATCGGCTACATCTCCTACGGCAGGATGCTGGCCACCGGCACGGTCGACGAGGTGGTCAGGAATGCCGGGCTGACGACCTTCGTCGTGCAGGGTCCGCGGCTCGACCAGGTCGCTGCCGCACTCAGCGGCCGGTCCGGTGTCGACCAGGTGGCGCCGTTTGGCGCGACGCTGCATGTCGTCGGTTCCGACAAGACGGCGCTCGAGGCCGCCCTCGCCGATGTCGAGAAAGACCACAAGGGCGTCACGGTGACGTCGGGCGAGACCAGCCTGGAGGATGTGTTCATCCAGTTCATGTCCGGCTCGAAGGACAATATGGGATGAAAAACGGGATAAACAGCGTCTTTTCCTTCGCCAGACTCGGCGCGCTGCTGATCAAGGAGTTCATCCAGATGCGGCGCGACCGCATCACCTTCGCCATGATGCTGGGCGTGCCGCTGATGCAGCTGGTGCTGTTTGGCTATGCCATCAACAACGATCCGAAGAGCCTGCCGGCAGCCCTGGTGGCGATGAGCAGCGATCCTTACACGCGAGCCATGGTTTCGGCGCTGCAGACCACCGGCTACTACCGCTTCGACCATGTCGCGCAAAATGCCGCCGAGGCGGAATTCCTGATGGCGCGTGGCGACGTCGCCTTCGTCGTCACCATTCCCGCCGACTTTGCTCGGCGAGTCGAGCGCGGCGACCAGCCGCAAATCCTGATCGAGGCTGATGCGACCGACCCGGCAGTCGCCAGCGGGGCCATTTCGACGCTCGGCACCGTTGCCAACCAGGCGTTGCTCAGGGCGCGCGGCATGCAGGAGACGGCCGCCGAAGCCGCCCGAGGCCAGCTCGAAGTGGTGGTGCACCGACGCTACAATCCGGAAGGCATCTCGCAATACAACATCGTCCCCGGCCTGCTCGGCGTCATCCTGCAGATGACGATGGTGATGATGACCTCGATCGCGCTGACGCGCGAGACCGAGCGCGGCACGATGGAAAACCTTCTGGCGATGCCGTCCAGCCCGCTCGAAATCATGCTCGGCAAGGTGCTGCCCTATCTGGTGGTCGGCGCCGTGCAAGTGGCGGTGGTGCTGGCGGCGGCCAAGCTGCTGTTTGGGGTTCCCTTCACCGGGTCGTTGTCGCTGCTGCTTGCGGCGGTTCTGGTCTTCGTGCTGGCGCTGGTGCTGCTCGGCTACACCATCTCGACGATGGCGCGCACGCAGATGCAGGCACTGCAGCTCACCTTCTTCTTCTTCCTGCCGTCGATCCTGTTGTCGGGCTTCATGTTCCCCTATCGCGGCATGCCTGGCTGGGCGCAGATCTTCGGCGAGATCCTGCCGCTGACGCATTTCCTGCGCATCATCCGCGCGGTGATGCTGAAGGGCGCCGACCTGCCGGCGGTCGCGACCGAAATCGGCTGGCTGGTCGTGTTCGTGGCGCTGTTTGCCGGCGTGGCGCTGGTGCGGTTCCGCCGGACGCTGGATTAGGATCCAACTCAATAGCTCACGCAATGGTCGAGATGTCACCTTGGATGCATGACCATTCGGATCGAGATTTTATGCCGGTCTGGCCTGATCCGGGACCGGCGGCAATTCAGGCGCATCCAGTCCCTTGAAGGGATCGCGCCAGGCGTCGATCTCTTCAAGCTGGCGATACCAACGACTGACCGAAGGATAATCGTCGAGCGGCAATCTGGCGACATCGTTGAAAGGCAGAAACGTCGCCATTCGAAAGTCGGCATAGGAGACCGAGTTTTCGACCAGCCAGTCTCGCTCGGAAAGCGCGGCCTCAAGTGTTGCAGCGGCCGTGCGAAAGTCTCTCAGCCCCTCCTCAACCCGGTGCTGATCGATCGGGCCAATCCCATAGCGCTGCTTGGTGCCGCGTTCGAAATGCACGACGTCGCAAGCTCTTGCGAAGCTCTCTTTACCCCAACTGAGCCATCGGATCATCTCGGGTTCGTCGTCGCCGGTGCGCCAGAGATCCGAATGCGCGTCGCGTGAAAGCCGGCAGGCTATGGCGTCAGCCTCCCAGAGGCTGTTTCCCGAGCCTACGAGTATCGGCAATGAAAGATTGGGATTCAGCGGGCGATATCGCTCAGCCTGCCCGGGAGCGAAGGGCGATGCGAACTCAAAGTCGAGCTTTGCGTCGAGATAACGTGCCACGGCGACCGCGAGGCGAGGATTGGGATTGCGGCTGAAGAGCAGTTTCATTTCGTGTCAGCCTTTTTTGAATGGTGCCGGTTAGGTCGCCACCTAAGCCGCCGCCATGATCTCCGCATAGGTGCCGAAATCGACATTGCCGCCGGACAGCACCACGGCGACGCATTTGCCTGATAGCTCGATCTCGCCCGATGACAGCGCGGCCAGCCCGACGCAGCCGCCGGGCTCGACCACCAGCTTGAGATGGGCCATGGCGTCGCGCATCGCCTGTGCCGCCGCTCTGTCGGACACGGCAATGCCGCCGGCGAGATTCCTGCGGTTGATCTCGAAGGTGATCGCGCCCGGCTCGGCGGTGAGGAGCGCGTCGCAGATCGAAGTGTGGCCGGGTTCGATCGAAACCCGAGCACCTCTGGCCAGTGAACGACAGGTGTCGTCGAAATGCTCGGGTTCCACCGCCCAGACGGCGGTGCCCGGCGAGGCGTCCTTGACCGCGATGGAGATGCCGCTGCTCAGGCCGCCGCCGCCGCAGGGGATGACGACCGCGTCGAGGCTCACCCCGAGTGCTTTCGCCTGCGCCATCAGTTCGAGGCCGATCGTTCCCTGGCCGGCGATGATGGCCGGGTCGTCGAAAGGCGGCACCAGGACCATGCCCCGTTCCATGTACGGGCGAACCACCGCCATGCGATCGTCGCGAAACCGGTCGAACGGAACCACTTCGGCGCCCATTTTCCTGACATTGCCGACCTTCATTGCCGGCGCATCGGTGGGCATGGCGATAACCGCCTTGACGCCGAACATCGCCGCCGACGCGGCGACGCCTTGCGCGTGGTTGCCCGACGAGAAGGCGACGACGCCGCGGCTGCGCTGCTCATCGCTCAGCGACGACAGTTTGTTGTAGGCGCCGCGGAACTTGAACGAGCCGGTGCGCTGCAGCGTCTCCGGCTTGAACAGGATCCTGGCGTCGAAACGCTTGTTCAGTTCCGGTGATTCGATCAGCGGCGTTTCGACGATCAGGCCGGACAATCGCGTTGCTGCGCGGTGGATATCGGCGATGCCGGGAGGGGTGGTCATGGTGAGGTCCTGCAGAATGAAACCGCCCCATGGTGCACGGAAAACCAGGCCGCGCACCACTGGAAAAATGTGACCGAGACAATTCGTGGATTGCGAGCAGAGAGTGGCGCTCCTCGCCGACCGCTCCTCACCCCAAAAGCGTCCGTTGCCGTTTGGCGCCGCCCATCTTGCGCCAGGTGTTGAAGCGATGGGTGGCGGCGGCGAAGGATATCTTCATCTGCTGGGCAACCGAATAGCGCGACTTGCCCTCGTCGAACAGGCGGTAGCAGCATTCGACGCCCTCCTCGGTCAGCTTGCCGTCGGGGGCCTTGTTGTGCGGATTGGCCGGGTCGAATTTCTCGACCTGCTGCTCGACCAGGCCCTTCAGGCGCTGCAGATCGGCCTCGATGCTGGCGATCAGGTCGAGAACGGGTTTCGGGTCAAATGCATGGGTGGGCTGTTTTGCCGGCATCCGGGTTCCTTTCGCTTGGCTTAAGCCCACTATATAGGTGAACATTCGCCAATAATGAAGGGCGCTGGCGGAGGATTCCCGCAACCATAAATTTGAACCTCCGGCTACAAGCGATTGACCAACGGTGCACCAAACTCTAGTTTAGAATAATTCTAAACTAGGGCGGATTTCTCATGCTTTCCCGTGTTTTCGGTTTTGGTCGCCGTCCCTTCGAGTCGCTCTCGGAGCAAGAGATCCTGGCGCTCGCCATCTCTTCCGAAGAGGATGACGGGCGTATCTACCGCGCCTATGCCGACGGGCTGGCGGATAGGTTTCCGCATTCGGCCAAAGTGTTCGAGGAAATGGCGGAGGAGGAGGATGGCCATCGCGACTCGCTGATCGAGCTTCACCGCGAGCGTTTTGGCGAGCGCATTCCGCTGATCCGGCGCGAGCACGTAAAGGGCTATTACGAGCGCAAGCCCGACTGGCTGGTCCGGCCGCTCGGCATCGAACATGTGCGCCAACAGGCCGAGTCTATGGAGCGTCAGGCCTACCTGTTCTATGTCGAAGCGGCGAAACGCACCAGCGACGCCTCGACGCGAAAGCTGCTCGACAATCTGGCGGTGGCCGAACAGGGCCACGAGACGCTGGCGCAGCGGCTGGAGCAAAAGCATGTGTCGGGCGCGGTGAAAGCCGAGGAAGCAGCGGCCGAGCAGCGCCAGTTCATCCTGACCTATGTGCAGCCGGGACTGGCCGGGCTGATGGACGGATCGGTGTCGACGCTGGCGCCGATCTTCGCCGCCGCGTTCGCCACGCACGACACGTTCCAGACCTTCCTGGTCGGGCTTGCCGCCTCAATCGGCGCCGGCATCTCGATGGGCTTCACCGAGGTCGCCTCCGACGACGGCAAGCTGTCGGGCCGCGGCTCGCCGGTGAAACGCGGCATCACCACAGGCGTGATGACGGCGCTGGGTGGCCTCGGTCACGCCTTGCCCTACCTCATTCCGTATTTCTGGACCGCGACAATTCTCGCGGTCGTGGTGGTGTTCTTCGAACTGTGGGCGATCGCCTTTGTGCAGAACCGTTATATGCAGACGCCGTTCTGGCGCGCCACCTTCCAGGTGGTGCTGGGCGGCGCGCTGGTGTTTGCGGCTGGAGTGCTGATCGGGAATGCCTAGCAGCCCTCTTGCCTTCTCCCCTTGTGGGGGCCGAAGGGCGGGCGAGGCCCGTGACTCGCCCCGGGCGGTGGATCGGCGCGCAGCGCCGAGACGGAAGAGGGGTGTTGGACGGAGTACTGTCGGTGCCAAGCTGGAACACCCCTCATCCGTCGCCTTCGGCGACACCTTCTCCCACAAGGGGAGAAGGAAGAGCCGCCCCACTCACCCGTTCGCCGCCCGGCTGTCCTCAGGCGCCTCGGCCCGTTCGGTCAGGCCATAGTCGCGCACCACGTGGGCGATGCGCAGACGGTAGTCGGCAAAGATGCCGCCACGGCCGGCCCTCTGCGCCTGCCTATGTTCCTCCGTGTTGCGCCAGGCTTTCACCGCTTCCTCGTCACGCCAGAACGACAGCGACAGGATGCGGCTCGGGTCGACAAGGCCCTGGAAGCGCTCGATCGACAGAAAACCGTCGATGCCGTCGAGCAGCGGGCGCAGGTCGGCGGCGAGGCCGAGATAAGCGTCGCGCTTGCCCGCTGCCGGCTCGACCTCGAAGATGACGGCGATCACAGTTTCACCAGAGAGGCATGCGGCCCGGATGCGAGTTTCAAAAAAGTCCGATGCTCTTTCAGGATGAATTTTTCACGCCGGGCGAACTCGTAATTGGCCTTGCCGGCCGGGTCGGCGGCGAGCCTGATACGGTAGGCTTCGTAAGCCGCCAGGCTGTCGATGTTATAGGCGGCATAGGCTGTCGTGGCCGAGCCCTCATGCGGCGCGAAATAGCCGATCAGATCGGCGCCGCAGCGCGGGATCGCCTGGCCCCAGTTGCGGGCATACTCCTCGAACGCCGCCTTGCCGAACGGGTCGATCTCGTAGCGGATGAAGCAGGTGATGGTCATCTTTTGTCTCCTTGCTGAATCTGATTTGTTGCGGCGACAGTTCGAGCGGTGTCGAAACCTTCTGTGGTTCTATGTGCTAGGCAATTTTCCATGCTGATCACGCTTGCCAGAAGGATTTCGCGCATTCGCGGCGAACGTCTTGTGGCGTCAGGCCAAGATCGCGCAAAAGATGCTCGTCAATCTCGGCGAGGTCGAGGCGTTGCAGATGGCGGTCATACCACCGCGCCAGCAGCCGCAGATGCGCCCGGCGCAAGATCATGAACGGAGACGGCCGCCGGCCGAAGCGGCTGACAGGCACGGTGTGGGAAGCGGTTCTTGCGGTCATCGTCATCTCCTTGATCTCAGCGCAGGATAGTGGTTATCTGACGCCCATGCTTCGATGAAGGACGAACTATGCGTGAAGGACCAGATATAGCCCGCATCGCCAGCCTGGTCGGCGATCCGGCGCGGGCAAACATGCTGACCGCACTGATGGGTGGCACGGCGCTGACAGCGAGCGAACTGGCGCTCGAGGCCGGCGTGTCGCTGCCGACCGCCAGTTCACATCTGTCGAAACTGATGGAGGGCGGGCTGCTGACGCTGGCAAGCCAGGGGCGGCACCGCTACTACGGGCTCGCCGGGCCGCAGGTGGCTGGCATGATTGAGGCGATCACCGGCGTGGCCGCTGCGGTCGGACCGCAGCGGGTGCGGCCGGGTCCGCGTGATGCGGCGATGCGCGTGGCGCGGGTCTGCTACGACCACCTCGCCGGCGAGCAAGCCGTGGCGATGCTCGACCGTCTTGTCGCTCGACAAGTGCTCCTGCGCGACGACAAGGAGATCCGGCTCGGGCCGTCGGCCGCCTCGCATTTTGCCGCGATCGGCATCGATGTCGAGAGCAAGGCGCGACGACCGATGTGCCGGGCTTGCCTCGACTGGAGCGTGCGGCGCTCGCATCTGGCTGGCATGTTGGGCGCTGCCATCCTCGACAAGATCCTTTTGGAAAAATGGGCGCGGCGCGGGAAAGACAGCCGCGCGGTCATCTTCTCGCCGATGGGCAAGCAGGCCTTCGAGAAGGTGTTTCTCGTCTAAAAAGTAACTGATCAGCCGCGCTTGACCGGCTTGCCCTGCTTGAAAAAATCCACCCAGGGATCGGCTTTCGCCAACTGTTTCAGCGTCGTCTTGTCGCCGATCGGAAATGCGTTCGGCGCCAACCCGGCTTCAATTTCCGCCCAGGTCGCCGGCATCGATACCGTAGCGCCTTTCTTGGCGCGCGACGAATAGGGCGCCACCGTGGTCGAGCCGCGGCCGTTGCGCAGATAGTCGACGAAGATCTTGCCGGTGCGCGCCTTCTTCGACAGCGTCGCTGTATACCGATCAGGGGCGGCCTGCTCGAGGGCACGGGCGAAATCATGGGCGAAGTCCTTCACCTCATCCCAGTCCGCCGACGGTTTCAGCGGCACCACGACATGGTAGCCCTTGCCGCCCGAGGTCTTGACGAAATTCGGCAATGACAGTGCATCGAGCCGGCCGTGAATTTCGAGCGCCGCCGCGCGCACCGCTTTCACGTCGACGCCTTCGTCGGGATCGAGGTCGAAGATGATCTGGTCCGGCTTGTCCAGTTCGTCGACGGTGCAGCCCCAGATATGGATCTCGACCACGCCGAGCTGGACCAAGACAGCGACACCGTCGAAATCACGAATGAACAGGATCTCCTCGCCGTCGGCCGGATCCTTCATCCTGACGATCTTGTCATGCATGCCGGCCGAGGCATGTTTCTGAAAGAAACGTTGGCCGTCGACGCCGTCCGGCGCGCGCACCAGGCTGAGCGGCCGATTGACGACGAATTGTTGCATGCGCGGCCAGACCAAAGCGTAATGATCGAGCAGGCCCTGCTTCGACACCTTCTCCTGCGGCCAAAGAAGCTTGTCCGGGTGAGAAAGTTTCATGACGGTGTCTGCCGCCTCCGTGGATTTGACAGCGGCGGATGTCTCGCCCTTGCCGCTGGCAGGCTTTGCCTTGCTGTCGGCCCTGCCAGGGGGTGCTTTCGGCTTTTCCTGCACGACTTCCTCCGCCGGTTTGTCCTCGCGCAATCCCTGGAACGAGCGTGGCCCATTGTACGGTCGACGTCCAGCTACGGAAAGTGAGGCAAAGCCGGTTGTCCGGCGTTGCCTCGATCGAGCTTCTACTCGGCGGCCTGAAGGTTGACCTTGGCTTCCGCAATCTCGGTGAGCTTGCGGTCGGTCGCCTGTTCTTCCTTGATGTTGTTGGCCAGGACATTGGCGCAGTCGGTGCGGCCAAGCTGCTTGGCCCAGGCGATCAACGTGCCGTAACGGGTTATCTCGTAGTGCTCGACCGCCTGCGCGGATGCGATCAGCGCGGCGTCGAGAACGTCCTTGTCGTCGATGTCGCCGCTGACTTCATCGGCTTCCTCGAGAATGCCGTCGATGGCCGGACAGTTGACCGTCTTGGCCTTCACGCCATGCAGTTCGAACACCTTCTCGACCCGCTCGATATGACCTTTGGTCTGGCCGAGATGCTTCTCCAGGCCGGCTTTCAGCTGCGGGTCGGTCGCCTTGTCGATCATCTTCGGCAGCGACTTCTCGATCTGTTTCTCGGCGTAATAGATGTCGCGCAGCGTGTGGACGAAGAGGTCGTCCAGCGTCTTGATGTCTTTCGAAAAGAAACCCATGGCTTTGCCTTTCCATTGTTCTTGCTGTGTTGGGGGTTCGGCGGCGGTTCCGCTCGGAAGCCGCTGGGCCGGGGTTGGTCCCGGCTCTCAGCGTCAACGTGCTTCTATCGGACGGGTTCCTGGCTTTCCCGAGTAATCAGGGAAATTTGCGCAAGCACGGAAATTTCGCGGCACCGGCCAAAGTTGAAACACAAGCGCGTCGGAGCGACATCCAAACGAAACATATGTGATGCAAAAGTCACACTAGCCGGAATGCCGACGAACTGCATGGAAAGACCCCGAATCAGCCGCATTCCAGCCACGAACCAAGGCCTTTTTGACCAAAGATTAACATCGTGTTCACCGAGTATTCACGCCTCGACGCTATGATCCCACGCAATTCGGAAGGGACATCCGAAATCGGGACAGGGACAGGGAAAATGAACTTCTTGACGCACCTCATCGGCTACGCTGCCGCCATCCGCGAATTCGTCGCGCCGACCTACCGGCCGGAGCGCTATTACATGCGCGGCCCAGGCCCCGCATGCGCACGCCGCGGCCATACGCTCGGCATCAGCGCGCACTGATGACTACCATGGAAAGCCGTCACGACAGCCGGATATGCAGGCCAGCCGCCGATCACCGTGCGACCACCTATCGCACGGGGCGTCCCGGGCTCGCCGACAGGCGGTGTGCGACAACGCCAAGGGCCTGAGATTCCAGGCTTTGAGATTCTGGGGTTTTGAGATCCTGGGGCGTCGAGATTCTGGGGCTTTGATCTCGCCGCCGGCAAGCTTAGTCCCGTTTGACACCAGGCAGCCGGCGTGACCGCCCAGTAGCTGCAAGATCCCTTCCGCCAAGTTGCCTCCGAAAAACTTAGAGCGGGATTGCGGTCGTCTCCTTGGCGGTTCGAATCACAAACATGGTGTAATACCGCGCCACATTCGTCCGATCTCGGAACAGCCGCTCGCACAAAGTGTCGAACTCGTCCATATCCATCAGGCGCAGCATTAGGACAGCGTCGGTCGAGCCGCTCACGCTGTAGGCCTGGATCACCACTGGTTCCATGGCGGCAAGCTCGAGGAAGCGGCGCATGTGTTGCTCGCCGTGGCGCTCCAGCTCGACCGTGACGATAGCCTTTATCCCCCTGCCGGCCTTGGCCGGATCAAGAAGCGCGACAACGCGGTCGATGACACCGACTGACTTTAGCCGCCGTATGCGGCGCAAGCAGCTGGAGGGTGAAAGCCCGACCTCCGCCGCCAGGTCGGCATTGGTTCGCGAAGCGTCTTCTTGCAAAAGCTTGAGAAGCTTCCTGTCGATCCGGTCCATTCCGGTCCTCCGTCGTCGTCTACCGGTCTGCAATTTTATTGCACAAGTCCGCAAATTTTGACCACAAATGCGAGCCGTCTCACGGTAGTCATTTGGCGTCAATCACGGAGACAATCGCCATGGCAGTGCAGACCGCCCTCTATCGAAAGACGCTGGAAACGCTTGAAATCTATTGGGAATTGGTTCGCATTATCGTTCCGGTCACGATAGCCACACAGATCCTGCAGGATCTTGGTGTCATCCGGGCGATCTCTCCGTTCTTCGCGCCTCTCATGACGCTGGTTGGACTGCCGCCCGAGCTCGCTCTTGCCTGGCTAACGGGATTGCTGGTGGGAATTTGGGGCGCGGTGGTGACCGTGTTCACTCTGGCCCCGGTTTCGACGTTGAGCACTGCCGACATGACCGTTCTTTCAACCCTTTTGCTATTTGCGCATGCCATTCCGATTGAACAACGCATCATTCAGAAGGTTGGGCCAAGCTTCGTGGTCACTGCAGCACTTCGCATTGGCGGCGGACTGATCCTTGCCATGCTCCTGCACCAGATATTCGCAGCAACCGGATGGCTATCCGAGCCGCTGAAGCCGGCGTGGATACCAATGGTCGAAGGCACTGATTGGAGCAGTTTTTTTCCAGGCATGCTCAAAACCCTGGCAACCATGCTCGTGATCCTCCTCGCACTAAGCTGGCTGATCGAGCTACTCAAGATATCGGGCATCCTGGGTTGGCTGAACAACGGGCTTTCACCGCTGTTTCGCCTTGCCGGCATCCAGTCACAAGCGGTGCCGTTCACTGCGGTCGGTCTGTTTCTTGGAATTTCCTATGGCGCGGGACTGCTGATCCGCGAGGCGCGCACGACCGGCGTAGACCCGCGCCAGATCTTCCTCGCTTGCGTGTTCATGGGCTTTGCCCACAGCCTCATAGAGGACACGCTGGTTGTCATCGCTCTGGGTGCAGACTTCACCAGTGTGTTTTTCGTTCGCCTGATCTTTGCCGTGCTCGCAACCGCGTTGATCGCCCGGGCAATCAGGTCGGCTTCCGACATTCTGTTTTTCAAAGCATTCTTCCGCAAGGAAGAAAGTCGGCTCGCTCAGTCGGAATCCGGTTTTGGCGGCTAACGATGGAGCGTCTTTGGTCCGCTTATGTGGCTGTGCCCGGAACTCGACATCCGACAACGCCCTGGAGGACGAGGTCCCGCACCCGCTTGCCGACCGCCGCTACCGCGGCTGGTACTAACCTTCGCACAGCTCCAGCACCGTCGTGTCGCCTGCCGCCTTGCCCAGTTCGCGGCAGCCCTGAACCGTGCACAGCGTCCAGCCGTCACCGGTCGCGCCGGAGGCCGCGAGCACAAGGCGCCGCTGCGGCGCCATCTTGGGTTTATAGATCCACCAACCGTCCCGCAGCACCGAGCCTTCCGGCGGTTCCATGCCGGCGCCCGAGCCCTTGATCCGTGCCTCGGCGATCTCCAAGCCGGAAGGCGTCACCTTCCAGTCCTCCTGCCAATGCGTCTTTTCCACCGAATGCGTCCAGGCGAGCGTGAAGGCGGCGACAGTGAGCGTCACCGTCTTGCCGGCTGCGAGGATACAGAGGCTCATGCGGTGCCGGTGGCCTGCCGCGCCCGCCAGCAGTGCCAGCCGATCCAGGCGACAGAGAGTGCCCACCCGGCTTCGTCGGTTACAGGCAGTGCGGCAACCAGCAGCACGCCGGCGGCGAAGGCGACGAGACGTTCCCACCAGGCCATGCGCCGGGCCAGGAACCCGACGGCGGCTGCGCCCCACAGGGCAATACCCATGCAGGCCTTGGCGACGATATAGGCGACCTCGACGGGATAACCGAACTGGGCGGCGATCGGACCGGGGTCCTGCAGCATCAGCGCCGGGGTGTAGACCGCCATGAACGGCACGACGAAGCCGGCGACGGCAAGCTTGGTGGCCTGGATCCCGATCTTGAGGCCGCTCTCCTTGGCCATCGGCGCGGCGGCGAAGGCGGCCAGCGCCACCGGCGGAGTGAGGTCGGCCATAATGCCGAAATAGAAGACGAACATGTGGCTGACCATCAGCGGCACGCCGAGTGACAGCAGTGCCGGCCCGGCCAGCGACGAGGTGATGATGTAGTTGGGGATCGTCGGTATGCCCATGCCGAGCACCAGGCAGGTGAGCATGGTCAGCACCAGCGACAGGAACAGATTGTTCTCGCCGATGGAGATGATCCAGCCGATGAAGGTGGAGGCGATGCCGGTGAGCGTCAAGGTGCCGATGACGACGCCGACGATGGCGCAGGCGATGCCGACCGGCAGCGCGTTCTTTGCTCCCTCGGCTAGCGAATCTATGCATATCTGCAGCGTCTCGCGTCCGCCCCTGAAGGTGACGCAGGCGATGACGAGCCCGGCGATGACAAAACTGAGGATGTTGACGCCGAACCTCATGAAGGAGGCGGCGGCAAGCCCCAGCGCCAGCCAAAAGACGATGCGGAAGGCAAGCGGCCCGATCAAAGCCGCCAGCGGCGTGCCGAGGATGAGCACGATGGTCAGCGCCAGCCCCATGGTGCCGGCGAAGATCGGCGTATAGCCGGCAAACAGCAGATAAATGAGCGCGGCCAGCGGCAGCACCAGCGGCCAATGTCGTCTCACCGCGTGCCACGGATTGGGCAGGTCCGCCTTGGCCATGCCCTGCAGGCCGGCCTTGCCGGCTTCCAGGTACACCTGCCAGAAGCAGGCACCGAAATAGAGCAGCGCCGGGATGATCGCTGCCTTGACCACCTCGGCATAGGGGATGTTCAGCGTCTCGGCCATGATGAAGGCGACCGCGCCCATCACCGGCGGCATGATCTGGCCGCCCATCGACGAGGTCGCCTCGACCGCGCCGGCGAAAGCCGAACGGAAGCCGAAGCGCTTCATCAGCGGAATGGTGAACTGGCCGCTGGCCACCACATTGGCGACGCCGGAGCCGGAAATGGTGCCCATCAGCGCCGAGGACAGAACGCAGACCTGGGCCGGTCCGCCGCGCCATGTGCCGACCAGGCCAAGCGCGAAGTCGTTGAACAGCGCGATCATGCCGGCGCGCTCGAGAAAGGCGGCGAAGACGACGAAGATGAAGATATAGGCGGCCGAGACGTAGACCGGCGTGCCGTATATGCCTTCGGTGCCAAAGGCGAAGGTGTCGATAAGCTGGGCGAAATCATAGCCGCGATGGATGAAGGGCGGCGGCAGGTGATTGCCGAAGGAAGCGTAGGCGAAAAAGATCAAGGCGATCAGGGCAAGCGGCAGCCCCATCAGCCGCCGCGCGGCCTCGAAGACCAGCACAACCAGCACCGTGCCGACGATCAGGTCCGGTGTGTTGAGGAAGCCGGAGCGCCGGATGAGATCGGCATAGAACACCCAATTGTAGAGGCCGGTGCCAAAGCCGAGCAGGCCGAGCGTCCAGAATGCTGCTTTCGCCGGTGTGCTTGTGGCGCGCAGATTGGCGATCAGGCCAAAGCCGAGCAGCAGCAAGAAGCCGACATGCATGGCGCGCACCACCTGGCTCGGCAGGCTGCCATAGGCGGCGATGTAGATCTGGAAGACGGAGAAGGCGATGGCGATGAGAAAGGCGGCCTTGCCGGCGAAGCCGTCGCCGAAACCCGGCGGCAGCCCTTCGAGCGGGGCTTCGGCGGTGGGGGAAAGAACGGTCCGCGTTTCGGGATGGGCGTCGGTCATTGGCGGGTTCCTGGCGGGCGCAATCCCTCCCCCTTGAGGGGAGGGTGGACAGCCGCCGAAGGCGGATGGACGGGTGGGGTCGTTGCGGCAGTGCGCGGCCTGAACCGACCCCACCCGCCTCGCTTCGCTCGGCACCCTCCCCTCAAGGGGGAGGGAGTACCCCTATTTCACCAATCCCTTTTCCTTGTAATACCGCTCGGCACCGGGATGCAGCGGCACCGGCATGCCGTCGAGCGCCTTGGCCATGTCGATCGCCTTGGCGGCGGCGTGGGCAGCAGTGAGCTGGTCGAGATTTTCGAACAGCAGCTTGGTCATCTGATAGCCGGTCTCGTCGGAGACGTCGGCGTGGGTGATGAGGAAATTGCCGACGGCGGCGGTCGCGACGTCCTCGGTCTGGCCTTCATAGGTGCCCTTGGGAATGGTCACCGAAAGATAGGGCGAGCCGATCTTGGCGACGTCCTGCGCCGGTACGGCGACGACGTTGATCGGCACCGAAGTGGCGAGGTCGCGGATCGAGGCGACGCCGAGGCCGGCCGATTGCAGCGTGGCGTCGAGCTGGCGGTTCTTGATCAGCTCGACCGATTCGGCGAAGGGCAGATACTCGACCCGTCCGAGATCCTCGTATTTCAGCCCGGCGGCGGCGAAGATGGCGCGGGCGTTGAGCTCGGTGCCGGAGGCCGGCGCGCCGACCGACAGGCTCTTGCCCTTGAGGTCGGCAAGCGTCTTGATGCCGGATTCCTTGCTGGCAACGATCTGGATATAGTTGGGATAGATGGCGGCGACACCGCGCAGCTTGTCGAGCTTGCCCGGGAAGCCGGCTTCGGTGTTGCCCTCGGCCGCCAGTTTGACGGCATCGCCGAGCGCGAAGGCGATCTCGCCCTTGCCCTGCTGCAACAGGTTGAGGTTCTCGACCGAGGCCTTCGTCGCCTGCACCTGGGTGCGGGCGCCCTCAATGCCCTTGCCGTAGATTTCCGACAGTGCGACGCCGAGCGGATAATAGACGCCCGAGGTGCCGCCGGTCAGCACGTTGATGAATTCCTGCGCCATGGCCGACACCGCGCCAAGACCCAGCGACAGCGCCAGCGCGCCGGCAGCAATAAATTTCGTCCTGAAATTGTGCATGTGATCTCCTCCCTGAAATATCTGCCACCGCGCGACCCGAGGCGAGTTTAGACAGCGGGCGGGAAATGCCAACCCGCAATAATATCCATTAGACGAACGGCTGAGTGATGCCGCAACGCATAGCCGCTTGCGCGATGTGCGATCGGAGCCGAAAGATTTTCGCAGAGCCTGTCGAAATCGCGCGAGGCCGCGCGACATACGTTCGGCTTGCAACGATGCGGCCTTCGAAAATGGAGAAGACCATGCGATACATGCTTTTGATCTACGTGAACGAAGCCGCGATGGCGGCCGCGCCGACGGAGAAGACGTACGAGATCAGCGCAGCCTATGGCGCCTATACCGAGGCGTTGAAGAAGTCCGGCTCCTGGTTGGCCGGTGACCGGCTGAAGCCGACCCAAGCCGCGACCTCGGTACGGATGGCCAACGGCAAGACCAACGTGCTCGACGGTCCCTACGCCGATACCAAGGAGCAGCTCGCCGGTTTCTACATGATCGAGGCGGAGGACGCCGACGCGGCTATTGCCTGGGCGGCGCGATGCCCAGCTGCCAGCACCGGCACAGTCGAGGTGCGGCCGATCTGGGAACAAACCATGTGATGACGAATGACCTGGAGGTCGCCCGGGCGGCGGCGGAAGCGGCCGCCCGGCAAAGCTACGGCAAGCTCATCGCCTTCCTCGCCGCCCGCACGCGCGACGTGGCCGGCGCCGAGGACGTGCTGGCCGACGCCTTTGTGGCGGCGCTGGAGCGCTGGCCGCAGACCGGCGTGCCGCAGAAGCCAGAAGCCTGGCTGCTGGCGGTGGCGTGCAGACGCCGCGTCGACGCGATCCGGCGGCGGCTGACCAGCGAGGCGAGCCGCGACCATCTCAGGCTGATCGCCGAGGAGATCGAGGCCCGCATGATCGATGAAGACCTGCCCGATGAGCGGCTGCGACTGATGTTTGCCTGTGCCCATCCGGCGATCGAGGCTGGCGTACGCGCGCCGCTGATCCTGCAGGCCATTCTGGGCTTCGACGCAGCGACGATCGCCTCGGCCTTCCTGGTATCGCCGGCAACGATGGGCCAGCGCCTGGTGCGCGCCAAAAGCCGCATCCGCGAGACCGGCATTCCGTTCCGCGTGCCGGAGCGGGCAGAGCTTGGCGAGCGGCTGGATGCGGTGCTGGAAGCGATCTACGCCGCGTTCGCCGAAGGCTGGTCCGACCCGGCCGGCACCGAAACCCGCCGCCGCAATCTCGCGACCGAAGGCATCTGGCTCGGCCGGCTGGTAGCCTCGCTGATGCCGGATGAGCCGGAAGCGCTTGGCCTGCTGGCGCTGATGCTGTTTGCCGAGGCGCGGCGTGCGGCGCGGCGCAACGCCGCCGGGGACTATGTGCCATTGGCCGAGCAGGAGCTTGGGCTGTGGGACGGCGCGTTGATTGACGAAGCGGAGACATTGCTGAAGCACGCCGCGGCCAAGCGCGTCGTCGGCCGCTACCAGCTCGAGGCAGCCGTGCAATCCGCCCATACGACAAGGCGGCTGACCGGCCGGACCGACTGGGCCGCGATTAAACAGCTCTATGATGCGCTGTCGGTGATTGCCGGCTCGCCGGTGGTCTCGATCAACCGCGCGGTGACCCTTGCCGAGGCCGACGGCGCCGCGGCGGGATTGAGTGCACTTGATGAGCTTGGCGACGAGAAACGGCTGCATGATTATCAGCCTTATTGGGCCGCCCGCGCGGGCCTTCTGGCCAGGCTCGGCAAAACTCGGGAGGCTACCGAGGCCTATAACAGGGCGATCGGCCTCGAACGCGACCCGGCCGTGCGCCGGTTCCTGCAGGCACGACGGGCTGGGCTCGCAGCCGAAGAATGAGGTCAGGGAAAGGCCGGGGTCAGACATGATCCGATGTTTGGGATCTAAGGCCGACCGCTGGTGCCGCCCCTCATTGCCCTGCCCGTCCTCCGCAGCAGCTGCGGAGGGTGGACCGGGCATTTCTCCCCGTAAACGGGGAGAAATAGGCTGGTCGCGGTGTCGGCACTTTTTTCTGCAACGCTGGCGATTGGCGAACCCGTCAATGAGAGCGCCCCCTCGCCCCGTTTACGGGGTGCGAATGCCGGCAGGCAGGTGAGGGGCGGCGCCGGCTTCGACAATTGGCGGGCGCTACGGAAGCGCAGGAAACCGCAACCGCAGGCCGGCACAAATATGCCTAAGCCCCCAGCCCTTCGAACAGGATCGTCGACAGATAGCGTTCGGCGAAGGACGGAATAACGACCACCAGGTTCTTGCCCTCGTTCTCCGGCCGCGAGCCGACGACGATCGCCGCCTGCAGGGCAGCGCCCGACGAGATGCCGACCGGCACGCCTTCGAGGCGGGCGACAAGCCGCGCATTGGCGACCGAATCCTCGTTGGAGACCTTGACGATCTCGTCATAAATGGTCGTGTCGAGGATCTTCGGCGCGAAGCCGGCGCCGATGCCCTGGATCTTGTGCGGGCCGGGCTGGCCGCCCGACAGCACCGGCGAGGCTTCCGGCTCGACGGCGACGACATGCACGGAGGGCTTGCGCTGCTTCAGCACCTGGCCGACGCCGGTGATGGTGCCGCCGGTGCCGATGCCGGCGACGAAGATGTCGACTTCGCCATGAGTGTCGTTCCAGATTTCCTCGGCAGTGGTGCGGCGGTGAATTTCCGGATTGGCGGGATTCTCGAACTGCTGCGGAATGATGGCGTCGGGCAGCGTCGCGGCCAGTTCGTCGGCCTTGGCGATGGCGCCTTTCATGCCTTTCGGCCCTTCGGTCAGCACCAGTTCGGCGCCGAGCAGCGCCAGCATCTTGCGGCGTTCGACCGACATGGTTTCCGGCATGGTCAGGATCAGCTTGTAGCCCTTGGCGGCGGCGGCGAAGGCGAGCGCGATGCCGGTGTTGCCCGAGGTTGGCTCGATCAGCGTGGTCCTGCCGGGCGCAATCCTGCCCGATGCCTCCAGCGCCTCGATCATCGAGACGCCGATGCGATCCTTGACCGAGCCGATCGGGTTGAAGAATTCGAGCTTGGCCAGCAGATTGGCGACGACGCCCTTTTCCCCGGCGAACTTGTCGAGCCGCACCAGCGGCGTGTCGCCGATCGTCTCGGTGATCGAATTGTAGATGCGGCCGCGGCCGGGCACAGGCACGGTGGTGGCGGGCTTGTTCATTGGTTTCGCTCCCAAGAGGTCAGATGGGCAAGGGTCAGGCAATCAAGTGAGTCAGGCAACTAAGTCTCGACCAGGCAGGATAAAGCCTTCGGCCGCGCAAGCTAGTCTGCCGTTTGAAAATATCCGACGGGGTCGCATGCTGAATACATCCTCGCCCGCAGGTGACGGCCAGATGCAACCGCCGCCGCCCTCGGGGCACCGCATCACTTGCCGGTCGGCCCCAGACCGCGTCGCCGGAGACGACGAAGCCGGTCACGAGATCCTCATGCTCGCCGGTCGGCTAGCCGTCCTTGCACCTTTCGGGCTCAGTTCCCGGCGGCGTAGAAATCGTCGTCGAGGCGCTTTTCCAGCGCGACGAGATCGGCCGGCAGCGGCAGGCCCATGGCGCGCATCTCCCCCAGCTTTTCGCGCAACTGCTCCTGCACTTCATGCTGATCCTCGGGCTGGTTGATCATCTGCTCGAGCAACAGGCTGATCTGAGCCTTGAATGATTCCAGCGCCATTTTTTTCTCCTTGAGGTTCCCTTAAGCGTGTCGCGTTGGAAGGATCCGTGCGACGCGCTTCGGTTTTTTGGGCGACATGCATTATCGCAGCATGCGGGAAATAAGCTGCGCGGTATAGTCGACCATCGGCACGATGCGTGCGTAGTTCAGCCGGGTCGGGCCGATGACGCCGAGCGCGCCGATGACGCGGGCGTCCTTGTCGCGATAGGGCGCCACGACCAGCGACGAGCCCGACAGCGAAAACAGCTTGTTCTCCGAGCCGATGAAGATGCGCACGCCGGAGCCTTCCTCGGCGAGGTCGAGAAGCTGGATCAGCCCGTCCTGCGTCTCCAGATCCTCGAACAAATGCCGCAGCAGCTCGATGTCGGCCTGGGCGGTGACATTTTCCAGCAGATTGGCGCGACCGCGCACGATGAGACGCGCCGGCAAGCCGCTCTCGGCGCCTGCCCAGACAGCAAGGCCCTTCTCGACCAAATCCTGCGACAGCGTGTCGAGGGCGGCCCTGGTTTCTTCCTTGATGCGGGCGATCTCGACCCGCGCCTCGGCCAGCGTGCGACCGCGGATATGGGCGTTGAGGAAATTCGAGGCTTCGTGCAGTTGCGAGACGGTGATGCCGGCGGGCAGGTCGACGACGCGGTTTTCGACGTCGCCGTTCTGCGACACCAGCACGGCCAGCGCCTTGTTCGGCTCGAGCTGGATGAATTCGATATGCTTGAGCGCCACCTCGTTCTTGGCGGCAAGCACGAGGCCGGCGCCGCGCGACATGCCGGACAGCATCTGGCTCGCCTCGGTGAGCATGTGCTCCAGCGTCGCACCAGAGCCGGAGGCGCGTACCTGCGCCTCGATGGTGCGGCGCTCCTCGTCGGAGAGATCACCAAGCTCCATGAAGGCATCGACGAAGAAGCGCAGGCCGGCCTGGGTCGGCAATCGGCCGGCCGAGATATGCGGCGCGTAGATCAGGCCGAGATGCTCGAGATCGCTCATCACATTGCGGATGGTGGCCGGCGACAGCGAAGACGGCAGGATACGCGACAGGCTGCGCGAGCCGACCGGCTCGCCGTCCTTCAGATAGGAATCGACAATGCGCCGAAAGATGTCGCGCGAGCGCATGTCGAGCGATTGAAGCGCAGGCGATTGAAGCGCGGGGGATTGGAGCGCTGCCGCCGACTGGGAACCGGGATCGACTGCCTTGGTCATTCGAGCCAAATACCTCCGGCCCAAGGATATAGACATCGGCCGCGCCCGCGCAACTGGTCCATTTTCCTTTGCGCCTCTCGTCGCGTGCGGCTACAAGCCGGCCACGACTCCTAAAACGACAAGAAAGAAGCCTGAATGCGCCCTTCCAAACGCCAATTCGACGAAATGCGCGCCATCTCCTTTGAGCGCGGCGTCTCCAAGCACGCGGAAGGCTCGTGCCTGGTGAAGTTCGGCGACACCCACGTGCTGTGCACCGCCAGCCTCGAGGAAAAGGTGCCGGGCTGGATGCGCAATTCCGGCAAGGGCTGGGTGACGGCGGAATACGGCATGCTGCCGCGCTCGACCGGCGAGCGCATGCGCCGCGAGGCTTCGGCTGGCAAGCAAGGCGGCCGCACGCTGGAAATCCAGAGGCTGATCGGCCGTTCGCTGCGCGCAGTGGTCGATCTGCAGGCGCTGGGTGAGCAGCAGATCACCGTCGACTGCGACGTGATCCAGGCCGATGGCGGCACGCGCACCGCCTCGATCACCGGCGGCTGGGTGGCGCTTTACGACTGCCTGCGCTGGATGGAAGCCCGGCAGATGGCCAGCGTCGCCAAGGTGCTGAAGGACCATGTCGCGGCTATCTCCTGCGGCATCCACGACGGCCAGCCGGTCATCGACCTCGACTATCTCGAGGATTCATCGGCCGGCACCGACGCCAATTTCGTCATGACCGGCAAGGGCGGCATTGTCGAGATACAAGGCACGGCCGAGGGCGAGCCTTTCTCGGAAGAGCAATTTGCGGCGCTGATGGAATTGGCCAAGAAAGGTATTGCGCGACTGGTCAGCCTGCAGCAGATGGCCGTGGCGTAGTCCTGAAAATGCCGAGCTTGTCCGCCCCCCTCTGGCCTGCCGGCCATCTCCCCCTCAAGGGGGGAGATCGGGTATTCAATCGGCTTTCGCCAACTGTCGGCGGCGTGGGATGTGCGGAAGCGCTGAAGCTGCCAATCTCCCCCCTTGAGGGGGAGATGCCAAGTTTTGGCAAAGAGGGCAGGCCAGAGGGGGGTGCCTCGTGACACCCTCTGCCATCCTCGAATCAGCGCTGTACGTCACCGACCTCGATGCCGCGGAAAAATTCTACACCGATGTGCTCGGGCTCGATCTGCTGGGCAAGGTCGACGGCAGGCATCTTTTCTTCCGTTGCGGGGACGGCGTGCTGCTCATCTTCAACGCCGAGGCGACCAAGGTGCCGCCGGCGCCCGATGCCAGGCTGAAAGTGCCGCCGCACGGCACGGTCGGCGACGGCCATCTCTGCTTTGCGGCGAGCGCGGACGAGATCGTGCGCTGGAGAGCGCATCTTGAGCGAAAGAAAATCGCCATCGAAAGCGAGTTCGAATGGCCGCAGGGTGGCCGCTCGATCTATGTTCGCGACCCCTCCGGCAATTCGATCGAATTCGCCGAACCAAGAATTTGGGGCATCTGATGCATTCGCTTGATGGACATGAGATCGTTGTCGCCAGCCACAATGCCGGCAAATTGCGCGAATTCGCCGATCTGATGGCGCCGTTCGGCATAGAAGCGAAGTCGGCCAAGGAATATGGCCTGCCGGAGCCGGACGAGACCGGCACCACCTTCGAGGAGAACGCCTATATCAAGGCCTTTGCCGCCGCCAAGACGACAGGCCTGCCGGCATTGTCGGACGATTCCGGCCTGTGTGTCGATGCGCTGGGCGGAGCGCCCGGCGTCTATACCGCCAACTGGGCCGAGGCGCCCGACGGGAGCCGCGACTTCGGCATGGCGATGCAGCGAGCCGAAGTGGCGTTGCAGGAAATCGGCGCGGTTGCGCCTGCGCAGCGCAAGGGCAGCTTCGTCGCCGTCATCTGCCTGGCCTTTCCCGACGGCGCGGCCGAATATTTCCGTGGCGAGGTCGAGGGCACGCTGGTATGGCCGCCGCGTGGCGAACTCGGCTTCGGCTACGACCCGGTGTTCGTGCCGGACGGTTTCGAAAAGACCTTCGGCGAAATGACCGCAGAGGAGAAACATGGCTGGAAGCCCGGCCAGCCGACGGCATTGTCGCATCGCGCTCGCGCCTTCCAGAAATTCGCGCAGGCCAGACTGGATTTGGCGCGATCGGCGGTGAAATGACCATGCTGCTCGACCGCAGCCCCGGTTTCGGCGTCTACGTGCACTGGCCGTTCTGCGCGGCCAAGTGCCCCTATTGCGACTTCAACAGCCATGTCCGCCACCAGCCGGTCGACCAGGAGCGTTTCGCGCGCGCCTTCGAGACCGAGCTTGCGACGATGCGCAACCGCACCGGACCGCGCGAGGTGACCAGCATTTTTCTCGGCGGCGGCACGCCATCGCTGATGAAGCCGCAAACCGTGGCGACGGTGCTGGACGCGGTGGCGAAGAACTGGACGGTGCCTGCCGGCATCGAGGTGACGCTGGAAGCCAACCCGTCTTCGGTCGAGGCCGAGCGCTTTCGCGGCTATCGGGCGGCAGGCGTCAACCGGGTGTCGCTCGGCGTGCAGGCGCTGAACGACAAGGATTTGCGCTTTCTCGGCCGGCTGCACAATGTCGATGAAGCGCTGCACGCGATTGGCCTGGCGCGTGAGATTTTCCCGCGGCTGTCGTTCGATCTGATCTACGCACGGCCCGGCCAGACAGCGGAAGCGTGGCAGGCGGAGCTCGAGCAGGCGATCGGCCATGCCGCCGACCATTTGTCGCTCTACCAGTTGACCATCGAGGAAGGCACGCCGTTCCACGCGCTGCATGCGGCCAGGAAATTCGCTATTCCCGACAATGACCATGCCGCCGATCTCTATGCGCTGACGCAGGAGATCACCGCTGCGCATGGGCTGCCTGCCTATGAGATTTCGAACCACGCCAGATCAGGCGCCGAAAGCCGGCACAATCTCACCTATTGGCGCTATGGCGAATATGTCGGCGTCGGTCCCGGCGCGCATGGCCGCTTCGTCGAAAACGGCCGTCGCGTGGTGACGATCGCCGAAAGAATGCCGGAAACCTGGGCCAATCTGGTCGAGGCCAAGGGCCATGGCGTCACCGGCGGCGAGATCCTGACGCGCTCGGAAGAGGCCGACGAGTTCCTGTTGATGGGGCTGAGGCTGGCCGAGGGCATCGACCTCTCTCGCTATGAAGCGTTTTCCGGCCGCGGCCTGTCGACGGCGCGGCTGTCCATGCTGCAGGGCGAGGGGCTGGTGGCGCCGATCGGCAATGCCCGCCTGCGCGCCACGCCGGCCGGCATGATCGTGCTAGACGCTGTGGTGGCGGATCTGGCGCGGTAAAGCTTGGGCCAGGAGCTGGCCTGTCCCAGACAATTTGTCGGCTCACGCAAGGATGCTGGAAATTCGGCTTGCTTGGCCGAATGGCCATCCCACTGCCATCCGCAGCCGATAATTACTTGCAAGCGTAGGCCTGACTGGTCAAGCTTCGGTCGGGCGCCGCTAATATGCGGCTGAAGCAGAGCACGGGGCTAAAATGCGCCTCTTCAACATCGCGCTTGCTGTCATTGCTCTGATCGGCGGGCTGGAGGTGGCGTGGGCTGAGAAACGTGTTGCGCTGGTGATCGGCAATTCGAGCTATCAACGGGTCGCTAGACTTCCCAATCCGAACAATGACGCTGCTGACATGGCTGCCTTGCTCTCAAAGGTAGGGTTCAAAGTATCTCGCAAGATGGACTTGGACCATACCGCGTTCAGGAAAGCTCTGCAGGAGTTCGGTCGCGAGGCGGAAGGTGCTGATTTCGCAATAATCTTCTTCGCGGGACATGGGGTTGAGGTTGAGAATAGAAATTTTCTCGTTCCTACAGATGTCAGCCTGAGCGCTGATTCCGACGTCGAGTTTGAGGCAATCCCGCTGGATCTGGTGATGAACGCGTTGTCCCGTGTCTCCGGCGTGCGGGTGGTTCTACTTGATGCTTGCCGGGACAACCCTTTTATCGCGGCCATGCGACGATCAAACGCAACGCGTTCCATCGGCAGAGGCCTGGCTGCGATTGAACCGGCAGCCGGAACCTTGGTCGGGTACGCTGCGAAGGAAGGTACAACCGCTTTCGATGGAGCGGGACGGAACAGTCCCTACACTGCAGGGCTGTTGGCGCATTTGGGTGAACCCGGGGTAGACATCCAATTCGTGTTCCGCAAGGTTCGCGACACTGTTCTGGCCGCGACAGGCGGCAAGCAGGAACCATTCACGTATGGATCGCTGCCTGGCAGGGAAATTTTCATTGCCCCTCCTCGTGGCCCAACGGCAGTCTCGCCAGCCAACAACAGCAGCCGAGATGCGAGCCTGACGGAAATCGAGTTGTGGACCTCAATCCGCGGCTCCAAAAGCAGCGGAGCGTTAAAGGATTATCTTCAACTGTACCCGGAGGGCCTGTTTGTGCCTCTCGCCAGACTCCAAATTCAACAGTTGGAGAATGCAGATCATCAATCGGACGCCAGCCAGGAAGATGCCCCGAACGAGCTGGCGAAGCGGATACAGCGCGAGCTTGGCCGCGTTGGGTGTAATCCGGGAAAGCCAGACGGCATCTGGGGTGGAAGGACCCGGGAGGCGTTGCGCCGTTTCGCTCGCCACTCCGGCGCTGAGATCGACATGGCGAAACCGACAACAATTGCTTTGAAGATATTGGAAAGAAGCACAGCGCGCGTGTGTCCGGTGGTTGCCCGGCCGAATTCGATACAAGAACCCGGCCATGCAAATGGCCCGAATACCCTGCCACGACCGACAACGGAACAGAAGCGTGCCGCCGCTGCTCCGAGCGCGAGCAGGCCAGCTCGCGTTTGCAGGGCAGAAACCCACGATGAGTGCAGGGTCCGAGCGCGGGCCGCCGGGGCTCGCCGGGGCAGCGGCTTCTGTCGCGATCGAATTACAATCTGCGAGTGACGTGCCTCGGCAGAACTTGCCGATCTGGCGTCCCTCAGCGGCCACGAGCCCTGTTGAAGCCGGCGAGAACCGGCGGCAAGCGCCAGCAGAAAGCTATGCTCCTGCTGGCGCGCCTATTCTAGGCTGAATACCTCGATCATCTCGGCGCGCCCTTTGACCTCGTGATAGCCGCAGGACTTGAAATATTGTCTACCTTCAGGCCAGTGCTCGACGAACTGGGCGCTGACCAACAGCGGCTTGTCCAGTTTTCGCGTCAATCCCTCAATACGAAAGGCCAAATTCACGGCATCGCCCAGCGCGGTGTTGATGCCTTTGCCCATAGCGCCGATAGCAACTTCACCCACATGAAGGCCAATGCGGCAGTCGAGTATGATGTCTTGTTGTTCCCTGACCAGTACTCGGGTTGGCGACGTAGCCGCGTCTTCCGCAGCGCGGAGCGCCTGGGCAGCCTGAACCGCAGCGACACAGACGTCCGCTGCCGTCTCGTGCCAATAAGCAAATACACAATCACCGATGAATTTGTCGATCGAGGCACCGTAGTGCTTCAAGATCATATTGCAGTCCATATACCACTCGGCCAGGAGGGCCGCCACCTGTTCCGGGGACAGCCTGGCGCTAATTCCGGTAAACTCCTTCAAATCAGCAACGAACAGCGTGGCCGGCCGGCTCTTGGGGGCTGCCGGGTTGCCCCATTGAGTTTTTGTGTTCGCCACTTGCGAATCTGGATCGGGGGCAGTCGTGCCCTGGTCGAAAAGAAAAATCGATCTGCCGAACTGGACGCGATCGCCGGTGTGCAGCACACGCGCGGTTGTGACCGCCACGTCATTCACATAACTGCCATTGGCACTGCCGACATCAACAACCCAGTAGTTCGCGCCGTCGCGCCGGATCGTTGCATGCTGGCGCGAAACTTCCCCGTCTTCCAAGCGTATGGTGGAATGTTCGCCACGACCAACCAGGTTGAAATCTCCCAGCCTGTAGGCCTCTCTGCTGCCCAGTGCGGTTAAAGTTGCCGACATGATCCTCTCCCGTACGCTCAAGCGCGCGCACGCAGGTTCAATATTAGCACGTTACGAACAGAGGCTGGCGACATTCCAGAGGACGATGAGTTCGTGGACCCAGCGTCTGCTGGAAGCGCGCGTGTCGAACAATCCGGGTTGAATGATGTGGCCGAGCGTTTCCCCCACGCTTTAGAGAGAAGTGTCTCGGCCAATCGCGAAGGTCGCGGTAGTCAGGCGTCGTGCTTGGGGAGGCGCTTGGCGTGGTCTTTCTCGGCGTCCGCCTCGCCGTCGCGAGCCGGCTTGGCCTCGCCCTTGTCGCGGCGGGCGCGGTATCGATCGCTTGTCGGATGTGGGGGCGCTCCATTGCGGGAGCTTTTGGTTTCAAGGCGGGTGATAAAAATGTCGAAGCGATTGGGCATCGTCTGGTCAGTGCTCCATCGTGTTGCCGGTGCCGGTCGAGGGCTCGATCTCGAGCTTGGTTGCCTTTGACGGCCGACGCTTTCGCGGCTTTTTAGCCGAGCCGGCGCCGGCTTTGGCAGGCAGGCCCTTGTCCTTTCGCACGGCAAAGCGCTTGCGCCCTGCATAGTAGGGTTCGAAAACGTCTTGTATCTTGAGGCTGTCCATCCTGCTCCTCCCGAGATCAGGCATAAATCCGCCGGGCACGGTTTCGTTCCGCAGTGTGGCAAAGGCATGACAGCCGCGTCACTTCGGCATGGGTTTTGCAACCCGGCGTGAGCCGTGCCAAACAGGGCCGAATGCATTCAAGGTCAGAGCCTGACGGGGGACACCGGTGACCGGCGAGTCGGCAAAACGCAGCTACGTGATCGGCCAGACCGAGATACCGGCCCGGCCGCTCGAGCCGGCGCTCTACCTGGTGGCGACGCCGATCGGCAATCTCGCCGACATCACATTACGCGCGCTTGAAACGCTCGCCGCAGCCGACATCGTCGCCTGTGAGGACACGCGTGTCAGTCGCGTGCTGCTCGACCGCTACGGCATCCGCCGCCGCACCACTGCGTATCATGAGCACAATGCCGGCGAGGCCGGCCCAAAGCTGATCGCAGCCTTGCTGGCAGGGCAGAGCGTGGCGCTGATCTCGGACGCCGGCACACCGCTGATCTCCGATCCGGGCTACCGACTGGTAGGCGAAGCGCTCGACCAGGGCATTCGCGTCGTGCCGATCCCCGGCCCGTCGGCGCCGCTCGCGGCGCTGACCGCCTCCGGCCTGCCCTCTGACGCCTTCCTGTTCGCCGGCTTCCTGCCGGTGAAGACCGGCCAGCGGCTGACGCGGCTGGAAGCGCTTAAAACCGTGCCGGCGACGCTGATCTTCTTCGAATCGCCGCGCCGCCTGGCCGAGACGCTCGGTGCCATGGTCGAGGCGCTGGGCGGCGCCCGCAAGGCCGCGATCGGTCGCGAGTTGACCAAGACCTTCGAGGAGATACGGACCGGCAGCTTGCAGTCGCTCGCCGATCATTACGCGGCGGCCGACACGCCGAAGGGCGAGATCGTCATCTGCGTCGGCCCGTCGGACGCAACGGCCGACGAACCGGCCGACATCGACCGGCTTCTGCTTTCGCTTGCCGCCGAGATGCCGGCCTCCAAGGCGGCGGCGGAAGCCGCCAAGATGACCGGCGGCCAGAAGCAGGCGCTTTACCGGCGGCTGCTCGAACTCAAGGACACTGGGAAAGAGGGCGACACCGGGAAAGCCCGCAATGGCTGATCGCCCGGTCGCCAGCCGCCAGCGGGCCTATCGGCGCGGCCACCGCAGCGAGTGGCTGGCGGCTGCGGCGTTGATGGTGAAGGGCTATCGGATCCTGGCCCGCCGCCACCGCACGCGGTTCGGCGAGATCGACCTGATCGCGCGGCGCGGCAACCTGGTGCTGATCGTCGAGGTGAAGGCTCGCCGCACGCTGGTGGAAGCGATGGAAGCTGTTCGCTGCGAATCGGAGCGCCGCATCGAAAGCGCCGCCGATCTCTGGCTGTCGCGCCAGTCCGACTATGGCAGATTGTCGGTGCGCTTCGACATGGTCGCGGTGCTGCCGTGGCGCTGGCCGGTGCATGTCGAGAATGTTTTTTACGGGCGGAGCTAGACTCTGGAAGTCGCCGGTGGGATCCGGATCGCAGCGCACTGACCATTCCACATAGAACGCTCCATCGCGGCATAATCCAAGTCGATGCGCCAGCCGGCTCGGTCGTGAATTTCCGGACGTTTGCGATCGCAGCGCGAAGGTTTCGTCCCGGGAAGCAGCGCCGACTTTCAAACGCTGGTTGACTTTCGGCGACAGGCGCCGATTCTCAAGTCAAAGGCGGCCTGCCGAGCAACATGCCGCCCGAACGATCAGCACGATGATCGAGAGCAGCCTTGAACCTGGTCAATCCACCGAGCCTTGTTCTAAACGGTGTCGAGTTCGATTTCGACGCCGGTCTCCTGCACGGCGAGCATGGTGAAGATGTCCCGCTGAGGCCTCAATCGCTCGCGGTGCTGAAGCATCTGGTCGCCAACGCCAACCGTGTCGTGACCAAGGAGGAGCTCCTGGACGCTGTCTGGCCTGGCATCGCGGTGACGGAAAACAGTCTTTCCCAGTGCATCAGCGAAATCAGGAAAGCCATCGGCGACGAGAAGCAGAACCTGCTCAAGACAGTCGCGCGACGGGGATATCGCTTTGTCCCCGAAAGCCAAGCGCCCGGCATACCTCACGATCGCTACCCGCAGGTTCCCGGCACTGCCTCTCCTGACCAGCACGAGACCAAAAGCCGGCGAGGCCTGATATTTGTAAGCGCTGTACTGGCAATCATTGCCGCAGTCGCGGCGTTCATCTGGAGGCCTACATTTGATACGGGAGTGCCGACCTCGCTCTCGATCGCGGTTCTGCCGTTCGCAAATCTCAGCGAAGCCGAGGAGCAGGCCTATCTTGCCAACGGTTTCGCGGACGATCTGACGACAGAGCTGGCGCGCGTTCCCGGCCTGTTCGTCGTCTCGCACAATGCCGCGCGTGCATATCGCAACAGCGGTCTGCCGCCGGCGAAGATCGCGAAAGAGCTCGGCGTCCGCTACCTGCTGGAGGGCTCGGTTCGACGTCTCGGCGATGAAGTGCGCATCAATGCGCACTTGGTCGATGCCTCGACGGTTGGCCAGATCTGGGCCGAGCGGTTCGAAGGTCCATTCAGCGATGTGTTCAAGCTCCAGGACCAGGTGACCGGTAAGATTGTCGCCGCGCTGCAGCTAAAGCTCGTCCCGGGAAAAGCAAACCTGGCCGTGTCCGGCGATACTGACGATCCGGAAGCTTACCAGGCTTTTCGGCGCGCTATCGAGGCGCGACGAACGGATACACCATCAGGCACCGTGGACGCATCTCGCTACCTGCGCCAGGCCCTGGCGCTGGATGCCGATTTCGGCGCGGCGGCCGCGGAATTGGCATGGCTCCACTGGGATGCCGACGACGCGAGGAGACAGGCCCTAGGGCTTGGTTGGACCGAGATCGACGACGAGCTCTACGGCAATCTGGCCATCGCTGCCGGAAATCCGTCGCCCGGTTACTACCAGCTGATTTCCGAGCTTCTGGTCCGGGAGCATAGGTCCGACGAGGCGGTGGCTGCCCTGCAAAAGGCGATAGCGCTCGACCCGAGCGATTCCTGGACCTACGAAGGGCTGAGCCAGGCCCTCATCTTCAACGGCAGGCCGGCTGAGGGGCGAACCTTTCTCGAGGCGGCCCTACGCGTCGATCCCGGGTGGACGGAGTGGCGACACTATCAGGCTGGCTTGGCGGCGTTCGGCCAGGGCCGCTACGAGGAGGCGGTCGCGCAGCTTGAGCAGGTCGATGTTCGGTCGCCCAATCCCTGGACGAAGTTCTACGGCCTGCATGTTCTTGTCGCAGCGCTTGCGCATCTCGATCGCCTGCCGGAAGCGGCCTCTGCCCTGGAGCAGCTCCGAAGCGTGCTGTCGGAAAGGCAGGAGGGTCAGCCGAACCTGCTGATCGCGCAGCAGTTCTTCGTCTACAAGCGACAGGAAGATATCGTTCGCCTGCTCGATGGCTTGAGGAAGGCAGGGGTTTCTGAGCTTCCTGCCGGAATGGAACCCGAATCCGCTGAACGGATGAATGGCGTCGACATCGGCAATCTCATGATCGGACACGAGCTGACGGGACGCCAGGTTCTGCCCCATGTCTTGGCTTACCATGCTGTGATTGCGGCAGACGGCAGCGTGACCCGAACAGTTGGTGAGGAGGTCGTGACCGGTCGAATGTGGGTGCAGGGCGACAGCTTGTGCACCGCCTATCCGCGTAAACTGACGGGCTGTGGCGCCGTGTTCCGCAACCTGAGCGTCACACCCGGAGCCCCGAACGAATACATCCTGCTGCCTCGCTTCAAGCGTTATGAATTCTCGGTGACGAAGTAGCAGCACTTCGCTGCGTTTACAGCGGCCATGAGAGATTGAGGTTCATTTCGCTCTTGCCTTCGGTGACGTACGGACCACAGCGCTTCAATGCATCCGCGAAATCCCTGGCCAAGTCCTTGAACGTCTCGGTCTGCGGCGCTACGTCGACGATTTGGATGGCACTGACGTGCCCCTCGCGGGTGAAGCTGACGTGGACATCTGCACTGAAGCTGACCCCGCGCATCGCCGTCTGCGTAGGCCAACAGCTTGCTGCCCGTTCGAGAATGTGGCGGCTCACACCATCACCAGCGGACGCGGTGGTCGCGGCGCCGATCACGAGAACTCCCAAGATGCGGTTGATCATTCTTTATCTCCTCAGTTCGACGCCCGAACCGTGTGGGAACGTCGTGGGAGAGAGGACGCGAGGGCTCGTTCGAAGTCATGATATCGGCGTGAAAAAGTTCTGAAGAGTGGTGAACACAGTCGATTCGGCCATCAGATGCATTCAAGCGGGCGAGAACGACCCCGCGTTGACGGCTTGGGTTGGAGGGGCGGGTCTACGCTGGTCGTCCCCCACCATCAGCCGATATTGTTAGGCCAAACGAACAAATAGAGCCCTTGGCGACAAAATAAGCATGCCGCCTCACCCCCGGACGAACAGCGCCGCCAGGCCGACGGTGCCGATAACCAGCCGCCACCAGCCGAACAGCGAATAGCCGTGGCGCGAGACGTAGTTGAGCAGGAAGCGCACGACGATAAGCGCCGCGACGAAGGCGGCGATGAAACCGGCGGCGATGATGGGCAGATCGGCGCTGGTCAGCACATTGCGGTTCTTGAACAGGTCGAAGGCGAAGGCGCCGACCATCGTCGGCATGGCGAGAAAGAAGGAGAATTCCGCCGCCGCGCGTTTGTCGACGCCCAGAAGCAGCGCGCCGACGATCGTCGAACCGGAACGCGACGTGCCGGGGATCAGCGAAAGGCACTGGAACAGTCCGATCTGCAGATAGAGCCGGAGCGGAAACCGCTCGACGTCGTGATAGAGCGGCTTCGGCTTGAAGCGATCCACCCACAGCAGGACCAGGCCGCCGATGATCAGCATGACGCAGATCAGCCTCGGCGATTCAAACAGCACCGTCTTGATAAAGCCATGCGCCAGCGCGCCGATGACGGCCGCCGGCAGAAAGGCGACGAGGATGCCGAGAACGAAATGCCGCGTCACCCGATCACGCGGCAGGTCGACCAGCATCTGCCACAGGCGATGGAAATAGACGCTGAGGATCGCCAGTATGGCGCCGAGCTGGATCAGGATCTCGAAGGCCTTGCCGGTCGAATGGAAGCCGAGAAAATGACCGGCAAGCAGGATATGGCCGGTCGACGAGACCGGAATGAACTCGGTCATGCCCTCGATCATGCCGAGCAGCAGCGCTTCGACAATGGTCTGGCTTTCCATGGAAACCTCGGCGTTCGAGTGAGAGCTTTGAAGAACGGCTTGCTTGTCATGGCGCGGAACTCCTCCTATAGGTCGCAGCACCCTGACGGCCCTTTGAATCGGGGCGGCCCCCTGAATCGGGGCGGCCAAGACTTACCGGCGCAGCCGGCGATTTGCCAGTGCGCTCTATTATCGCGGGACCATGCTGACGCTTTTCCACCACCCGATGTTCGCCACCTGCCGCTTCGTTCGCCTCGCTTTCGGCGAGTATGGCGAGGAACTGGCGCTGATCGAGGAAAAGCCGTGGATGCGGCGCAAGGAGTTCCTGGCGCTGAACCCGGCCGGCACGCTGCCGATCCTGCTTGCCGAGGGCGACGTGCCGATCGTCGGCGCCATGGTCATCGGCGAATATCTCGACGAGACGCGCGGCGTGCTCAAGCGCGACAAGCGGCTGTTCGCCGAGGACCCGATGGAGCGCGCCGAAATCCGCCGGCTGACCGACTGGTATCTCAGCAAGGCCGATAGCGAGGTGACGCGGCACCTGGTGCGCGAGCGCGTGCTGAAGCCGATCATGCCGGAAACGGCGGGCGGCGGCTCGCCCGATTCGGCGGCGATCCGCGCCGCGCGCGCCAACATCCGCCAGCACATGAAATACACCAACTGGCTGGCCGGCACCCGCCATTGGCTGGCCGGCAGCAAGGTCACCTATGCCGACCTCGCGGCTGCGGCTGCGCTGTCCGTGCTCGACTATCTCGGCGAGATCGACTGGCGCGAACACGCTGCCGCGCGCGAATGGTATGCACGGGTGAAATCACGGCCATCGTTCCGGCCGCTTTTGTCCGACCGGGTGCGCGGCCTGTCACCGGTGTCACATTATGCGGACCTCGATTTCTAGAGCGCAAAACTTGCGCGCGCTGATCGACCGCGAGGCGCGGCGCGCCGGTTTCGCTGCCGTTGCCGTCACCACGCCCGATGCCATCCCGCAGGCGCCGGCCCGGCTTGCCGCATTCGTCACCGACGGCTTCCACGGCTCGATGGACTGGATCGCCGAGGCGCTCGAACGCCGCGGCGAGCCGATGGCGCTTTGGCCCGAAGTTCGCTCGATCATCGTGCTGGCCATGAACTACGGCCCCGACCACGACCCGCGCGCGGTGCTGCGCAAGCGCCGGCGCGGCGCGATCTCCGTCTATGCGCAGAACCGCGATTATCACGACGTGATCAAGGGCCGGCTGAAAGAGATCGCCGGCAAGATCGTGGCGCGCTCTGGGAGCGACGTAAAAGTGTTCGTCGACACCGCCCCGGTAATGGAAAAGCCGCTGGCAGAAGCCGCCGGCCTCGGCTGGCAAGGCAAGCACACCAATCTGGTCAGCCGCGAACACGGCTCCTGGCTGTTCCTTGGCACCATCTTCACGACGGCCGAGCTTGCATCCGATACGCCCGAAGACGACCATTGCGGCTCTTGCCGCGCCTGTCTCGACGCCTGCCCGACCGACGCCTTTCCGGCTCCCTACCGGCTCGATGCGCGACGCTGCATCTCCTACCTCACCATCGAGAACAAGGGGCCGATCCCGCTCGAGTTCCGCGAAAAAATCGGCAACCGCATCTATGGCTGCGACGATTGCCTGGCCGCCTGTCCATGGAACAAGTTTGCCCGGGCAGCGTCCGAGCAAAAGCTCGTCGCTCGCGCCGATTTGCGTGAGCCGCCGCTCGCCGATCTGTTGGCGCTCGACGACGCTGCTTTCCGGTCGTTCTTTAGCGGTTCGCCGGTCAAGCGCATCGGTCGCGACCGCTTTGTCCGCAATGTGCTGATCGCCGCCGGCAATTCCGGCGAACCGTCGCTCGGCAACGCCGTGCGTGCGCTGCTCGGTGACGCCTCGCCGCTGGTGCGCGGCGCAGCGGTTTGGGCGCTGTCACGGCTTGTGCCGACTTCGGAATTCGCCAAATCGGCCAGCGCTGCGGTAAAAGCAGAAGGCGACGAGGCCGTGCGACGCGAATGGCGCCTGGCGCTGGCAAACCAGATCGAGGCGCGTGCATGAGCGAGAAGCAGATCCTCATTTTCGGCGCCGGCTATTCAGGCAAGGCATTTGCCCGCGCCGGCAAGGATGCCGGCACCATCCTTGGCACGACACGCGCAGCGGAGAAATTCGAAGCGCTGCGGCAAGCCGGAATCCAGCCGCTCCTTTTCGATGGCGCGCTGACGCCTGAAATCAGCGACGCGCTCGAGAAAACAACCCACCTCGTCGTCTCGGTGGCGCCGGAAGAGGCCGGCGACCCGGTGCTGAATGCGGCGCGCCAGGCAATCACGAAAATGCCGGCGCTCGAATGGATCGCCTATCTGTCCACCGTCGGCGTCTACGGCGACCATGGCGGCGGCTGGGTCGACGAGACCGCCGAATGCAGGCCGCTGTCGAAGCGCTCGATGCTGCGTGTCGCCGCCGAGCAGGACTGGCTGAAGCTGGGTCGCGACATCGGGCGGCCGGTGGCGATCCTGCGGCTTTCCGGCATTTACGGGCCGGGCCGCAATGCCCTGGTCAATCTCGAAAACGGCTCCGCGCGGCGGCTGGTCAAGCCGGGCCAGGTGTTCAACCGCATCCATTGCGACGACATTGCGGGGGCGCTTTGGCATCTGCTCAAGCACACCAGTGGCGGCATCTTCAATGTCACCGACGACCTGCCGGCGCCGCCGCAGGACGTGGTCACCTATGCCGCAGAGCTGATGGGCGTCACACCGCCGCCGGAAATTCCGTTCGAGACCGCCCAACTTTCGCCCATGGCGCGGTCCTTCTATGGCGAGAACAAGCGCGTCGCCAACACGGCTATCAAGGCGGCCGGCTATCGCTTCCGCTTTCCCGACTACCGGTCGGCCTTCGACCATATGTGGATTTCGGGCAACTGGCGCGATGGCGAGGCGCGCAGCCCGATGAAGCGGTCGTGATCGAAATCGCGTGCCGGGCGTGCTATGATTCGACTTAATTTGCAGAGGGGTTCTGCTTCATGACGATGTTGAAGCGATCATTGCGCGGCAAATCGCTGCTGCAGAAGCGCGTCGCAACGCGCTTTAGATCTCTGTTCACGCATGTCGTTGTCCCAAAACCGCTGCGCACTTTTGGGCGACATGCATTGGCAGCACTCGCCGTCCTCGCCGTGGCGGGGCTTGCAGCGCGACCTGCGGCGGCCGAGGAACTGGCGAAAAACCTGTTCGGCGCCAAAAAACTGCCGGCCGTGGCTTTGCCGCAGTCGATCGGTTTTTATTCCAAGGGCTGCTTTGCCGGCGGCGTCGCCATACCCCTGAACGGCCCGAAATGGGAGGTGATGCGGCCGTCGCGCAACCGCCGCTGGGGCCATCCGACGATGATCGCGCTGATCGAGAGACTGTCGCGCGACGCCGCGGCCGATGGCTGGCCCGGCCTTTTGGTGGGCGACATTTCGCAGCCGCGCGGCGGTCCGATGCTGACCGGCCATGCCTCGCACCAGATCGGCCTCGACGCCGACATCTGGCTGACGCCAATGCCCGACCGCAAGCTTTCGCTCGAGCAGCGCGAAAACATGAGCGCCACCTTGCTTGTCGACGAAAAGACCCATTTGGTTAAAGATGCGCTCTGGGCGCCGGCGCATAGGCGGCTGCTGAAGCGCGCGGCAAGCTATGCGGAAGTCGAGCGCATCCTGGTCAATCCCGGCATCAAGAAGAAGCTCTGCGACACGGTGAAAGGCGACCGTGGATGGCTGCGCAAGGTAAGGCCGTTCTGGGGCCACGACTATCACTTCCACATCCGCATCGGCTGCCAGCCCGGCTCGCCCAAATGCAAGGCGCAGGAAAACACCGCGCCAGGCGACGGCTGCGACCAGTCGCTGGCATGGTGGTTCACCGAGGAGCCGTGGCGCCCCAACAAGAACCCGGACAGGCCGAAAGCGCGCGACCTGATGACGATGGCGAGCCTGCCCGCAGCATGCCAGGCCGTGCTCGACGGGCCAAATCCGGCTTCGGCGGAGGCGGTCACCTATTATGGCGACTATCATGGCGACGGGGTGCCGGTCGCGGCTGCACCCGTTCTCACCAAGGCTCCGTCGCCGGCGCGGGCATCGGCAAGCGGCGCGGCAGCCCTCCCGGCCACGGCCAACGCCTACGCCGAAACGCCCGAGATCGGCATTCCGCTGCCGCGACCCCGGCCGGGGTATTGAGGCCAACAACCAACTGTTGGGGTCGGCGCCGCCCCTCATTGCCTTGCCGGGCATTTCTCCCCGTATAGCGACGGGGCTGGCCGCTGCCTTCGCGCCCTGCCTGCGACGCTGGTGATTGGCGAAACCGGTGACAAGAGCGTCCCTCTCCCCGTCACTATTCGGGGAGAGGATGCCGGCAGGCAGGTGAGGGGCAGCGCCAACGCTGAATGAGGTTAGTACGAAATTCGGACCGGAAGTGATTGCTCCGGAACTGACCCTGAAGCGACTTTCCCTTTCCCGGGTCATGCGGTAGTCAACGAAAGAACGGAACGCCACTGGGAACCGGGACGGACGAGAGCATGCCAGACGACGACACCGTGCTGCAGTTTCCGGTCCTGATCGGCGACATTGGCGGCACCAATGCGCGCTTTTCGATCGTGCTCGACGCGGATTCGGAATCAACCGAACCGCAGATCGTCCAGACCGCCAATTTCAACACGATCGACGCGGCGATCCAGGCGGCGGTGCTCGACCGCTCGTCGATGCGGCCCAACTCCGCCGTGCTGGCGGTGGCCGGCCCGGTCGACAGCGACGAGATCCCGCTCACCAACTGCCCGTGGATCGTCAAGCCGAAAAAAATGTTTGCCAGCCTCGGCCTCGGCGACGTCGTGGTGCTCAATGATTTCGAGGCGCAGGCGCTGGCCGTCGTGGCGCTCGGCGAAGAGCATATGGAAAAGATCGGCGGCGATGCGCCGGAGCCGAATGCCGGGCGCGTGGTGCTCGGCCCCGGGACCGGGCTTGGCGTCGCCGGCCTGGTGCACGCGCTGAACCACTGGATCCCGGTGCCCGGCGAGGGCGGGCACATGGATATCGGGCCGCGCTCGCCGCGCGATTTCCAGGTGTTTGCGCATATCGAGAAGCTCGAGGGCAGAATCTCCGGCGAACAGATCCTGTCCGGGCGCGGCCTGGTCAATGCCTACCGGGCGGTGGCCAAGGCGGACGGCAAGCCGGCGCCGTTGACCACGCCGGCCGAGGTCACCGCCGCGGCGCTGGCGAAGTCAGATCCGGTGGCCGAGGAAGCGCTGTCGCTGTTCGTCACCTGCCTGGGGCGCACTGCCGGCGACCTTGCGCTGGTGTTCATGAGCCGCGGCGGCGTCTTCCTGACCGGCGGCATCGCGCAGAAAATCCTGCCGGCGCTGAAAACCGGCAATTTCCGCGCCGCCTTCGAGGACAAGGCGCCGCACAGCGAGTTGATGCGCACCATGCCGGTCTATGTGATCACCCATCCGCTGGCAGCGCTTTCCGGCCTTGCCGCCTTTGCCAGAAACCCATCGCTGTTCGGCGTCCAGACGGCGGGGCGACGCTGGCGGGCGTGACCCCACAGAGTTTTTGCCGGCCTCGGCCATAGGCAAGCCGGCACCGGGGCGCTAAGAGGATTGCCGAATTAACCCGGCCGCGGAGCCGGACCGACATCACGGAACGATCCCGACTTGAACCAGTCGCTAAACCACCAAGCCAAAGCCCGGCCCGGCGAGGTCGTGGCGGTGATCCGCCGCATTCTCACTGAGAACGGCCGCGACTATCGCTGGTATTATGCCCTGGCCGTTCTGTGCCTGGTGATGGTTGCGGCCACGACCGCCTTCACCGCCTGGATCATGAAAGATGTCGTCGACCAGATATTCTACCAGCAGCGCGGCGATCTCATCGCGCTGATCTGCTTGTTGATCCTGGGCGCCTTCATGCTGCGCGGGCTGGCCACCTACGGCCAGGCGGTGATGCTGGCCAGGATCGGCAACAATCTGGTGGCGCGCTACCAGCGCCGCATCTTCGCCCATCTGATGAAGCTCGGCATCGGTTTCTTCAACGACACGCGCTCGGGACGGCTGGCCGCCCAGATCAACGAGAACGTCAACGGCATCCGCGACCTGCTGTCGATGACGCTGACATCCTTGGCACGCGACGCCGTATCGCTGATCGCGCTGATCGGCGTCATGATCTGGCAGGATCCGATGCTGTCGCTGATGTCGCTGCTGGTCGGGCCGCCGCTGATCTACACCGTCGTCTACCTGACCCGCAGGATAAGGCGCGCCACGCGGGAAGCCGTGCAGATAAACGCGCGGCTGATCGGCGCCATGCAGGAAGCAACGCAAGGCATCGCCATCGTCAAGGCGTTTACCCTGGAGGACGAGCTGTCGCGGCGCATCAGCGATCTTGTCGCCGGCGCCGAGCAGCGGGCAAACCGCATCGCCCGCGTCTCGGAACGGTTATCGCCGATCTCCGACATGCTGGCCGGTTTCGCCGTCGCCGGCGTCATCGCCTATTCCGGCTACCGGGCAGCCGTCGGCGGCCAGCCGCCCGGTGCGGTGTTTTCCTTCATCACCGCACTGCTGCTTGCTTACGACCCGGCCCGGCGGCTGGCGCGCATGCAAGTCGGCATGGAACGGGCGCTGGTCAATGCACGCATGATCTACGAGTTGCTCGACCTCGAGCCGCAGCAGGGCGACGCGCCCGGAGCGGCCGAAGCGAAGATCACCCGCGGCGAGGTGCGCTTCAACAATGTGTCGTTCGGCTATGTCGCCGACGCCCCGGTGCTGCAGGATCTCAGCTTCGTTGCCGCCGCCGGCAAGATGACGGCCATCGTCGGCGCCTCGGGCGCCGGCAAGTCGACGCTGGTGGCGCTGCTGCAGCGTTTCCACGATGTCGACGAAGGCAGCATCGAGGTCGACGGCCAGGACATTTCGAAAGTCACCAAGCAGTCGCTGCGCCGCTCCATCGCCTATGTCTCGCAGCAGCCCTATCTGTTCGAAGGCACCATTCGCGACAACATTCGCTACGGGCGGCTGAGCGCCAGCGACGCCGAGATCGAGCTGGCCGCGCAACAGGCCGAGGCCGATGGCTTCATCCGCCAGCAGCCCCAGGGCTATGACACCCCTGTCGGCGAAGGCGGCCTGACGCTGTCGGGCGGCCAGCGCCAGCGCCTGTCGATCGCCCGCGCCATCGTGCGGCAGACGCCGATCCTTTTGCTCGACGAGGCGACCTCGGCGCTCGACATCGAAGCGGAAGCGCGCGTCCAGCAGGCGCTGACCCAGATCATGGCGGGGCGCACGACCATCGTCATTGCGCACCGGCTGTCGACCGTGGTCAATGCCGATCATATCATCGTGCTGGAACAGGGCCGGCTGGTCGAGCAGGGCACGCATGCCTCGCTGATGGCCGACCCGCACAGCGTCTATGCCCGGTTCCACCGGGTGCAGGGCAACAAGGGGCTGGGGCTTGTCGACGACGGCAAGCCAATCCAAACTCCGGGGCAACGCGCGAAGAAGGCGGTCGGGAGAACTTTATGAGCGGTACAAACGACGTCAATGAAATGGGCCTGGTGGTGGTCGGCGCGGCCGGAAGGATGGGCCAGGCGCTGATCCGCGCCATCCATACCATTCCGGGCGCCCGCGTCGCCGGCGCGATCGAGCGGGCCGGCTCGCCGCATCTCGGCAAGGATGCCGGCGAACTGGCCGGCATCGGCACTATCGGGGTTGTGATCGGCGACGATCCGCTGCCGGCTTTCGCCAGGGCCGACGGCGTCCTCGATTTCACCAGCCCGGCGGCGACCGTCGAATTCGCCGGCTACGCGGCGCAGGCGCGCATCGCCCATGTCATCGGCACCACCGGCTGCTCGGCGGACGACAATGCAAGGATCACTGCTGCGGCGCGCCACGCGACGATCGTCAAATCAGGCAATATGAGCCTCGGCGTCAATCTGCTGGCGGTGCTGGTGGAGCAGGCGGCGCGCGCGCTCGATGCCGACGATTTCGATATCGAAATCCTGGAAATGCATCATCGGCACAAGGTCGACGCGCCGTCGGGCACGGCGCTTCTGCTCGGTGAAGCCGCCGCCGCCGGGCGCGGCATCGACCTTGACGGGAACAGCGTGCGGTCGCGCGACGGCCATACCGGCGTGCGCAAGACCGGCGCGATCGGCTTCGCCACGCTGCGCGGCGGCTCGGTGGTCGGCGACCACAGTGTCGTGCTGGCCGGCACCGGCGAGCGCATCACGCTTGCCCATCACGCCGAGGACCGGGCGATCTTCGCCCGCGGCGCGGTCAGGGCCGCACTGTGGGCGCACGGCAAGAAGCCGGGACTGTATTCGATGCGCGACGTGCTCGGACTCGCCTGAGACGATCTGATCCACCAAACCTAAGGAGCAAAAATGTCGGGAACTCTCGTGCTCGTGCGCCATGGCCAGAGCGAATGGAACCTGAAGAACCTTTTCACCGGCTGGCGCGATGTCGACCTGACCGAGCTGGGCCATGCCGAGGCCAAAGACGCGGGCGCCAAGCTGAAGGCGCGCGGCATGAAATTCGACATCGCCTTCACCTCGTCGCTGATCCGGGCGCAGAAGACCTGCCAGCACATTCTCGACGCCGTCGGCCAGAGCGATCTCGAGACCATCCGCGACCAGGCGCTGAACGAGCGCGACTATGGCGACCTCTCAGGCCTCAACAAGGACGACGCGCGCCAGAAATGGGGCGAGGAGCAGGTGCATGTCTGGCGCCGCTCCTACGACGTGCCGCCGCCCGGCGGCGAAAGCCTGAAGGACACCGGCGCGCGCGTCTGGCCCTATTATCTGCACGACCTGCAGCCGCATGTGCTGCGCGGCGGCACGGTGCTGGTGGCGGCGCACGGCAATTCGCTGCGCGCGCTGATCATGGCGCTGGACGGCAAGTCGGGCGAGGAGATCGTCAGACTAGAGCTCGGCACCGGCGTGCCGGTCATCTACAAGCTCAACGCCGATTCGACGGTGGCATCCAAGGAAGTGCTGGAGGGGTAAGCCGGCAGTGGTTCGCGCCTTTCAAAAAAGCGCGTTGACACTCATGCCTCGCCCGCTTAATGAGCGCGCACCAGCCCAGATGGCGGAATTGGTAGACGCGCACGGTTCAGGTCCGTGTGCCGCAAGGCGTGGAGGTTCGAGTCCTCTTCTGGGCACCAATCCCTTTGTAAGCTCTTGATTTCCTGGAAACCCACGGTTTCCGGGGCATCGACTGCTACACAAAGGTGCTGTACATGGCCTTGCGAATGACCTCCCCGACCAAGCGACCCAGCTCGACGTTCCATCAGTTCGTTAGACGAGTCCCGGCCGACATTTTGAAGCTTGCACGAGACCACCGCGTCATTTTGCATTTTCCAAGGGGCAAGTCTGTCCCTCCGCTGTTCATTCAACCCAAGCTAGGCAACGTAATCGGTTTTTCGCTGGGGACGAGCGACAAACTCCTCGCAAAGGTCCGGACCAGTATAGCTGTGACCCAGCTCGAACGAGCTTACGAAGCAATACGGGTCGGTCCAACAACTCTATCTCAACGACAGATCATAGCACTGTCAGGAGAGATTTATCGGCTGTACATCGATGCCTTTCAAGAGAACCCCGGCACGCCGAAGGACTGGGCATCATTCAAGGCGCTAAATCGAGCAGCACGCGAAGGACGATTGGATAATCTTCCATCCATTGGATTGTCGTTTCCCGACGAAAACGATATTGCGGCGTCCGTTTTTGGGGAGGATCTTACCGAAGGAGTGAACGCGCTGCAGCCGTCGAATAACCCGGCCGCAATTGAGGGGCGGTTTGGCGGTCTCGTCTCTTGGGTATTAGGGCTTCATGCCATCATTGTGGACTCAGAGGGCCGAAGAAAGCTTTTGATGGCAGTTGATCAGGCGGTGACCGACGCTGCTTTTGCGCTTAAGCGAAATGCGGATGGTGACTATTCACCGGATCCGAAAGCGGCCCGTTTTCCCGTTTTTGCGTATACGAACAATGTTTCACTCCAATCCCTGTTCGACAAATGGGCCAAGGAACGGTCGCCGGCGGCCAGTACGTTGACGACATGGCGCTCTGCCATCAGGTCATTGGGAGGCCACGTCGGCCATGATGACGCGCGCCGCATTAGAGACACCGACGTCGTTTCTTGGAAAGATGAACTAGTAGCGTCTGGCTTGTCGGCTAAGACGATCAACGGCTCGTACCTGGCAGCCGTTAATGTCCTTTTCGTATTCGCTATCGCAAACAAGCTTCTCACCGAAAACCCTGCAAGCAGCATTCGTGCCGCGACTACAAACAGAGCTGGCACGAGGATGTTGGCTTATTCGACCGAGGAGGTCGGTCGCCTTCTTTCCATAGCAGAGCATACCGCAACACCTCCAAGGCGTTGGCTGATCTGGCTTGCTGCCACCAGTGGCGCTCGAATAGGTGAGATAGCTCAGCTTTGGGGCACTTCAATAGGCCGAGAAGACGGCGTAGATGTTATGCACATAAGGCCCGCGCCCGACGGCGGTTCATTAAAGAACGAGGGCTCCGAACGTACGGTTCCAATCCATTCAGCCGTAGTCGCGGCCGGCTTTCTGGAGTTCGTCGAACAGCGCGGTGAAGGACCGCTTTTCTATAAGCGATCTTCTGGCAAACCAGCAAAGACTCACGCCTCAAAAGGTACAACGAACCATCTTTCGTCGTGGATCCGTGAGCAAGGTTTTGAGGACCCACGCAAGGCACCGAATCACGCGCTCCGACATTGGTGGAAGTCACAAGCCGTTGAGGCCGAAATTCTGGATAGCGTAGCCGACCATATCCAGGGCCATTCCGCTAAATCGGAGGCGGGTAAGTATCGACACTTCGGTATCGAACCCCTCGCAAAAGCAGTAGAGAAAATTCAGCTCCCCAAACTAACTTCGCCCCGTCTCGCCGCTTGTGGCGAGGAAGCCACCGAAGTGTAGGCATCGCAAGAAGGCTGCTACGAGCCCTTGCGCGAAGCGAGCAGCTGTTTTCGGACTTCTCTCAAGCTGATGACCCACTAGTGGGTCACGCTAGTCCCTGCCAAGGCGACGAGGTGGCCGAGGCGTCTATACTACACAACCTTCGGGGGGGCTCCAATCGCTGTACTCCGGGCACGTCCTTCAAATATCTTCAGGTAGTTATCGCGACGAACATCAAAATCGTACATCGAATAGAGGAGCCAAATCCGTTCCCATAGCTCATCACCAGGCGGAAGGTATTGGATTTTCAGGTTCAATTGAGCCGCTTCGCGATGATCTATCACCGACCCGTGGGAGAAATATGTATCCCGACTACCCAACGCCTGCGCAACTCGTTCGACCTCGCCCGGCGCGCTACCCTGCAGCATGCCATTTCGCAGGAGACTCTCGGCGAGCTTCTTGGTCTGCTTCATCGCAAGCAGCGCAAGGCTATGGAGGGGGAAGTTCGACTGGGCCACGACGGGATCAGATAAGACCGTGCAGGGAATGCCATTCAGATGCGGGTCAATCGGACCGAGTTCGGATGGCGCGCCCATAATGATTGATTTTGCTGCAAGGCAAAGAAGAGTTCCGTTGCTCTTCGCCGCATTGGCTACGATGGCACGATAGTCCACCAATCTGTTCTGCAGAAGCGTCACCAAGGCTTCGGTCGAATCTGTCTTCCCTCCGTTGGTCTCGATCAGAAGGTCAACCGGGTCACCAGTGCTGATGTCGCTGAGTAGCTCCATCAGGTATACTGGGTCGGCGTCGTCAATGCCGGCCTCGTCGCGGAAGCGATTTGCAAAATAAACGATAAGGCGTCTACCTGTCAGCTCCTCGATATCTCGAATGAGCACCTGCCGAAGATATCGGTCCTTTTGTCCAACCCAATAAAGAGGCGACTGCGTCGGAAGCCCGTTTCCTCGCGGAAATGGCAGTTCAACCGGCGGCGCTTTGGCCACCACGCGGCTACTTTCGCTCGCTGCTCTTGCTCGGAGCCGGATCGGGAGCGTTGTGGATTGCTTTTTTCATGAGGTCATAATCCGGCTTAGGGGCCGGTCGCGACAGTACGACATGAGAATTAACTGGCCTTCCGACAGAGCGAGTCTTCGTCAAATCGTTGACTTTGGTGGCGGCGATACTTGTCCAGTCCATAGCTTCTCTCCCCAAATCAGCCAATTTCCATTCGAATCCGTTGTTGACTCCGTGTCAACAGGGTATCGAATCATTGGTGATTGGATGTTTAATGCGCAACTATGATCTCCGTTGTGAGAGTGCGAAGAAGCGCTGCTCCCTACTTGAGCGACTGTTTGTTGTCAAACTTGGTCGGGCTAGATCACGACTGCTCGCGCCGGCCCGAGCACGCTGATCCTGTGGGTATGGTACCGGCCAGTTAGGCACGATAAGCAGTGTCCGATCATGAAGGCTCGGCCGCCGTCCGTCTCACAAGGGAAACCAACGTGCGGTTGGGAAGCCTTTGACAAGCTAGTCTCGAAAGACGTCTGCCTTGCCCGGTGCTTCCGGCCCATCAGTCTAGCCGCAGTTTTTCAGACCCTATGGCCCGCAGACATTGGGCGAGAAAGACAGCACTGAAACGCCCTCGGGAAAGTTTATTGGCGATGTTAGCCTCCTTCTCGTGAACTCCGAGGGCTGCCAATCTTTCAGCTAGCTCACCGTACGTCATACCCTTCACTTTCAACTCTGCCTTCAGAAAATTGCTAAGCAGGCGTTCCCAGTCTGTCGTCGGCATTCAAACCTCCAAAAATAAATTTCCATTCGCGTATTGAACGACGGGTTCAGAAGCTTACATATCGAAAATAGTAATAAACTACTATTTTCGATATTACCATCCCTGATCGTCTCTTACCTAAGCTTCCGGCCAAGCCGACAGCCAAACGCGGGAATTCCAAAATGAAAATCGACCAAATCGCGGCGAGCGCGCTGAACGATCTCTTGTCTGAACTCGCATCAGAGCTAGACCTTCACTATGACGACGCCGTCTTTCATGCGATCGAACCGACGATCGACGTGATGAAGCGTGCTGCCAAGTTGGTGACAGACGCCGGCTACACAGCACCGGATTCTTATCAGCACATTGTTCGGCGTTTCGAACGAAGCGTTCCTTCGGACAAATAGTACCCGGTCATCAACAATTCCATCCGACGCAAAGGTGAGCTTCATAGCCGCTCACTTGTCGGGCCCTAAGGATTTTGAAATGCCTCACAAATTTGACCCCAGTATTTCGAGTGCCGACTATCTCGCTATCGCCCGAAAGCGTCACATAGCCGGACGCTCCAAGATCTATCCCGAACTGAAGTGGATGTTGGACAACGCTGCATTCGACTTTGGTGTCCAACCAAGACACGTCGATCTTCTCCTTGACCCTCTTGGATGGAGTGAACTGGTTGGCCAACAGAAAAGACAGGCCCGCGTGTTCCTAGATGCACGAGTCAACCAGACCGGCAACGCGGAAATCGGATGGGCGAGAGGGGAGAAAGGAATCCTCTATGAAGAGGATTTCGTGCGCCCTTACCTGCACGCAGCCCAGTCTCCGAACGAAGGCCCTGGCCGAGGCATTGGGGAGGTCATGTGGATCAAGGGGTTTCGGATGCTTGTCGACAATGTTGCCTACCGTCAATGCCCTGCGGCGACGGCCTTGCTCTTTGGATTTGCAGCCCGACTGAATGAACTTATTGCTTTAATCGCCAGAGACGTGAATTTGGTAGGTGCGATGGAGATGGGGTTTCGATATCTGCATGGCAGTCTGACATCGGTTGAATTTGTCCCGACCGTTTCATTGGATCGCCTTCAGGAATTGCGGGAAGACGGACGCGAGCAAAGGAAGCCGCGATTGCAGGCCGCGATACAGGCGCTTGAATCACTGCATCAGCTGGACATGAAAGCGCCGAACAATGCGGATGGAACAGATTGAAGGAGCAATGACCGTTGCTCGACACATACGGACACCCTACAGCGCCGACTTCCTCCAGGCTTCCGTCTTCTGGCACCAGTCGCCTTTGCGGCGCCCACGTGTACTCCTACGTCAGCAAGATCGCGAGTAGCGATCCAAGGCCCGGCAGCGGTCAAGGTTTTGCGCGGAGATGCTGGACAATCTGTTCTGGAGTAACTCTCAGATCTCTGAACCACGCCGCAACAGTGCTGGGCAATGGTTCCTCAATGCTGTGCGTATTCCACCGCGCATTGAGGAAAGTTTCATAGAGGCTTGGCTCTGTGACTACCCGGCCAGCAGCTTCATTTAAGGTGAGCGATTGGTCCACCATTAGAAGTGCAATCTCTCGACACACCGCCAGGCGGGCCTTTTCTCGAATAAGAGCACGAAAATGAGCGTTTTCAGGCATGATCGGCGATCCTATTTTGATGGGTGTGCTGGCGCTCTCGGCCTCTGGGTTTGCTACCTCGTCCGCGATTGACGGTAATGCGAGCCAACCGTGCCGGAAGGGCGCACTATGCGGCATCCTGGAAGTCTATGGGACTACCCAGATTGGCAAAGCGACAAGTTTTTTAAAACGCCAAAGATTAGGTACTGAAACCTGAGTAGGCAGCTGGCTTTTTGTGTAGGACGTGTAAGAGGTTTCCCTGGCATCTCATTTATTTTATTTCCAAAAAATATGAGACCCAAGGAGTACAGCCTACATCTCCTACACAAAAAAACCCAGTGGCTTATCCTGAACTCACGTTTTTAGCTGAAGATTCGGCCAATATTTCCCCTGCCCATCGCGCGACTGGTCAATCGATAGGGTGCGTTGCAGAGCCGCCCGAAATGAATGGACAGTCATCGCATTGCTGCCCTCCATCAGGCACCAGACCTTGTAGCGGTCAAAGAGGTCGTTGGCACGTGCCTTAGCTCCTAGAACACGTTCGCAGCACTCATCGATGAACTGACCTACCTGATTGCCGTCCCGCACCACTTTGTCTGTTTCATCCAAGATGGCCTGGGGCACCCACTTTCGGTCTTGTTCATAACGCTGCATGCCTTGTAGCAATCGGTTCATGATGCCGGCCGCCTCACCAGCGAGTTTCGCTGGAAGATCCGAGTCAACCTTGTCTGCGTCGATCACGCGATTGAACTTGAATACAAGTAGCCGCCGGGCAACGGCCAAATCGCTTCCGTCGAACACCGGAAGAAAATTTGCGACCATCATCAGCAGCGCTTTCACCCTGAACGAAAAATACTCTTGATGGAGGAAGCGAGCGATGATCTCGTCCTCACCTGTCATGCGCTTGATAAGTGAGGCGTCCAGAACCTGTCCGGTATTGATCTCGGCCGTGCGGATCAGTCGTGCATGTGCGAGCCGGGCGATGTCATTGTTGATCGATCCTCTGAACTGAGATTTCATAAAGGAGTTTGGGTCTGCCGAGACGGCGTACTGGCCCATGGCGTTCGCCATTGCCTCTACGATAGTCGTTTTCCCGTTCCTTCCTGCTCCGACCAGAAGGGCCATTTTTTGGAGTTCACCGGTGCCCTTGAGCGAGTAACCGACCAACCGGACCAGAAAATCCGCAACCTCAGGTTCGAGCACGTCCGCAAGTATCCGATCAAATGTGGGACACTCTGCCTGCTGGTTATAATCGTATGGCAGGACTTGCGTCAGACGATCTTCAGGGCGATGCGGCTCCAGAGTAAGCGATGGGAGCTTCAGTGTCCCATTCTGGAAGTTGAGCATCATCGGAGGCTCGTCCAGGACTTCATCTTCGAAGATTGTCGCAGCGGACGATGCGAGTTGTGCAATCCCCCCTATAGCTGCCTTTTTGCGGAGCCTCACCGCCGCCTTCTGCAGGCTTTTTCGCTCGTCGCTATCGAATGTTTGATTTGCATCGATGGATTCGGCGAGTTTATCCAATAGATTCTTAATCGCTTCCTGAACTCGGCTACCGCGCGAGTCACTGACCCACCTCTTACCATCGTAGATCCGCCAGCCAGTTCTGCCGAAACTCATTCTATTTTCGGCTTCTGACGCAAAAATCTGTGAGACTCCCTGTTCCGACAAATCAGGGGGTGCATCATAGCGTTGGATGCTAGCCGAGATTTTCATTACCTCCGCCTCATCAAGGGGCTGATCAGAGTCACCGTTCACGGCGAGCAACGTGCGCTCAATATCGGCCGAACGGATGCCTTTTCGCCTCAGCGACCCAGCGAGACTGGTCAGGCTGCTGTTTCGGCTACCAGCCTGCAGAAACCCCAGCGACACCCTCCTGCCGGATCTAGGAGTCTCCGGATCGGCAGAATTTCGGCCGAGCATATTGATTAGAAAATCAGGCGCGGGTTTGAGGTCCATCTCAATTAATCCATTCATAACGGTTTCCAGATTCATGCAGTGAGGGAGGCGCAACGACGTACCCACCTTCGCCTCGGATATCTAAGCCTGGTCCTATCTTGGATGCGGAGTTACGGAGCGGAAATGAACCATCATAGGCAAAATAGAGGTGAAGGCCGCCAGAGCCCGTTCGAACCATGGGTGGGTCAGGCCAAGCCGATTGCCCGATAAGCTGCTCCGCGGACTTTAATCCGCCTGTGGCGACGTCGACGTCCAGAACGAAGATCCCCGACTCTTTGCCAGTCGCTATTCCGATGTTCGCGTCCGGCCACTGCGACCACCACTTCTCGATCTGGTCCGCATTGGTTGTAGCCAGGCGAACCCAATCTTTGATTAGGGGAACTTTTCCCATCGAGGGACCGCCCCAGGCCGGCGGTTTGACCGGAAGCACACGGAATTTGTGCGCTGTGGCCAGAAGTAGAGCTTCTTTTAACATATTCATTTTGTGTCCTTTCACGTAGGACACTTAGGTTGTGCACAACAAGACGGACTACAAGAGAATACAAATGATCATCTATTGGGGATAACCTTTTTCGTGATCTATTGGAAGTCCGACATTTTGACGTTGAATTGTTGCGATCTCATACCAACGGACAGCATTGCGCACCGTTACAGCACGGACCCGCGAAGAGCACCACGGCAATCCACCTCAACCCTCCAGACTGTCTAGGGTGTTGCCGATGGCGGCCGACCGGACCGGTGGCATCAAGCGCTCTTTTTCGCCCTAGCAATGCGCACTGCCCTCCACATGGCCTTTGGAATGAAAACCCGCCAAACGCATTTTTGAATTGCACCCTCGGCGCGGATTACCACCGCTTGGCGGATTTTTGAATTGTGCTCTCGGCGCGGATCATCGGTTTTGCCACGCGAACAAATGCACTCCGATCTGGGAGGAAGGAGCACATGGGGAGGAAGGTGTACACGTTTTTTTGGCAGGCATCGGGCTAGCGCCATCTATGGTGTGAAACGTGGCGCGAAAAAAAATTCGAATTAGCCTGTGATATCACGCTTCGCTGTTCCCAGTTGCTACCTGAAATAGCCTGGCGGCGCCGGCTTTCACCCCAAATCCTTCTGTCGCAGGCGTGCAGGAGCTTAGGATGCAGGCATGCTAGTGGTGAAAGTCTGACACTTGGTACCGGTGGACGGCAAGAGCCGACCCCAACCGGTCGCCGGAAACACCTTGCTCTCTGTCGAAAATTGCCCGTGGTCATCGAACAAAAGGCCCGGTAATGTTTTGTTTCGAACATTCCGGTCCGCTTTGTAACTATTGGATTTTGAGCAGTGAGGTGTTGTGTGCAAGGCCGGGTTAATAAGACCATTTGGCGTAGGATTGGGCTGATCGCAATTTTGTTGCCGATCTGCCTTTTCTTCCCGTTAGCATTGTTGCTGGTGGGATTTTTGGCATGGACCATCTACGAAGATCTGAAGCCTCCAGAATATCCGGATTTACCGCCGCCACGAACATGGCGCGATGCCAAACCTGAGGACGACGACTGGCTGACCTTATTTTGCGAGGGCTGCGAATCTCCGGCTGAAGAACAGTTCCTCCGGGCGATGGTGAAGGAGTTCGACCTTAAACCGGACAGCGGCGTGCTGAAGTCGCGAAAGCTGACACTGGCGATGCAGGTCAAGGTTGAGAACTACCGTTACGACTTTCTGGCGAACGGTCGTCAGATCATTGAAGTGGACGGTGCGGCCTATCACTCATCCACCGAGCAGGTAGAACGCGACCGCACCCGAGATGAGTACTCTGTGCAAGGCGGCTACAAGGTTCTTCGCATACCCGCAATCGTCGTGTTCAAGACGCCTGATGAAGCGATACGAAGGGTAAAGGCGGCTCTTGCCGAAACGCCAACCTTTACCAAACCGCAGAGAATGAAGCCCGCGATCCAGAAAAAGACGATTGCGCAGTACTTCGACGCCTTCGTTGATGGAGTGGACAAACTCGCTGATGGAGTGGACCAACTCACTCGACAAATAGAAATCGCGCGAGAGACGGAGAAGGCTACGGAAGGCTTCCTGTCAGCAATCAGCGATGAACAGCTCATTCTCGAGGCAATAGTAGCAATGGCCGAGAGGGATCAGCGGGTAGAGGAGATGTCGCCCGAAGAGCGAGAGGGCTACGATGCGGCTTGTGGTCATACGAGGGAACTCGTTGAAGACGAGAAGCCTCTCAAGGAGATCTACAAATGGAAGAAAATTGCTAAACCCGCGCCTGTAGAAGATGCGGAGATCCAGCAGCAGATCGAAGCTGCGTACGAAAGCGCGATGAAAGAGCGCAGCGAGCGGTTTTCGGTGCTAGGGAAGCGCTGCTTGAAAGCCCCTGTATTCACGCGACTTCTCTATCGAAGGCTGGAGGAGGAGGGGTTTCCGGCAATGAGGATTATACCGCTGTCGGCCTTTCGAACATCAGTGATTCGGCGCGAAGCCAACATCACGGCGACGAACGGCGAGTGACCGCTTTCCACCCAACCTTGCCGTTCCGAGGGGTGTCAAGCGTCAGGCTTTCACCACTAGGTCGCCGCTCAGAAAGGCGCGTCATTCCCCTCGCGGAGGGCGCGTTGGCAGGCGCCAGCGAGTTGGCCAGGCGGGACCAGCCTACCAGCAAAACCGCATCGGAGCGGTATTTTCGCGTCGATCAGGTTGATCGTCTATTCGGCCCCTATCGGGCGAACTTCACCCTAGACCCGCTGGGAACGATGGATGAGCAGCAAACCTAGGGTCGCAGCCGTGCAGCAGCAGCGTGTGGTATGACTTTACGGGCACGGGAGGCGGTCTGTGCATCGGCTTGGTGTGATGGTAGCCTGGAACTTGGACCTCGCTTGCTTGAGGCAACGCAGGCGTTAGTTTGCCTTGTGAGGCCGGGGGGCATTCACGCATGGAACCCGAGGACCTGAAGTCCCGCATCGAGATTGCGCTGGGTCGCGGTCGCCTCAGCCAATGGCAAAGACAATTCCTCGTCGACATTCACGCCCGCCTGGTGAAGTACGGTCCCAACACGCGGTTGACCGACAAGCAGCGCGCCAAGCTGTTCGAAACTATCGGCTGCGTCCCGCCAAGCAACCACGCACCACCACAGCCACGCCCGAACAGCTCGCAGTCGCCACGGTGGAGGCAGCGGCGGCGCCGGAACCCGCTCGTGCGCGAGGTCCGGTATCTGGCCGGCCGGTTTGTCCGAGCATTTGGGTTCGCGCTGGCTTTGGTCGTCGGTTCCCTAATCTACTCCTACGTCGACAGCTCCCACACGACCTCCCCAAGCAGTCCCGCCCTTGCATTGCCAGACGCTGGAATCCTGAAGCCATTGGCGAGGAGCCAGTTCACGATTACGGACGGTGATACCATTCGGCTCAAGGGTGCCCCGAAGGGAATCCGGCTGGTCGGCTTCAACACGCCCGAAAGCATCGAGCCAAGATGTAAAGCTGAGGCTGACCTGGGGCGTCGAGCCAAGGCGCGCCTCAAAGAGTTGGTTGCTGCTGCGAAGCTGGAAATAAAGATGGTTCCGTGTTCTTGCCCGCCGGGAACCGAGGGCACGGACGCCTGCAACTACGGCCGAAGCTGCGGCTCTCTCTTTGCTGATGGCCGCGATGTTGGCGAGGTGCTGGTGTCAGAGGGATTAGCCCTTACGTTTGTCTGCGACGCGACGAGCTGCCCGCCTACGCCACGTCCTTGGTGTGGGTAAGCGCGAGCCCGAGTGCGAACAGGTGGTGGCTCTCACGATGGTGTTCCAGCTAACAGAGCCGAGCATTGAGGAATAGAGGCACAGCGTTCGCCCCTACTCACCTTGCGGAAGCAGCCCCTGCGGTTCGGGATCCCACCGAGGCACGACCGTCCGTGGCTATGCGGCACTGCTGGTGATGACTTAGATTAGATCGGGCAGTCGCAAGGGCCTGGTAGGGTTGTCCCATCGACGTGGGTCAACGGGCACACTTTTACCCATGCTGTCTTCGTTCACTTCCCGGAGGGAATGACGCATCTCGGACTGAAGAAGGCTTACGAAACGTCGACGGGCCTGCCAAACTTGATGCCGCATCAGAAGAGGATTGTCTGTTCCATTTTTTGCGACAAACCGGGCCACGTAACATGCCCGCAGCACGTGGTCGAGGATTTCCACCCTAATCCCTTCGTCATCAAACTGTTCGGAACTGCCTTTCACATTAGGAAAAAACAGGCGCCCTCGGTCAACCAAGGAGCTTGCCCTGCTTCCCAATTGATCAAATTCACCTGGCTTGCAAACAAAGCCCCCAGCCAAAGGATTGCAGGCGGTTTCGAGATCGGCCATCAAGTCGATGACCATCCCGCCCCATTTTGACATGTTGGCGTCCCGTTGTCGGGCCTGATGAAGTCTCTCTAGGTCGTCTTGCCGCTTCTGATGAAGCGCTTCTGCCTCACCCTGCAACCGTCGGGCTTCCCGTTCGTCTTGGCGAGAAATGCGCCATTGAACATAGGCCAACAGAGCAACGGTGATCCCAATAAACATTTGAGCCGCGACGTCGAGCATTTGCATCCCCAAAAGCGACGATCATTCATCGCAGAGCTTGGGAACGCAATGGGGGTGTCGAACGGCAAGCTTCGTTGTGACTGATAAATGCCGCGTAACCGACGCTGGCGCGCGTGAAACGAAGGGCACGGGGGTCGCGCGATCAACAACCGTCGAGTTCGACCCCTCAGATTTTTCCGTCAGTTCAAAACAGCCCAGGTGCGGCCGCTGGGCTTGACTATCGTGGGTCGCGGCCATCCTTTGCTACACAAACCGGGGGGCGGAAAGTGGCTATTACATTTACTGACGTAGAATTCAGGCATCTGGTCGATCAATTCGAGTGGCGAGCTTTCTCGACATACGAGTTCATCGAGGTGGTCAAAAAGGGCCATCCCGAAACGTGGTTGTCCTTAGTGAAGGAATACGGAAAGGGCGGCAAAGGTGCCGGAAAGCCATACAGCGCATACTCCCGCGTTTCTCGGATACTTGACTATTGGACCAAGCCCGGCAGGAGACTGATCGACAAACTGAAGTACGAGCAATCACCTAAGGCGGCCAACTGGGGAAGTCCTGTTATTCGCCATTGGGCACAGGACAAGACTAGGATTAGAGGGCCGATCTTTGCCGAAGAGGTCCTGCCGGCTTCTCCGTTATTCTACGAAGGCGCCGTGGTTACGATCCCCATCAACCGCTATGAGCGCGACCCCGCCGCACGTAGGGCATGCATCGCCCATCACAAGGCAATCTGCGCGGCCTGCGGGATGGACTTTGAGAAGCGATACGGCCCCCGAGGTGCCGGCTTCATCCACGTCCACCACAAGGTCGCCGTTTCCAAGCGGGGCCAAAGGCACGAGGTCGATCCTGTGAAGGACTTGATACCCGTCTGCCCCAACTGCCACGCCATGTTGCATACGGTGGACGACGGGCTGACGGTTGAGGCGCTGAAGACGATGCTAAAGTAGCGGAGTCGTGCTGCGGTTCCTGACTCGGTTGGCGAGCCGGTCGGCCTCGTCCAGGAGACGGAATACCTCAGCCCTGATTTCCACATAGCGCCTTAGCTCATCGGGCATTTCGCGGTGTAAGTCTTCCATAGTCGTCGGCTGGGCACCGGGCGCACTCAGGAAGCGAACCATGTTCGCCCGTCGTCTCTCAATGTCGGGGGGCGAGCGCATCTCAAGCCAGACCTCCCAGGATCTAGCGCCCTTGCGCTCGTTACAATTTCGGCAGCAGGGGACGAGGTTTCGCACCCGATGCCCGTACCCCGAAAACTCACCTTTGACCACGCGCCTAAACACGTGATCCCAGGTGGCGGCAGGCTGGCCGCAATACACGCACTCAAGCTCGCCTTCAGGGTCCTGCTCGAGGTCCCGAATGGCCTGAGCCACGGTATCAAGCGCAAAGTCATCGAACGGCGCGAGGGCGGATGCGAATGCCGCTGCAAGAGTACTTTTCCTGTTCATTATTGGCTGCTTGCGAAGGTGGTTCCGAATGCTGCTTAGACGCACGTTGCCCCCTTCCAATGCCTCGCAGTGCGCTAAATCTATCACATCCTTTCTTTACGAATCACCCAGCATCGTGGCAGCAAAGCAAACACTAATTAGATCTGCGGATCGCCCTGAATTCATTGCCGAATCTCTGCAATCTGGGCGAAGCCAAGAGAGCTGAGTGACAGACGGTTGTAGCGGGTCGTGACGGAGCCATCACTCAAGCGTTTAGACTAGTGTAGCACAGGTCGGCTGGTCGACCGAAGGGGCATCGCCTTTTCCTGATCGAAGAACGGTCCGAGGCGAGCGATATCTCCACAAGTCTATCGCAAGGTTCTTGTCGGTATCTTCAGGATCACCCGAACCAGAACACCGCCTGAGATCGCCTGCTGTCAACTCTCATCTCTCATCGCTTAGTCGTGCTCGCCTAAATTTGTCCTCGCGTGAGGAGCTGCAAACGCGGATTACTGATCCCACATGTGCACTCGGCGGAAGAGGAGGGGCGGCATGGAAGGGTCGGAGGCCAAGCGGCTGAAGGAGCTTCTGGCGACAACAGTCATGCGTGTATCAAAACCCCGCGAGATCCTCGCAAAAGAACTTCTGATGGCCGGCTCGAGAATCCAAGCATGTTGGTCAAGGCCCACGCGTCGGCCTTTCCAACGACCCGCTCCGAGCGCATAATACCTCATTAGATCACGGCGTCGCTTGGCCTCGCCAGGTTCAAAATGGGCTAAGATGAAATAGCTATGGATCGCTGGCACCGCGCGTCTCAGATAAAACTTGCCCAGGGCGGCTTGTACTTACTCATGCTCGGGTTCACCTTGATCGTTACGATTTCTGTTCTGATCGGATGGTTCTTCGTTGAGGAGCGAGACCCACGCTACTTCTACACCAAAGCGGTCGAGCTTTCTGCCTATAGAGCAATCGACGACTTTCAGCGTGTCTGCAGAATGCGCCGGGACGCGGATGAGGCACCTATGAAGAGGACCAGCGACTATTACCTGTGCAGTTGGCCCGATACAGCCTTTAGATTGCAGCTTATCGTGAAGTTATTAGAAAATTCATCGGGAGATGATGCTGCAGAAATCGCTCGCGAGATCGGCGAGCGGAACGCTGAGAAGAGCAGACTGGCTTCCAGCCATTTGCAGATTCTGCGCGAACTCCATAGTCTCTCTATCAGCAACCGGCGGTTCTGGTCCGAGCGCGACCCATTTCTCGAGCCTGTCGACCAGGTGTTGAGATTCCTTTATGGCGCACGCACCGGTGTCTTTGATTGCATCTACGAGTACTCGGGCTTTTTATGGGCTGCGGGCGTGCATACGTTGAAGACGCATGTCAGGACTTTGGTGTCCTTGGAAGACGATGAGGTCGCTAAGCGATGCGCGACCGTCCTGCGAGCCGCAGATGAAGATCTGCCAGAGCCAGGCAAAGCGTCGAAAGCGAAGCGCAATTATGGTGAGAACGACTACCTCTATGGTGAGACCGGCCACCTTTTGGCTGGCTTGTCCGCCTTACCTGGGGTCATTGATGGCAGGCGCATGGGCACGTACACCGTTGCAGAACTTGCTGGGAGGTTAAGCGAGGCAGACGAAGACCTGCAACGATCGCGCGACCGGGTAATGGGGGCCGATCTCATCAATCTGATCGACCCATTCCCACAGATGCCCTACGCCTTGGCGCTTTGGGCAATGGCGTGGTGCGCCGTTCTGCTTTCTGCAGCTGCTGCAGCCTCTCTCCGCGCCGATGCAAGACTCCGGGCGGCTGGAAGCTCGGAACAGGATCCGAACTGGCTCACTGTCCTGCTTCTACCAGGAGCGGGAAGCCGAACGCACCGAGTGTTCAACCACAGCATGTTGCTTCTACCTACTGTCATCGGCCTTGCCACCCTTTGGCTATGGCCGCCGGTCTACCTTGAAGGTGTCGTAGCTCAGCTCAAAACACCCCAAGGGATCGCGCTTTCTCCGACGATACAATCGTTCTCCGTCGAGATAAAAGGTCTCGCTATCCCGCTTGGCCCATTGTTGTATGATATTGAGAATGGGATCATTCGTTCTGCTAACAAGCATTTTTATGCAGGCTATGGAACGGTATTCGTTCTGAATATTGTATTGTGGCTTGGTGTCTTTTCGTATCGGCGGAGAGTTATTGAATTGGTCAATGCTGGCGCCGCCGGCCGCAATTCCCCCGCTGCGATGCCTGCTGCAGTGGCGGCCCCGAGCGGGCCTCCACCCTCAGAATGACCCCATCAACAGAACGGTGCCGCTCACCCCAAGCCGGCCCTCTTTGGCGCTCGTTAGGCTTTGAGAACGGACCTTCGTCGGAAGGGATACCGTGATCAGTTCAAAATCATCGCCCCAAACGAACGGCCGAAATCGAATGAAGAGGTCAAATGCTGTCGTTCTTCGGCTGCTCTGACCTCAAGCCCCCGTGCCCCCTTCGGCTCATCACGCACCACCTGAGGAAACCTGGACAGTCACTTTCGGCCTTACAGGTCGCAGCTTCCGAACCTTTGCCTCGGCCACTTTCATGAGTTCGTGACGATGATTCCCATGAGATCGTTCAGGTCCTTATACCTTTGTTGGAGTGGTCCCCATCACCATCCTGGTTCGGCTACTGAGGTCTTGGGCGTTCCCGGCCAGTTAGTCGAGGAGGCCTAGCCTGTATGGCCTGCATATTTGATACGACCGAGAGTACATGTTGATGCATGCCATTCGCGTCGGACGTGTTTCAGCATTTATGTTGGCGATCGGCATCACCCGCCCTGCACGCTCCATCCCTCATGGTGAGCGAGAAATAATCCAATCCCTATAGACTAAGCTTCGACAGCTATTAGGAAATTTCTCACAAGATCGTGCCCACTGGCGTGGTGTAGCTGACGGCATTGGACGCCGTGCTCTCCGGCATGGGGCCGGACTGATCAGCGCGCCACTGCCGGCAGGCTGATGAGTGGATCATCGCTCATCTGGCTGATGGTCTCAAGCGTCATGTAGCGGGCCCGCTGCACGGCCCATTCATCGTTCTGTTCGAGCAGCAAGGCGCCGACGAGACGGACGATGGCGTCGTCATTGGGGAAGATGCCGACGACCTCGGTCCTGCGCTTGATCTCGCCGTTGAGGCGCTCGATGGGATTGGTCGAGTGGAGCTTGGCACGATGTTCCTTCGGGAAGGTCATGTAGGCGAGCACGTCGGGCTCGGCGTCGTCCATGATGGTTGCGAGCTTGGGCACCTTCGGCCGGATCTGGTCGGCGACGGCGCGCCATTGCGTGCTTGCGGCCTCGGCCGTCTCCTGGGCGAAGGCGGTGGCGATGAAAGCCGAGACGACGCGGCGCCCGCTCTTGCCGGCATGCGCCAGCACGTTCCTCATGAAATGGACGCGGCAGCGCTGCCATGTCGCGCACAGCACCTTGGTGACGGCCGCCTTGATGCCTTCATGGGCATCGGAGACGACGAGCTTGACGCCGCGCAGGCCGCGCCGGGTCAGCTTGCGCAAAAACTCCGTCCAGATCGGCTCGGCCTCAGACGTGCCGACCTCCATGCCCAGCACCTCGCGCCGGCCGTCCGCGTTGACGCCGACCGCGATGATGACGGCGACCGAGACGATGCGCCCGCCGCGACGCACCTTCAGGTAGGTGGCGTCGATCCACAGGTATGGCCAGTCGCCCTCGATCGGCCGGTCGAGGAAGCCCTTCACCTTGCCGTCGATCTCCTCGCACAACCGGCTGACTTGGCTCTTGGAGATGCCGCTCATGCCCATCGCCTTGACCAGGTCGTCGACCGAGCGCGTCGAGATACCCTGGACGTAGGCCTCCTGGATGACGGCGGTCAGCGCATCGTCTCGGTCGCCGTCATCATTGCCATCGGCGTCAACGCGGACGGCCAGCGCGAGGTGCTGGACATGTGCGAACAGAGTTCAGCTCACGACTTCACCAGATCATCCAACATTCAGTATAAGTTGGTAAAGGATACCCTCCACTTATACTATCTATGGCTCAGCGTCTATTGGTTGTAAGTCTCAACATTACTCGGATCGGCGCAATCATGCTAATTCGCGTTTCAATCAAATCGGCTCCAAGGTTATTCACGATATTCGGGTTGCGTAGTTCGATGGCAACCTGTCGCAATTCGGGCATCAAATGTGGCCGCCAATGATCTGGTATACTCTCATCAATCTTTGTCACCAGATCGCGTAAGACTTTTTGTGACTCGACATCGAAGAACCGCGGATCCCTAACTTTTCGAAGAATAACAACAAACTCATTAACTAGTCGATTGATCTGTTGGACATCTCCAAACGCACTGGGTGGCGGTAAATGAAAGAATGTGCTGACTAAATGGCAAATAATCTCTTCAAACCCTGCATTTGATCCGGCCGGCATTTCGAAGCTGAAATACTCTGCATCTGGCCACCCGAAAGCATAGTGGTTATAAGATTTTCCCTTCATATAGAGTACTATGGCCGGCGTTCCAACTGCGGCGGCAATATGCTGTGTGGAAGTATCTGGACAAATTACGCACAGAGAGTGGCGAATTTTTTCGACATACTCCTCTATCGACCCGGTTTCCACCCCTAGTTTGACTCGATCACTTACAACTGAATTAACTGACCGTTCAACTGAGTTGAAAGCCGAAATGTCATTCGCACTTAGTGCCTTTGGGCGCGGTCCAACATAAATAATACCGTCATCCGGCAATCTCTTATCTATACTCCTAAGTAATCCTCCGGCCAATGACGCCGACATTCCTTTCTCTGCGGTGCTGGCATAAGGATTGAAGTACAATGTTTTCCGCTTGTCCAATGGTTTCTGTTCAGGCGCAATAACGGCGGGCCACCCGAGAGCGGCATACATGGTCATTATATGAGAGGGATGATTTGCTGAGGCAGGCAACGGAATCTCAATGCATGGCGATCCCGGTAAATTGATTCTGATCAGGTTTCTATTCCCCCAGTCCAGAACTATAGCCCGAGACCTTTCCAAAATATCGCGAAGGTCAGACCCAATATTAATCCAGTCCATCAAAATAAGGTCAAATCCCCTCTGTATTTGTCTTCTGTCTAGTGTGACTATGGTTTTCAGATCCCTACCAGACATGGTCCGCCAGACTGATCCATTGGATGTCCAAATCGTTATTCTGTTATTAGGAATGTTCCGCAGAAATTGTATGTGCTGCGTGGCCATGACAGTGTCACCGATGGCGTTGCCAAATGGATTAGCAAAGACAACCAAGGTACGCGGACTACGATTTTCCGCGTGTGCGATCTTTGAAATTTGGTTGCAGATCAAGCAACCCAGTTCGGAAACTTTTTTTACTTTATTTCCCACACTACGAATCCTACGAAAGGTCGCGCACCGACTTTGTATATGTATATCAAGGCCGGAGGATCTTGCCTTGGCGAAAATCGATCAGTCACCAACCTTTTTCCTGTTGCACAACGACCGAAGCAGTGCTTTCGCACTTGAATGGTTACCATCTCAAAATTATCTGGCCGCCCGCTCGGCCCGCCCTAGGTAGACCTCTTCGCACGCAGCGGAACTTGAGTCTCCGCTAGCAACTTTCAAAAGCGTGTCCAGAACCTCCTCGCAGCTGATCTCGTCCATCGTTTTCGCCATCACGCATTGACTGACTGGAGACAAACGAAATCCCCATTCACGTGGCGAGGTAGGACCGAACAAGGCCACCCCCGGTACGCGGAACAAATCCGCTGCGTGAAGAAAGGATGAATCAATTCCGAGAAACAAATCGACGTGACGCACGATTGCCATAGCCTCCTCAATGGGAGCTACTATTCGCGAAGCTTGGCTTCGTAGTACCTCGATATTGAACGGCTGAAGGCTCGAAATAACCACAGTATACTCTGGGCGTTCAGCGAGGAACCGGGTTATCACCCATAGGAATTTCTCCCATCGCCACATTTTGCAAGGCTGCGTTTCCGGGTGAACAAAGAGAATTCGTTCACCGCGGAGCCGCAGCGCCTGTACGAAACCCTCAGCAGCGGCCTTTGCGGATGCCGAGAATAAGGGCGGCTCCGCAAAACTCTCCAAGCGCAGCCAAGAGTTGAAGTGTTGCGGAACCGCAAAAAGCCGGTCGAACATATGTATTTCCGGATCGGGTCGGATCCAATCATCAAAAAAATCAAAAAAGCCCACAGTGTGACGGGCCCCAAGTTGCCGAGCGAGTTCTGAGATTGATGAGCTGTACCAATTGGATAGGGAAATGAATAAATCACACGAATTTGCCTCTCCGACAATTCGATCGACATCAAGGGTTCGGGTGTTTGGCTCCGCCCACCAAGCAAGATTGGTCTCCACTCGCGACCACATTTCGTGGCACACATGCAAAGGCATTCGCTCGCCCAGGAGAAGTTGGATGCCTCCGGGAAATAGCTGACCAAGGGCGCGCACGGCAGGTAACGCGATAAGCTGATCGCCCACACCATTCACCAGTAAGACGGTGACAGTCTTGTAGTCAGATCTCATGACAGAATTTTAATCCAGGATTTAAACGGGTTCAACGCTGTCATGGAGCGAAGTTTGCCTGAGCGAAGGTGTAAAAAAAAAGCTGCCGAATTCTTCAGCAGCTCTTTCTCGTTCGTAGGGCGGGCCAAACTTCAATGAAGCCGGCGAAACTCTATTCCCAGCTTGGCATAGTCAACGGCATAATATCCGTTTGCGCCGACGATCACCGCATCGGGGCGAATTTCCACCACGTCCTGAGCCATAACCCCTTCAAAAACGCCCGCTTCGCCAATGTAGCGAAATCTGTAAAGCGGTAATCCATGAGCAGTAGTGCCGACGCGGCGAATATCCTCCTTGAGACGAGCATCCGAACTTGTACACGTACAGCACGTATCTGCAGTGCTAAAGTTCGAACTGTGATTACTCGATACTGCCGTAAACACGATGTTCCCTTCTGAGGGTGCAGGGGCCTCGATGAATACCTTTATTTCCTCTTCTTCGGGAACGCCCACATGTCCAGATTCTGGAACCTCCGGGTCTCCAGCGTCTTTTGGCAAATCTGTCGGCGACATGGTGATCTCCTTTCGATTGATCTACTTTAGTCCTCAAGACAGCCCATAAGAATCGTAACGAGAAATCAGATTTCGAACTTGAACATTCTTATAAGAAGGAGTGCATGCAGAAATTTGCATCGAACCCATTTTATAGGAGTTCGAAATCCTACAAATACCGCCACAAAAATAGCGAATGCTGCAATCTCGACAACCCTGCACGTTATCAACTTTCGTCGCTTCATTATACGCGATTACCGACCCCAATACTCGTCGTGCGTCGTCATCCCGGATATTGCCTATAGGACGTTGCTGAGTGATAGTGCACGGATAAATTTTACCGTCTGCACCAATTGTAATGGTAAGCCCCATACCGCATGTTTTTGTAAACCTGTTTATTGTACTAATCTGCATACGATGCATACCCTCTCGCGCGAACCTGTTGACAATGTCGGCTTGGACCATCTGCAATCCATCATGGTCCTCTGCGAGATCAGGATTTTCCTTCGCTCTTCCTAATTTGCCAACTGTACCTATACGAATCTCTGGCCGTACGCGCAAATTGAGCATATTTATAAAACTAGACATGTTGTTTCTGATATCGTCTACATTTAGCGTTGTTAAAGTCATCGCAAGGCGGAAGTGAAAGTTATCTGCTCTAAGTTCTTCTTTTGCACGGTCTAGGAGACGAATACCTCTCACAATTTTATGAAACGTGCCACGCCCTCGTATAGCGTCATTTATCTCCGCTGTCGCACCATCTATGGAAATCTGCACTGTATCTACGTGATTGACTATTCGTTCGGCAGTCCGTTGATTTTTTACAGTAAGGCCATTGGAATACAGTTCAGTCCTTAGACCTTTTTGCTTGGCAAACGCCAATAATTCAAAAATATCTGGATCTAACAGCGCCTCACCGCCAGTAAACGTGACTTTACTGCCAGGACAGATTTCTGCGAATATTTCCAGAGCCTTCAACCGATCCAGCGTGCCAATTTCGCCGGGTAGTGGATCCCCGGATGACATATAACAATGGCGGCAGCGCAGATTACAGCGGTTTGTGACGTAAAGCTGTAAAAACGGGTACTGCAACTGAGATTCCTCAGTTTCCGCATCTTCCAAAAAATTTCTTCCGGCAATATTACGCAGCAAGACTTCGAGTTTTTGTCGCCCTTCAGCATCTCCAAATCGAGTTGCAAGATTATCTCTTACAGACCTAAGTGCTTTCCCACTTAAAAGATCGCGGAAGCTTTCAAGAAGCTCGTTATCCAATGCGATATAAGAAGCTTTCCCCGGCGAAACCGCTAAAAATCGTGTTGCTACGACTTTGGCTGCGTCCGCATCCAGACAGGGCCCAGATTTGGAGCAATTTCCGCCGCCGCACCCACTTGATGTTCCGGGAAGATTTGCGTCATATGTCAAAATCTGCGTGTCTCGGGGCAGCTGCACGCATTGATCTAACAAAAAGGACTTCTCGAGGAACATGCAATAGCTCCGAAAAGATTGGGGTATCGTGACACGTATTGCCCTTACGATCAAGCATGAATTGACCAGCGTGACTCCACCGCTAGTCAGCATGTACATATTGATCAGCACTGGCCGAAAGTAGGGCATACGCAGCTTTTTGTTGGCTTCTTGTTTTGGGGGTGGTGTTACCCTACCAGACCCCCATCACAGCTTGGAATTTAGGGGGATTGATGTTGTGCGTGAAATGAAGGAGGGCAACGAAGAATTTCAACTTGGAGAGGCTCAACCTCAGTGCGCGATTTGGCAAGAATTCATGGAATGGATGTCTGGCCCTCCAACGCCGGATCAGTCGAACATAATTTTCAGCCAATACCGATCCCGACTTATCGGACGCGGTGCCCCGCCGCGAGAAGCAGACCGAACGCTCGAGAAAATTAAGTGCCTGAACAGCGCGAAGCTCGCAAAGCAGCGAAGCATGTACAGTGCCATTTATTCGAGCAAACTTCCGAGCTTTTCGCTGGAACCAAATGCGTTGCTCGTATCCAGCGTCGAAGGTCGCAAAACGGGCCGGGCTCTAGACATTGAAATGGGACAAGGCAGAAATTCAGTATTTCTCGCATTGAAAGGTTGGGAGGTCACGGGGTTTGATATGTGCGAAATGGCGCTCAGAAGAGCGCGGAAGAATGCAGATATAGCTCACGTCAAAATCAACGCGATGCATAAGGCCCATGAAGCATTTGATTACGGTTTCGACAAGTGGGACTTGATCGTTTATCTATATGGAACCCTGGATATTGCCTCCATCGCCAATGCCGATCGATTGCGGAGATCTTTGAAAAATGGTGGAATGGTTGTTATCGAAAGTTTTAGTGACGAAATTTCAAACCCCAATAGGTCCTTCGGTTCAATCGATCCCAACCACCTGATTGCAGCTTACAAGAATTTCAATGTCATCCTTCTCAAAGAAATCGATGCGCTTCCAGATTGGGGTCCCCGCAAACTACGACGTATCATCCAAGTTGTGGTTGAAAAGGCTTAATTTTCGTTTCCGTCATAGATCTAAAGATTACTTTGGCAAAGTATCACAAATGGTGGCAACCCAGCCAAGACTATCCCTGCAGGCGGGCGGCACTTACAACACCTTTGACAGTTTCAAATTATCCGAAGATTGCGTGAACTTGCGTTGAACTCAGGCGATTTCAAGAAGCGTGAAGGAGTTGTGATCGAATTAAATGAATCGAAAGACCGATTTAACAATGCGTCCTCATGGCGGCCGTCAATCTCGCTCGCTGTGAAATGCTCAACGCCGAGCACGTGGCGGATGCCGAGTTCGCGGTAGATCTCTCGAACGTCCACCGCCCGTCCCTTGTAGACGAACGACGAGTTGCGCGAGATTACGGATGAACCGGCTGAGCGCGGTGATCAGGTCCTCGACGATGCCGTCGGCGAGTCGTGAGCGGCGTCGCCCCTGAGGTTGTGGAGTGGCAGCACGGCGAAATGAGGGGAGCGGCGAGGCCGCTTCCCGCGGCGCTCGGCATCCTCGGTCCAAAGCCGACAGCCGATCCGCGCGACGGGTAGTGATCCAATCGCTGTTGTCGGCGCGCTCGCAGTCATCCGCTATGCCCAACGGCATGGAACAACGCGGCCCTGGTTGGTCCAGCTGCTCGCTCGTCGTACCACGAAGATTGCTGCGGTTGCGCTCGCCAACAAGATGGCGCGGATGATCTGGGCTATCATGACGAGCGGCGAACGTTACAGGGAGCCACAGGTCGTGGCAGCATAGTCGCATCGGGAGAGAGTAAGAGTTTGAGTTTGGGAAGGGCGGAAGCGATGTAATGCAAACGACGGTCGACACTGGATTTGCGCCATAGCGCCCCAGAGCGCGTGCATCCTGTTCGTGACCAACGCGCTGCGGCCAGAGCACGCGAGGATTTTCGTGCTTCACAATCCGCGAAGCTGGCAAAGGGCTGGCCTTCTATACTGAGCAGGAGACGCCAGACATTCGCCTCCATTCCCAATCTCGACCTAACAGTCATCAAGTCCGTCTGGCTGCTCGCCTCGATCGGGCTTGTTCCCCGGGCCGAGGAGTTTAGCGGAACGCATCCTTCATGGTCATCGTCCGTGCATCGCGAGGTGATGTCCGGTTCTGGCAATAGCTGCCATCCGCCCTCTCGGTGCTAAATGGCAGCTAAGTCCCCTACGTGGACGCTCGACCGTCAAGCTACCATCGACCGCTCACCGCGCTACAGCGGACAATCAGTTTGAAGGTAGTGAGGGCGCATTTTTGCCAGGCATTGCAAGCCCTCCAGCAAGCGGTTGCCAAGGTTATGCGTTGATCAACAACGCAGATCTCAGGGTCGTTGCGCCATCGGCGCTAGGACGAGGCCGGAACAAGAATTCTGCGTAAGGCGACTTGCAGCTCGGCGCGCTCTGCCTCCTGAGCTGCCCAATCCAGAACGGTACGACCTCTGTCAGCGCCCACCATTTCGGCAAAGAACTCCCAGACAACCTGCTGTTCGCTGCGTCCGAGCAACCAGATATTGGGCTGTTTGGTCAAAAGGTCGACCGGCGACACTGCCTCTATCGCCGCCCACCGCCCGGCTAAGAAGCCGCGCATCTGATCATGCCGAAACTGGTAGGTGTCACCGCCGCGCGCCCGAACGATACGCACGCCAGGCTGCCGCAGCGGTTCCAGCAGCTCCGCCGAGATGTTCTCTCCTGGAACCAGGTCACGATGTCCCTCCACCCAGCAGTCCCACGCAACCCGGCTCAGTTCGGCGACCGAATACGCCAATCTGTCCGGGGTCCGCGCCGCCGCCAGCATCGCGCTGTAGAGTCCGATGCGGGTGCGCGGAAGATCATCGGGCGCAGTACCTGCCTCGATCAAATCCGCGATCAGACGTACGTCGTAGCCCGACCTGATCTCGTGGATGATCGGCGAGTCCGCCAAGGCCTCAGAGACCTCAGCGCCCCGATCCGGCAGGTACAACTTGAGCAGAGGCTCTATCGCCTCGTGAATGTCCAGTGGAAGCCGCCACACCTCGAACAGGTTGGCCGCGTCAGCCGGCGGCTCTGCTTGCGACGTGATCATTAGTCCAACCGTTGGATAGCGCAGCGCAAACTGTTGGATCGCTCCGCCATCGTTCACCTCGTTCGCGCCATCGAGCACAAGAACCCAATACCCAGCGGTGATGATGCCGCGCAACAGCCGCACATCCTGGATTTCGAGCCCTGCGGCCTCTAGGCGCCGCCTTGCAAGGTCGAACAGCCAGTCCTCCGGCGGCTTGGGTACTGTTACCGCCGCGAAGTCCCGAAGCGCGATTGGCACCGGAATGTAGCCCCATCGGGAAAAGGCTCGCTCCAGGCTGCCCGCAGCCGCGGCGTTGCAGTAGTCTGCTATCGCACACCGCACCAGCTCTGTTTTGCCCATGCCGGCCGCCCCCTGCAGCCAGATTCGCTTACCTGGCTTCAAAGCGCCAACAAGCTCCGACGACTCGATGCTGGCGTCCTGCGCACCGGCGACCGGCATCGGCAGATACACGCCTGATGGGTATTTCTGGCGGAGGCTATCGAGCCAGCGCACCAGCATCCAACGCTGGAGTCGCGGCACGTGCCGGAGCAGGAACCAGAACTCCGCCCCGATCTTCCCCCACCAGGGATCGGTTATCACATCCCAAGCCCACCGTGACCGCCGGGCTGCAAGCATAATCCCGGCGAAGATTATCGTGTGCGCGGCAACCAGCCAGGGGCCGTACTGCCGGAGATAATCGATCACGTAGTCCCAAAATCCCCATCCGACCCTCACCTCAACCTCCGACCCACCAATCGACTGAAAAGTGTCGTTGATAGTCGGCCGGAATCCGAGGCGCGCCGTAATCTCTGTTCCATCGGCCCCTTTGATCAGCTGCCGGAGCTGGACCCGAACCTTGTTGTCCGGGCCGTCGGGTTCGGGCAGCTGTACGACGGCTGGCTTCCAGTCCCCTCCGCTGCCAAACTCTACGGCGAATAGCCCAGTTTGCGGGAAGACCGCCGCACAGGGATGCTGGGCAATCCATTCGAAGAGATGCTGGACACCGTTCCTGGCATCGAGCCGCATATCCGCATCAGCCGTGACCGCTGCGGGCTCATTGAGCCGGAACGGCCCTCTCTCGGCACTGACTAGCCAGGCGCCGTTTTCAGCCGTGACGATTCCACGGACACCTCCGGTCTCTTTGTCGCTTGCTAACTGCGTGAGCTTGCCTGCCGCATCGAACCGGAACAGCCCTCTCTCGGCGATGACTAGCCAGGAGCCGTTTTCACCCACGACGATCCCGACGCCCCCGGTCTCTTCCTCGCGTGCTACCCGCGCGAGCTTCCCTGCCGCATCGAGCCGGAACAGCCCCTTCGTGGCTCCGACTAGCCGGGTGCCGTTTTCAGCCGCGACGATTTCATAGACGCCGCCGATCTCTTCGTCGCTTGCTATCCGCGCGAGCTTCCCTGCCGCATCGAGCCGGAACAGCCCTCTCTCGGGACTGACTAGCCAGGTGCCGTTTTCACCCGCGACGATTTCCCTGACGCGCCCGGTCTCTTCGTCGTTTGCTAACTGCGTGAGCTTCCCTGCCGCATCGAGTCGGAAAACCCCTCTGAAGGCTCCGACTAGCCAGGTGTCGTTTTCGGCCGCGACGATTCCATTGACGAAGCCGGTCTCTTCGTCGCTAGTTAGCTGCGCGAGCTTGCCTGCCGCATCGAGCCGGAACAGCCCCCGCTGGGCTCTCACTAGCCAGGTGCCGTTTTTAGCCGCGACGATTTCGGAGACGCTGACGGTCTCTTCGCGGCGTGCTACCCGCGCGAGCTTCCCTGCCGCATCGAGCCGGAACAGCCCGTTCATGGCTCCGACTAGCCAGGTGCCGTTTTCAGCCGCGACGATTTCAAGGACGAGGCCGATCTCTTCGTCGCTTGCTACCTGCGCGAGCTTCCCTGCCGCATTGAGCCGGAACAGCCCTCTCTCGGCACTGACCAGCCGGGTGCCATCCCCGGTTGGGCCAATGAAGAAGACGGAGCCAATCGCGTCGCCGGGCGGAACAGGCACGAGGCAGTCAAACTGTGCCGCAAAGGCTGCTCGAGAGCAAAGGAGGAATACTGCAAGGCTCATGGCCCAACTGCGACGGCACGACATGATGCCCCTTAAGAAACCCATAATCGAACCGGATACCGTGTACAGTCGAGGGTGACTTCCACGTAAGACGTAACACGGGTTGTCTACTGGGTGAATGGAAAGCAATCAGGTTCACGGAAGGTTCGATACTAGCGATCTGCGGGTGACCGGAGGACCAGCTAGGTTTCTTAAGACAGTAAGAGGTTCGCAATGGGGGCGGATGGGGATGAGTCGTGTTCAAGCATAACGCCGCGACCGGTGTTTTCACGCCCAGCCGGCGCGCCTGATTTGCCGTCCCCGCCCGCCGACGTCTTTTTTGGTCAGAACCTTGTCAACTGCGTCCGCTTTTCACACCCAATCTCGCCATTCGTGCTGCTCAAGCGGAATGCCCGCTCGTGGCGCTTCACGCTCGTTCTGATCCACGACGGCAACGGCAAAATCCCACCCCGTTGCAGACGGTTCAATGAAAGGGTCTCCCTGTTCCCATCTTGGCTGGAACAAGGACCATGCGCGCCTCGTGATCGCCACACAAATGGAATCGCCCTATCGCAAGAAGCATTCTCGCGCACGGCTAATCCCAAAGGCTGATCCCGCAATTCCTTTTTCCCGCATTGCGAGAGATCGGAGTTCAGCGTTATGCTCTAATTCGAGACAAGTCATAGCTACGCCTTTCGAGAAAAAGTGCTGCGGCATAGCGCGACGAGATTCGACACCCTGATAACGAATTCCACTCCAGCGAGGATGGCAGCGTTAGATGTCCATTAAAACAATGGGTAGTAAATGCTGGACAGCGGCATTTACTGCCGCTGCGGTTGCATCGCTTCTTTCCACTTCTTCGGTTGGTCAACCGTCCCGCACGGTCACGCTGATTGCGGACGGGAACGTTCGTGAGCGCATCGAATCCAATGCGCCTACACTACCAGCGCATATCGATGCAAAGAGCATACGCGTTCTTGTCAACGGAGGCCCTGTCTCGCTGTGTGAGAGACAGAACTATGGCAACCCATGCATGCGAATACTCAACAACAGAATAGCCTGCGAACTGCAGGACTGTTTTGCCGGCGCAGGCGATTGGCGGAACAGGATCAGATCGGTGCGATTTGACTGACGTCAGCTTCATTTTTGAGGCTGAAACACCCGTCGGGCTGCAGCGGAGGTTATTGGAGGGCGGAACAAATGAAAACTTGCCTTCTAGGGTATGCAGTCATCGCCGCATACGTCCTGATATCGGCGAATTCCGCGTTCGCCCAAAGTTGCACAGGGGGTGATGGTTGTCCCCATATCGTCATAGTTCGCGCGGCAGACAGATGCCTGAATTGGCGAAACCGAAGTGGTCACATCATCGAAGTTCGACCGCAACTTTTCGGAGTAGCGATTGCGACTGTGTATGCCTATTCGGAAGAGCGGATGATGGAAATTGGTGGGCGGTGCATGACATCATACACCTCGCCTTACACAGCCACAATCACAGTTCGGGACCCGTCTGCCATGCAATAGAACATCTGGCACGGGCCATCATGGCAGTCCCATTCGCCCTTTAGCAGACGCTGCTAGGTCGCGTGCTTGTGTAGCTTCCAAGGAGGGTAATATGATGATGTCACACTGGGCTTACATGAACCCAATTCTTCGCCCCCCGATGCGAGCCAGTTTGAGGGTTATCGTTGGTGGAATGGCGTTTTCTATTCTGGGTGTACCCGTGGCGCTTGCGGCGATAGCCGTTCGGATGGAGGGCTGGGACTACATTCCTCGGGTGGTGGTTTCTGTTGGCAACAATCAGGATTGCGGAGCCAACCCAGTTCGCTTCGACGGGCCTGCAAGTCGTGGGCAGTCTTTGGGAACGTTTCCAGAAGCCGGGAGCAGCGGCGTTGATGTTTGTTGGCGCCGGACAGCCGACCCTCTAAACACGTCATCAGATCTGCAACAGAGCTGGACCAGGTGTTCCGCTGACGGTGAATGCATCGTTTCGTAAAAAAGTGCCCTGTTCAAATAGTCACGTACAGCACCCACATTGCCGCTTCATCCTAACTCGAAGTGCTTGAGGGCGGGAGATCGAAATGTTCAAACCTCTGCAGAGTTCATTGTTGGCATTGACAATATTGTCATCGACCACAACGGGAAGAACGCAAGACTCCCCGAGAGTGGAGTGCGGATACGATGGAGAAATATGGAGAAATCACGAATACAATATCGCTTACATGCGGTTCTCTAATTCTACGAGAAAATGGTTTTATTGCACCAAAGGTTGTCGATTCAAGCATCGGGACGGGAGCTACAGATGGCTGGATTTTGCGGGCCTGCTTCCGCCGGACCACGGCACCACAAATCGCATAATCGGTGCGATAAATGCGACGCAGGTCGGAAACGGCTTTCAGGGAGGATCGCATGGAGGCGGGGAGAGAACGCGCTTGCGGTGTACAGAGGTTTCCTCTCCTAGCTGATTCAAGGTGCGGATGGTCGCCGTCGGCAACGGGGCCAAGCTCTGAGTTTGAAGACCACGGCGATGGTAGCCATTCTCGACGATACAAGAGTCGCTGCCATTTATTCGGGCAGGAGCCGCCGGTTCAATTGAACCGGTAACTGTGAACGGGACGGGCACAAACACCTCTCGACCGTGGTTTCGCCGATAGCAATACCGCAGAAACGTGCCACTTTGGCGGGGGTTATGGGCCCTCTGAAGGCAGTGGCCACAGGTTCAATTCCTGTCGGGCGCGCCAATTTGTAACGATATTTCAATGGGTTATTCACAGCGTGGGCCGGTCCGCGTCCGCCGAGAAAAGCTCCATGGAAGAACTGGCGTTGGTTTCCGTTGACTCAGCAGGAGCCAGTTGCCCCGATTTCGTTTGGAAATAGTAAGCAAGCCTTATTTTTTGCCGGAAATTTACCTTTGACAATCCAGTGAGAGATGAGCGCTGCTCATGAGGGCAGCGGTCGAACCTTATTCGGGCCCTTCGGTCGTGAATAGCCAGCGGCCGTAACCCAGCCGCGCTATTCTGCCTGATTTATCGAAAGCGACTCGGCACCTTCGATTACGAGCCGGATCGGGCAGTGATCGCTCGGATCAGCCTCACCGAAGGTGAGTACCTTGTTCCCAAACGGCTTGGGCTTACCCGAGCAATCTTGCAGGTAGCTGTTGGGATTGCCGAAGCTGTTGAGATCATCGAGTTCGATCATCTCGCTGGTAAGTGGGATTTCTTCACCCTCGTTGACGACCACAAAATAATCAATGGGCCCGAACTGCTTGGGTGTGTAAATATTGGGGCTTAGCCCGTTTTCAAACACACCAGGGAGATTGGCGCGCGCCTCGTCCCTCAGCTGATTGAAGTCAAAGCGGTAGTTACCCCAGCACTGCCGCTCGCTTATCGCTGGCAGAAACTTAGGCGCGGGGGAAATTGCCTCGAGCCGCGGCTCGGGCACCTCTAGGAAGCGCCGGTTGAAGTCACCAGCAAGGACGACAGCGTCACCCGCGGGAAGTGACTCGATCCAGGCTTTGAGGATGTCGATCTGTTTGGAAAGCGTAGCGCAATCGTCCTTCACATCCTCTTGGTTTGTCGTACCCTTATTGCAGGAAGATTTGAGATGGATGGAAGGAATCCAATAGGTCCGCCCATCGAGCCTGACTTTGACACCTACCGCACCGCGTACGGGTCGTGACACCCCGCATTCGTCATTGTGCATGATGGCGAGTTCGTCGATCTGGAAGACCTCGACGTTTTGCGCGAGTTCCTTTCTCACAGCGATCGCCGTGAAAATGTCGTCAACATCGGCCGAGCACTTGGCCGCGTTCGCCACGCAGCGTGTCTCGAACCAAATTTCATAATCGGAACCGAGCACGGCCCTTGCGCCAGGCATGCTGCCGATCTCCTGCAGAGCGACGATATCGGCGTCGAGCGAGGCGATCGCGTCCGCAATTTGCTGGTATTGTTCTGCTGTTCGCGCATGGCCACGAAGCTCCACGTTCGGCCCAGACCCGAGATTCGCGATGTTCCAGGACGCGATTGTTAGGGTTTCCTGCGCCATCGCAGCGGACGACAGAACTATGGCGAAGACGAAGAGGACAGACCGGAGCATCTGCATTCCCCGAGAATATTGGAGCGGCGTTCTAAATACATTTAGTGCCTAGCGTGTTGTCATAAGCAAGCAAAAACTCTGAGGTCGCCAATTTCCTAACGCACTCGCAGTCGTATCGTTCTTGTCACGACATGGCTCCGGGGCAAGAAATCGTTTCGCATCTACCAGCATTCTAGCCCGCAGCATTCCGGATAAGCAGATAACGGCTCGGAGCCGGCGAGCGGGGGAAATGTGGCGCAGGACGTTGGTATCGAGGATCTTGGATCTTCGCCCGCAGCTGGTTGTTGTCCTCTATCGCGTGGCGGACGGCGTTAGTACCAACGCGGCCATCGAAGCGGTGGCCGATCGCTGGGATCACCACATTGGCGTGAACGCGGCGACGGACGGCATACAAGGACGCGCGCGACATCCCCACAATGCCGTCATGGTACAGCGAGGGCTGGCTCGTTACCGCCGCGCACTATGCCGTCGAATGCCCACCAGCGTGGCTGCCGCGCCATGCGGCGCGGCCGAAGCTAAGGACGACCCACCGCTCGTCAATCGCACGCACCACCTTGTCGCCGTGCAAAAAGCCTTGCGGCCAACCATGTGACCCAGGATACACCGGTCACGAACCTCCGCCTCTGGCTCGCCGACGGGCTCGTCGGGGACGTCTTTTCCGCAGATGTTCCGCTCGCGCCCGTTCAGCTCGAGCTGCTCGAACGAACGCTCATTCGGGGCACGTCGAAGCAGCTCTGGATACAAGGCATCCACCGGCCGACGACGTTCAAGCCCGACCGCAAGATCAACTTTGGCCCCGATCTGCGCGATGCTAATGGAGGCCGCCGCGACGGATCGGCCTCGCATTTGAGCACGAAAACCATGGACGACCGCAATCAGTTGGCATTCCATGAATCAGATGAATAGCGGCGGAGGAACCCTCAAACCGCTTCATGCGGCATCCGTCCATACCGCCTAGGGGCGGGCGACTTCTATCGCGATAACCACCTTGAAGCGCCAGCCCTTCGAACTGCGTCGATATATGTGAGTCCCCTGCAACGTCATTTGTGTCGGCACGCCACCTGCTTTTGGATGAAGCGTCAGTTCGGTCCCAAATCGACAGAAACCCAAATCCCCGCTGACCGATAGCTCGTGCCTGTAAAAGACCTCTTCCGCCGTCCAGCTTCGAAAGAATCCCTGATAGGCCGCACGGATCTCTTGCTTTCCTATTGCAGGAGGTACAGCTGGCCACAGATACGCCCCGTCATCCTCCCAATGATCCAGCACCGTCTCCAAATCGCCTTTTCTAAACGCATCCAGGGCTTCATCGTACATAGCGATGAGCGCTGCTTCGTCCTCGCTGGGATCATTCATCGATATTCTCCCAAGCGATCGCCAAAAACCTTGAAACGGTGTCTTTCATGTGATCACGGCAATCCTGAACCAGACCTAATGCATGCGGGATTCGAGCCTCAAAACTCGGCAGACATCTCAGCTAGCGCTGCAGATACATGGATGTTGCGTTCTCCGACACTTAGCCGACGGCGAACCTCAGCATTCAATTTGGGATTTACCATCAGTTCATTGGCTGTAAGCGCTTTGGGCGTCACTCCTACCACCCCACGCATAAAGTCCAGCAGGCCAGGTCTCGTATTGAAGTAACCGGTCGGCTTCACTTCGCCAGTATTCGTGAGTTTGGGCTTGATTCCAAGCGTGGCAGGGTCAATCGTTCCTTCCACAATCTGTACTGGTCCCTCTGAAAAGAGCTGCAAAATCGTCAGCGCACGCCCCAATCCATCCATATGACCCGTCAGCATTGACAATTCCGCCACCTGCCGATTTAGCAAGCGGTCGAGCGCGGCGCGCTGGCCGAGACCAGGAGAGAGGTCCAAAATGCGCGTGCCTGCAGCTATCTGCCGCTGGTTATCCTTGTCCAATTCGTCTCGCATTTCACGTTCCAGACGATAGGCTTCGTGCGGTTTCGTCAGGAACGCTTCGACCCAGCTCAACACAGCTCGTTCCATAGGATCAAAGACGTTCTCGGGAGCATTATTGTGGTCCTGAATGTATAACGCCGCCTCTTCCGCCCGCCTGATTGCGATTCTTCGCGCTTGCTCCTGCTGCTCGCTGCTCATCGACGGACGCGGCTCGCGTCCAACTCCATACAGGTCAAGATAGCTGTTGAACAGGAACATCGTATGATGTTCGAGCCCATACCTGCTCCGGGTGATCTTGTAGATCTTCTGATAGACAAGTTCCTTGAGCACACGCGAGACAAAGCCGCTTGTATGGACCCCATTGCGCCATTCGTCTTCATTGAAAAGCAAAGGCAGTGAATACGGCGGCTCGTGCCGCGCCAGCTCAGGATGCAGCATCAGGCAGTAAACCAGATTGCCCGGAAAGTGGAATCCAAAGTTCCAGCCGTATGTTCCAACCTGTACTCCACCAACCGTCAGCCCCTTGTCGGGATCTCGATCCATTCTTGTTTCGTAAGATTCCAGGGGGATCCTTCGACCTACTGGTCTACTCGGCTCAACAATCACTCCACCGGCAGCAATCTCCCTGATCGGGGGATTGATGGCACCAGGCACAAGCGGGGACATGCCCTGATCACCGAGTTCGCAGAGCGAGTTGATTTTCTTAATGAGGAGGGGCGGCAGCGAGCTTTGCATAAGGTCTGCAAGGAACGGCTCGTCCGGAATGTTGAGCGCGGTAAATACCCCCGAAAGCGCTACAAACTGCAGGCATACGAATGTCAGCTCCACAATCTGCGCATTCAGCTTGGCCTCTGCGATGTCGTCCGGAATCTTGCTGCTCACGAATGAAGAAGCCTCAGCAGCCGCTCGATCCGCCTCTTCCCGGGTCTTCCCGGCTCCCGCGGCGACTGCCCAAGCCTTCCGGGCTGCTTGCAGGCGCTGCATCCAAAGGCCCTCACGGACGTATCGAGCCTCGTTGTCTCTCGCGAGGACATCCCGCAACCGTGTGTACTGGGCGTCAGAAAACTGCTTTGGATTTGTTGCGAAAGCTTCGGCGAACTCAAGCACCGCGAGTTCGACCTCGGTGTAAACACCTGGCGCTTCCCGGAAACGAGTGAGATTTACCCACTTCGCTTCAAAGCTGGAGTCGGAGAGACCGTGCTTTTTCGCAGTCAGCTGGCCGAGCACGGCATGGTGGGTCATGCTGTACCAGCACCGCCGAGTTTGCCCGATCAAGCTTATGGCAAGCTCTCGGCTCACTCGATTCAGGAACCCAGACATTTGAATGCCGTTGCGAAAAGACGGCTCGTCGAAGATCAGTGACGTCGAGAAGTTGAGCTGCTGTTCGAAGATGCCAGGTGTGTGGAGAAAAAACCGGGCTAGGTTGTTTGGGAATGATGCCGGATTTAGATGACCGCTCCAGCACCAGTCACTCATCGCCTGCAGCCCTTTTGTCCAATTGGCATTGCCGAGCGAAAGATCCGCGTCATCGAGCGGCAAGGAACAAGGTGGTCTTCCCGCCTGACTCAGGGGCGCTACGCTCGATATCGCCAATCGGTGATCTCCTATTTGGCAAGAGCCAGGCGAACCTACACATCAAAAGTGTTCAAACGATCTTGCTCGTCCATGCTTGCAACACGTTGTCCTCTCGAGTTGACAAAGTACGTCTCTAGGTCTGGCCAACCGAAATTGCGCCGCTTGGAGGCTATAAGCTCGCGAGCCTCCTGGCAGGCCGATCGCGCCTCGGCGTTGTCCACCCACGCGGCGGGTAAGTTAAGCACGCCTCCATGCTCAGGAGGCGCGAGGCCGCGGACAAGGTTGCGCTTGATGACCCTATGCTGGCGCGTATCGGCCGCGGCCCCGGCACCGGTAGGGTTAACATCAACAGCAGATGCTGACCCTCGTGTTGAAAGTTGGTCAAGCTCTGGAACAAGCACCCACAGTTGCTGCGCCTGGTAGCTCTCGAGTGACCCAGCGACGTTAGCCCCGACGCCGCGATAGTGGCAGTAGTCCACAAAGAAACGAATATCGTCGAGATGCAGAATCCCCTGTTGGACCATTCCATTGGAGATACGGAAGCGATTGAGGTCCACCATTTCACTGTCAGATGTGTCGACAAGGCATACGTTGCTGACCTTCATGAGGATTGATGTATCCAGCATGATCGCCTGTGCACCGGAATCCGCGGTCGCGTCGACCATCGCCTGGATCACCGCCCTGTTTGTTTTGTTCCCCGTAGCCAATCCAGGGAAGAACTGATTGTGATCGAAAAGCGGATTAAGCTCCACTAGGGCATCATTCGAGCCGCTGGGCAAGATTCCCTCACGCACCAGACTTCCAAGCGATACCTGTTCAGCCTGGCCAAATAGCACGCGATTTTGGGAGTCACGCAGTGTGCCGACAGCGAGGGATCGCAAGTCGAACGAGTCGCCACCTGGTCCAGAAGGGAAAAACTCTCTGAGTTCGACCAACACCCGCCGAACCGCATCGTTGCTCTTGCGCTGCTCCCAAAGCGCGAGATCTTGAGCAAAGAGAACGGCCATGACCTGTGTGTGGCTGTAGTTTTCGGTTCTTCTAAGCGTAGTCACCACCTCCGAAAGAACCTCGGTCAGCTTGTCCAGCTCCATGCCATCAAGCCCGACCTTGACGATACTGCAAGGATGGACTCTCGTACCCATGGAGCACGCCACGCCGATTGCGGCTTGCGACGCCTTGCCAGCGATCTCGTAGGGTGATTTCTCGATTGCCCGACCTGTCGGCGAACGATCAAATAGCAGCTGATCCTCACCGATGTTCGTACTAAGTTGAACATCAAAGTCTCGCTTGAAGTCCAAGACCGCATCGCTAACCGCCATGATCTGCATCGGCCGGATATTCCCGAGCGCACTGCGAGGGTCTTCGCTGTCAATGATGCGCCCCCCACCGAGCACCGCTTCCCGGGCTTCCTGTTCATTGAAGACGCTGACGAGCAGTTTGCGATTGGCGATTTGCATCTGAGGTCCCGTACTCTGGCTCTCGCTAGTCTTGCGGCCAACGCTTCTATCGGGCGCGGGTCGATGTCTCTCGGCTTGCGGCTCCGTTCGCCTCGCCACCACTTTGGGTGCACCGCGATTTACATCCGCCTCAATCAGATCCCGGGCATCGGCGATCGAGAATGATGCAGCGGGCTTGTTGGAGATTGTGTCAGGTGTGACCTTTCGGACGCCCGATACGCAGACGGGCGTGTATTCAATCCTGTCTCCGGCTGAAAACGCGGGAAATTGCGCACGGAAGTACTGAGCCAAGCCGGCAAAGTCCGACCTGATCCAGTCCGCCGATAGCGTCTGCAATTGACCGCCGTTCACACGGAACTCGACAGACACCTGGTGACCTGCGTCCTGCGGCTTTACACCGATGGTTATGTAGGGCGAAACGCCGGCCGGAATGGTTGCTTCAGGTGCTGGAGCATCCGATGTGCCGAACCAGAGCGTCAGGCCGTCTTGCTCGAACTGCATGTGAAAATGACCTGTACGTTCATTCCGGGCAATGCGCAGTGCAGCGCACAACAAACTTCGCTACGAAAGTGGTACGACAGCCCTGGGATCGTTTATCCGCAGGCAAAATTGCTTGACGACAACGAACGTAGCGTCGCCTTCCACCTTCCGGCACTCAACGTGAGCGTCCCAGGGAATCGACAAATCCAGAGCGCCTGCCCCAAGGGAGAAAGCAACGCCTGTCCTCGGAGGCGCGGCTTCACTCCATCTAAAGCCGTGCTCCCTGATCTGAGGCAGGATCGGGTTTATCCTCGGAGTTGTGCCCGTCCCCGATGGCGTAATCGCCTCCCGGTGCAAATCGGGGGAAACCACTACGCAATACGGTCCATGCTGTTGGTTTCGTTGCAGGTCCTCAAGCGCTTGACGAATGCTGTCAAAGACGTCCCTGGCAGGCGGCAGCGACCTTGGCGCGCCTGCAAACAGCCCCTGTTGCTCGCCCAAAGTCCTGTTTTCATCGTCAATGTTCAAAGCCGCGAGAGTCGGCGCCGCGGCAGCGCCGTGCAACAAAACAGCATCTTCGGCAAACGCCAGATCGCTGGCGGGGCGAAGAGCAAGCCGGCTCGCAAGCAGTTCATCTGCAAACTGTTGCTGTGCTAGCACAAATCGCGATGCGATCTTGATAGGCGCAAGCTTCTTGTTCGGCCTGATGCTAAAGGGTGGCCCCAAGTCTACCGCATAACTCTGGATGACATCTTCATACCGTGAGCCACCCGGTACAATGGGAATAAGGGGCGGATGTGCTCTGATCCTTCCGATCTCGGTTTTGATCTGATCGCTGATTCTTTTGGCCAGCTCCTGGCCCCACTTGAGATCGTAAACGTCGCTGCTCATGTACCCCTCCGTATTGCTTTCTTTCAATGCTACGGATGTCAGCCAAGCCAGGCCTGCCACCAGCTTCCGAACACAATTCCAAGAGATGAACTGAAGGCAATGACCGCCAGAGATCAAACTCAAATGATCCAAGTTGCAGATCATTGCACCAGTCTCCACCGCCATCGGCGCAAAATGATGCTTTCGGACGCGGTGACACTCATTCCGCCCTCAACGCCTCAGAGTTCATAACCTTTCGGTACGCTGGCGATCATTGATCCCAGATCGACTTGGCGACCGTCGTAGAAGGCAGCTATCCGGTCACCCACAGATCCGGGCATGCTCGTCATCCTTTTTTCGTTCAGGTGACGCAAGATATTCCATTCGTCATGCGAGCCTTTGCTCGCAAAAACACCGGCGCGTAAGGAATAATAACGAAAGAAATCCTTCCTCCTGCGCTCCCATTCGAACCTGAGTTGCTGGGCATTCTTTGCAGGCGGTTGTTGACCCCAATTTATTCCGTCAATGGAAAATTCGTCCGCGAAGTCTGGATCGGTGCCATACTGACGGACGAAATTCTCTTCGATCGCGGCGGAAATATTCGTCGTTCCGTCTGACGTAAAGTACCGGCGCATATCGGCGGCGCCGATAAAGTAATAAGCGTCGAAGTTGCGGCCGCAGTTCTTAAATTTTCCGCGGTCCTCGGCCCTTGTGAAAGGCAGATCATCGTCCTCGACCAGAACCTTGGTCCACATACGCATATAGTCGCCGCCACTCGGAGGCGGCAGCTTGGCGAGGTCTTTGACGGACAAGCCAAGCGCCTTCGCATGGGCAAAAATCAGTCCGGTGCCTTCCTTCGACTCAAGTTGGTACTGCGCCGGATTCAAAAACCAGAAGCGCTGGCCCCACTCCGCAATGAGGTGCCGTTCGGTGAAGCGCGCTACCGCAACGTTAGTCAGAGAATGGCTTCCGCCGCGTGGCGATATCGGACAGCTCAGATAAAGAACAAATTTGTCCTCAGCTTTTGCCCGCGCGATGTCCTGGCGCACCAAATCGATCTGGCGATCGAATATTGGCTCCCACTCCCGCCACCACCTAAATTGCATTGGGAAATCAGCGACGGGTCGAGCTGATACCAAATTCCCTTTTCCTTCGAATTTGATCGGTTCGAAAAAAGGCACCTCAGGCTCCCATATGGAAAATTCATCACTGGGATCGTTGCGAACCCATGACCATTGAAGTTCATATTGGGTTGGATTGGGCAGTGATCGTTCGGCCGGCGTTAAGCTTGTGGCCGGTGAGCAAGGACCGACCGTAAACGTCGATCGCAAGCTCCTGAACATTCCGCGAAACCAGCCTTAACTCGGCGGATTTCAGTTCGAACCCCATCGCGCCAAAGCTAGCATTCTCGGCGAGAGTGTTGTTTGAAAGAAATAGCGCAACAACAAGACAAGCGAACGCAATCTTCATGAACCCCCTCCCTCAAGAGCCCCGAAAGTTAAGCAACTATAACGAAAGAAGAAGCAAACCTCTACTAGAATCTTTTTGCCGGTCGTAATTCGCACCTGCGAGCTTGCCGCGTGCCGTCGCCGCGCGTGAGCGCGGCAGCGAAGGCACCTAAAGCTCGACACAAGAATTTGTATCACGTTATGTAGGGGTGGGAGGAACCGCAATGAAGTTTGGCATGCGCAAGCCTAGCTGTGAAAAGTATGAAAACAACGCTTCGCATTTGGCGTGCGGCGACGAAAGCATCACAATTAAAAAGGTCGCTAAGCCATTAGCACGCATCTTCGCATTCCCGCTGCCGAAAGTCGCATTCTGTCACATATTCGGGACAGCATTCCAAGAAATGCGATGTGACGCACGCGTCGAGCCTGTCCTACAGCAAATCTAAAGAGGTATTCGAACCACGAGAAAGGCGATACCGGTGATCCTAGCGACGCAAGAGGAAACGGATGTGGCTCAACGCGCCGTTGGTCGGAAGCCAAGCGGCCACAGCGCACGGCGCCAGATGATGCGCTTGTGATCGTCGAGAAGCCGGCTACGCAGATTACGGTGCCAGTCCGTGTTGATCACTGGCGGCGTACAGGTTGATGATGGGTAACCGCTTCCAGCACAGCGTTTCGATTTCGTAGACCTTCTCAAGCAGGCCCGGATTTCGTTCGTCTGTTGCCGTAGCAACGATCAGCCCATCTTTCGGCATGAGTCGGAAGTCGTGAAATCCAAGCTGTGGAACGATGTTCACGCCGCAATCTCGTCGCGTGTTGGAACAAACATCGTGCCAGGCGAGGTTCCCGACATTATTTCGAACAGCTCCGGCTTCGCTCCCATCTCGCGGAGATAGCCTGCAATCAGAGCGGCGATCTGCTGGGTGAGCTTCATCGCCTCATCGGTCGACGAGCCGACACCCCCATAGAATTGATGGAAACCGATCGTTCCGCCTTCGGGAATATCACGTTCAACACCGCCCATGAACGCAAGCGCGCAAGCTGAGTAGCATTCTGCGCCCGGTATTCCTTCTGCATAGCGACCTGGAACGGAGGGTGTATAGCGTTGCACTTCTGTGCCCGCCCGGACTTTGCGGAGGAACGCCCGATTTCTAGCCCGTCCAAAAGGTTGCCGCCCGGACTGTCAAGGGAAACAATGAAGTGCCACGAGTCGTAGGCGTTCTTCTCCCAATAGTTCTTGAATCGCTCCGCATCACCACGCTCGAGAGGTCCCGTAACTAGGATCTTCGAGGTGGCATTGCCCCTTTCTATTGAAAGCTCGATCGCCCCTGCATCAGGCGCAATCAAAATCACAAGCGCTACCAATACTAGCGGGAGGAATCTCTTGGCTTTAGTCATGTTCAATCAGGATGGAAGGAATTGGGAAAGGGGGACACCTCCAGCTTATTACTCGATTCGCCGCTTACGCGATCCATTTCTCAATCGCGACTTGGCAATCCACCGGCTTGGATGCGAGCGTGCAGATTGAATGTCGTGCCGATGGGCTATCGAGGAGCCCAATGACCATGACGCGCCGTTTAATTTGCCACAATGTCAGCGAGTAGGACGCCAGACATTAGAGAACACTAAACGACGGCAACGGGTGGAAACTTGCCGTACGGGGGAGGCTGTTGGAAGGAGCAAGGTGCGCTCACATCCCGACCTTCGCGGCCATCGTTGTAGTCGGGCATGCGTCTCTATCGGGAAGCCGACATTCATGAGAAAATAGATGGTGGTGGGGCTATCGTAGGGAGGAACCCGCAGATGACAACAAGAACTCCAAGAACCTTGGTTTCCACCATTGCGGCAATGGGTCTTCTGGTCGGATCGGCCGCCGCGCTGGAAGTCGCCAGCTTCGCCACTGTGGCGGGCAAACCGGATACAGTCTGGCAGAAGATCGGCGACTTCTGCGCTATTCAGACCTGGCATCCCGCCGTATCGAAGTGCGAGCAGAGCGAAGAAGGTGGCGCGACCTATCGCACGCTCACGACTACTGACGGCGGCACAATCAAGGAGAAACTCGTCGAGCAGACGGATACCAGTTACACCTATGACATCATCGACTCTCCGCTTCCCGTCGAGAATTACCGCGCCACGATTAGCGTCTCGGCAGAAGGAGATGGGACCAGGGTGGACTGGAAAAGCAGCTTTGACTCAAAGGGCCAGTCGGATGACGAGGCCAAGAACGTGATCAGCGGCATTTTCAAAGCCGGCCTCGACGAGATCGCCAAAATGAGCGGCAACTGATCCGGCTGTCGATGAACAGGCAACGCGACAAGGACAAAGAATTCTTGTGCTAGGCTGTGCTTCAGCAGCTATTGATCTCGTGCAGAAAAAAGCCCGGCTGTCGTGCCGGGCTTTATTCTCGGAATGGGGAAAGCGTGGGCCCCTGAGACATACACAGTGTCGTGCGACGATGGGCATTGAACGACCGGAACTTGCCCGTCAACATCTCCGCGGCAAGGTCCGAGAAGGGCCATGGGCGTGAATTCGTCCGAGGGCGAATGAACTTCCGCAAAGGGTCGACTCCGGCCATTCAAGACAGTCCAGTAGACTGCAGAATCCACGGCCCGAAATGAGTGGATTAATGTAGCACAACATCAGCATGTTATGGCCGCCGGCCGCCACTTCGAGTGCCCGCTTGGCGGTCTCCTGGCCCTTGATGTCGGCAAGATCCGGCAGGTCGCGCGCCGAGGCATGGATGCCGGCCTCCGGCCGCGACAGCACCTGCGTGCCGCGAAAATGATTGGCGATGGCGATCAGGCTGCGCGGCGCCAGGATGTCGAAATCCTTGCCGGCCCATGCCGCTTCCGGGCCGCAGGCGAAAGGGCAGATCAGGCCCTTGCCTTCGGCATTGGCGCCGATCGCCGCCGGCAGCGCGCCGGCCACCGCGGCAATGGTGCCGTCGAGCGACAGCTCGCCAAGCACGACATAGCCGGCCAGCATGTCGCCTGGAATGGCGCCAAGCGCCGCCATCAGGCCTAGTGCGATCGGCAAATCGTAATGGCTGCCTTCCTTGGGCAGGTCGGCGGGCGCCAGATTGACCGTAACCTTCTTCGACGGCATCGACAGGCCCGACGCAAGCAGCGCAGCCTGCACCCGCTCACGGCTTTCGGCCACCGCCTTGTCGCCGAGGCCGACGATGTGCATGTTGACCTTGCCGGGCGCGATCATCACCTGCACGTCGACCGGCACGGTCATACCAGTGCCGCTGGCAGCGCGTTTGGTGCGCAAGATGTGGAGGCGTGCATGTTCTAGTATGCTATCGATTCCCGACGTTTTGCTGATTGTCAGGGCATCGCTAATGCTATACGTGACTGCTACACAAGCTCCAAATGACCGAAGGAAATATCTAACATAATCAAGGGCTAGTGCGAAGGCTATTCGAGTCCTCTTCTGGGCACCAAATTCCCGTTTCGGACCTTTTATAAGGTTCAGAGACCCCAAGAAAAAAGCCCGGTTTTTGCCGGGCTTTTTTTCTTGGACTGATGTCAAGATGCCAGTCGTTACGGGAGCGTGGCTCGATTGAAACAACATGTCCTTCTCAACGGCTTGCTCAGCATCCTGATGGTTGCAGTCCCAAGTGCTTTGCTGGCGCTCATGCTGGTTCGGCCTTGGAACGGAAATCTTGCACTGCGAGATTTCGGGCTGGCCTTCGTCGCAATTCATGGTCCGGGACTGCTCGTTCTCGGTGTCTTTGTTTCGCTTTATTCCCTCCGACCTCGCACCAACCTGGCATGGATGATCGGTTTTGCCGGTTGTGTTTTCCTGAATGTTCTTTTGTGGGGAGGAATGGCGCTCACTTCTCCTCTGCCCCCACCCAATGCGTGGGAGCATTACACCGACTTAACCGGCGTGCTTGCTGTCGCTGCTATTCCAAGTGTCGCAATTTCCGCGGTAGCGGGCGCCTTCTTCAACAGGTTGCAAATTCGCAGCCAGCTAAAGTAGCGATAGAAATCGGCGCCCACACTGCGGCATTGGCGCGGTGGAGCAGTTTCTCCGTTTGCGAGAGCGAGTCTCCATGCTGAAAGATCACACTTCAATCCAATCCGCTTGGCGGCGCCTTCTCGGAGCGGAAAGTGACCAATGAGATCATCGGCCCAGTCGGCGCCTGGCGGCCGCGTTGTCAGCATCTTCCCATACGGAATGTCATCGGGTAGCGTGCAGGCGCGGCTGTGACGGCGCTCTCCTTGGCGAATGCACTGCTGCACCTTCAGCAGTTGCCGTCAGACCATTGGGCTGCTGTCACAACCCGGTGCTTGCCGAGACAATTTGTTCCCGTCCCGGTTCATTTCAGCACCGAAGCGAGGGGAAAGAAATGCACAACCGATTGCGGCAGTGCCTGCGGAGAATGTCGCTTGCGGCATTGATGCTGGCGGTAAACATCCCGGTCCACGCGGCTGATCTCGTCATTGCGATGCCGAACTGGCCGTCGGGCCAGGCGACGGCAAACATTCTCAAGGTCAGCCTGAAGCAACATTTCGGGCTCGATGCCGATGTGCGCGAGATGGGGACGCTTATTGCCTTTGCCGGCCTCGATTCGGGCGAGGTGGATATTCATCCCGAAATCTGGCTGCCCAACCTGGACAATCTGGTGAAGAAGTATGTCGACGGCGCCGGCACGGTAGCCATCAGTCCCATCGGTGTGCCGGCATGGCAAGGCATATGCGCTACCCGCGAAACGACCGACAAATTTGGCATTCGCGACATTTCGGATCTCACCGACCCGCGCAAAACCGCCGCGTTGGACACTGATCGGGACGGACGCGGAGAACTCTGGATTGGCGCCGAGGGTTGGTCCTCGACGGCTATCGAGCGTGTCCGCGCCAACAGCTATGGCTACGCCGAGACAATGACATTGCTGGAGACGCCGGAGGATGTCGGAATGGCCGCTGTCGATGCCGCTGTCGCCACAGCTCAACCGATGGTGTTTGCGTGCTATGCACCGCATCACGTGTTTGAACTGCACGAAATTGTCCGGCTTACCGAGCCGCGTTTTGACCCGGCAAAGTGGAAGATCGTGCTGCCTTCCGAGGACCCGCTCTGGGTCGCGAAGTCCAGCGCGCCGGTGTCATGGGATACGGCACATTTCCACATCGCTTACGCCACCTCGCTGCGCAAGAAATATCCTGAGGTGGTCGCGTTCCTGGAACGGGTCGCCCTCAAGCCCGAGGACGCCACCAAGATGAGTTATGCGCTCCAGGTGGAGCGCCAGGATCCTTACGAGTACGCCAAACAATGGGTCGCCGCGCAGGGCGCTCGGGTGCAAGGGTGGGCAAATCCATGACCGGAAAGCTGACGATCGCGGGACGCACCGCTCTCCAGCGGCGCTCCCTGACGGCAATTGTCGCGGTAGCGCTCGGTCTTGTCGCGGTGGCGGCGCTGGCTGCCGGAACCCAGGTTTTCGATCCGAAAACCCGCAAATGGGTGGACTATGACCGCGCCAAGGCGCGCAAATACTATGCCGCGCATAATCAGGTGCCAGAGGCGTTTCGCCCGCAGATGGTCAAGTTCCGCACCGCGGAAGCGCCCGGTACGATCATCATCGACGGCAACCAGCATTTTCTCTACCTTGTGCAGCCGGGTCAGCGCGCCATGCGTTACGGTATCGGCGTCGGCCGGGAAGGCTTTGGATGGGCCGGAATCGTGCGCGTCGGCCGCATGGCGGAATGGCCGACCTGGACGCCGCCAGCCGAAATGGTCGCTCGCGATCCGAATGCTGTCAAACATGCGGGAGGCATGCCGGGAGGGCCCGACAACCCGCTCGGCGCCAGGGCGCTCTATCTGTATGAGCGCGACCAGGACACGATCTACCGGATACACGGCACGCCGGAGCCGTGGACGATCGGGCTCGACGTGTCATCAGGCTGTATCCGGATGCGGAACGACGACATCACCGACCTGGCATCACGCGTCAAGGTTGGGGCCAAGGTCATCGTTCTCATGCAGGGGGCGGCACTTTACAAGGGTGTTTGAAGCCGGGGTGTTTGAAGCCGGGGTGTGTGAAGCCGGGGTGTGTGAAGCGGCATTCGGAGAGGGACAAGCAATGTCGGCAAAACCTGCAGTGAGAACTTCGATCCGGGCAACAGCAATTGGATTCCTGGCGGGGGCCTTGAGCGCTTGCGTCAGCACGCCGCCGCCGCCGCCGCCTCAGGACCAGATGTCCAGGACCCAGGTCGAGACGGCCCCGGCCGACCTTCAGCTGCTTTGCGCCGACGCAGCCGCCAAGGCGAGCGGTGCCGACAGCAGCAAAATACTTCCGGTTTCGTCGAGCAAGATCGATTCCACAACCTATCGGGTCGAACTCGATGCCAGCGGCAAGAAGACAAGCTGCCTTGTCGATACCGAAGGCAATGTCAAATCCGTTCAGCCCACCTGATCCGCTCTGGTCGAAGGATTTTGCGGCGATCTGACGATTGCCGCGAACGTGGCGTCGGCTTCGGACGTGACGATTGGTGGCGACCAGCCGCGGCGAGGTTCAGACACTAGGAGAAAAGCCCGGCCGACGGCAGCGTGTCTCAACCCAGCGGCATCATCGCGATTGGCAGGTTCGGGCATTGGCTGTACCATTCCTGCGCCGGTCGGCGAAATTGCGCGTTCCGGCAAGGGAGAAACGTCCATGTTACGATCAATTTCGCTTGCGGTTTTCCTGGCGGTCATTCCTGCGACAGCCTTTGCGAATTCATGCCCGACCATCATGGCCAAGATCGACGCGGCATTGCCGACCGCGACCATCGCCGAGGCGGACAAGACCAAAGTCAAGGAACTGCGCGCCCAGGGCGAGAAATTGCACGCCGCCGGCGATCATGCAGGATCGGAGGCTGCGCTCAACCAAGCCAAGTCGATGCTCGGCATATAATTGCGGCAAGCCAGCTGAGAGAAGCGCGAGAATGCAGCGGCTCAGGATAAATGCTGATCTGTAGTGATCCTTCGCGCCCCCCTCTGTCCTGCCGGACATCTCCCCCACTTGGGGGGAGATCGGCCGTCATCACCGCCTTCGCGAACCGCCACCGTTGCAGGAGCGAGCGGTGCGCCCAAGCTGCCAATCTCCCCCCTTGTGGGGGAGATGTCCGGCAGGACAGAGGGGGGCGCCTCGCTCCGCCATAAAAGGTTCTGCACCGTCGTGACGCTCTGATGTAACGGCATGGATCCCAGGGTCTCCGCGACGTCGCTTCGCTCCTGCTCCGCCCTGGGATGACGAAGGGAGGGGTGTTTCGGCTAATCCTGGAGGTTTGCGATTGCCACTGAGATTCGCCGCTGAAAGTGCTGTGGACCTTCGCTGCCGGCCAGTCGGGCAGACAAATCTCCAACGCTGGCGATTGGCATAAACCACCACGACTTCGTCATCCTAGGGCGAAGCAAGGAGCGAAGCGACGCGGCGCAGACCCTAGGATCCATGCCGTTGCCTTGCGGCAGTGCTCCAGCGGAGCAGGACCAAACGCTACCTAGGCCGAGTCAGGGCCGCGTGGGTTGGTTCACCCCAGCCCAATCCGCCTGGCGCCCTGCCGGAACATGGCCTCGGCGTCCGGCTCGAAGCGGAAGGTGCCGATGAAATCGTCGGCGCAGTAGTTCGGCAGCGTCTTGCGGATGGCGGCCGCGAAAGTGCGGGCCTCGTCAAGCCGCCCCGCCAGCGCAAGGCAGTGCGCCGCGATCGCCAGGATGATGGCATGCGCGTTGGGACGGGCGGCGGCCTTCAGCGCCCATTCGGCGGCCTCGTCGAACTGCCCGAGGCGGACATGCGCCATCGCCCTGGCGCCGAGCATGCCGAACAGCAGCGGATCGAACGGACTGAGATGGCGCGAGTGATCGGATGAACCGATCGCCGCGTTCGGATCACCCGACTGCGAGTGGACAAACGAAAGCGCGTAATGACCGAGCGCGAAGTTCGGGCTGAGGTCCACCGCCCGTTCCAGCTCGATGAGCGAGCCGTCCTGCTCTCCGCGCAACCACAGCGCCCGGCCCATGGCCCAGTGCGCGGCCGGATTGTGATCGTCGACCAGAAGGCTTTGGCCGGCAGTCTCGAAGGCGAGCGCGCTTTCCTGGTCGCGGTCTCCCCAGCGCTGAAAGGCGTTCTGCCAATGGGTGAAGGACAGGCCGGCATAGGCGCGGGCGAAGGTCGGATCGAGCTTCAGGGCCATGTCGAAGAAATGCCGGGCCTGCTCGTTTTCCGTGCGGGTGAAGCGATACATGTGCCAGAGGCCGCGATGGTAGGCCTCCCAGGCATTCAGCGAGCTGGGCGCTTTCAGCATGGCGCGGTTGCGCTCGACCATCTCGATCTCGGCGGAGATCGACGAGACGATGCTGTCGCCGATGTCGTCGAGGACGGCAAAGATGTCGTCGGGCCTGCGTTCGAAGGTCTCGGCCCAGACGATCCTGGCCGTGCGCACCTCGACAAGTTCGACGCTGACGGCGACACGGCCAGCCTGGCTGCGCACCGTCCCGGTGGCGACGTAGTCGACGTTGAGTCGCCGGCCGGCATCTTCCGGCGCGATGTTCTTTTCGGCCAGCGCAAAGACCGAGCCGCGGGCGATGACGAAGAAATCCCTGAGCTTGGCCAAACGGGTGATGATGTCGTGGCTCAGGCCGTCGGCCAATCCACCGCGAGAGGGGCCGCCGCGAGGGCCGCCGATCCCGGCTTCCTCGACAAACGGCATCACCGCGAGCGAGGCCTTTGACGTAGCAGTATCGGCATGGGGAAGCACAATTGACGCTTGCGCGGCTGCCGGCAACAGCGCCGGCTGCGCCCGGAGCGTCGCGGCAGGTCGTTCGCTGCGGATCGACCGCCATGCCTCACGAACGCGTCCGAAATCCAGATCCTCCGAAGCAAACAGCTGCGCCGCCGAGGCAAGATGGTCCTCGCAGGCGGCGATCTGCCCGCGTCGCGCCAGGCTTGTCAGAAGAGCCACGTGCGCGCGCTCGTCGAACGGATTGAGTTCCAGCCATGTCTCCAGATGCGCGGACATTTCGTCGGCATCCGCCGGCAGCTTGCTGACCAGCTGTTCCAGAATGGCGGCGTGCCACGAGCTGAAGCGGCGGCGTTGCGCGATCAGCCAGCTGTTGAAATGCGGGCTGCGGTCGATCTCCAGCCCGTCGAGGAAGTCGCCGACGAATAGTCTGGACAGGGCCTGCAGCCGCTCAAGATCGAGCGTCTCGATGCCCGTGGCGGCGGCCGAGGCGACATCGAAGGCGTCGACGGAAACGCCCTTCAGATCGAGCGCGACCGTGTCGCCTGATGTTTCGATCCTGTGGCGATCCGGTTCGTCAAGAATGCCCCTGAGCTTGCTGAGGCACCAGCGAAGCTCGCCGCGCGGATCGTTCGGCACATCCCACAAAAGCTCGCACAGACGGCTGCGGCCGACGGCATGCGGCGCGAGCGCCAGATAGGCGAAGAGCGCGCGCAGCTTGCGCGATGCCGGCAGTTGCACGGTGGCGCCGTCACCGATGACCGTCAGCGGCCCGAGCAGCCGCACGGACAGCCCGGCCGCTGCGCCGTCCAGGCTCGATCGAGCGGATTCCACGTGCGTTTCCACGCTTGCTCCCACGCTGGCCAGTTGTCCTCTGTTTTACCATCGAAAGCGATCGAGGGCATCCGGCAACGAATTTTCCGCGCCGGTTGCCCGCATTGCCAGCTTTCCGGGCCGCGTTGACGGCAACGGACCGTATCGCGGCAAGGTCTCGAAACCTCGCCGCCCAAGCCGCCGGTTTGTAACCGGCTCGTGACAACGAACACCTCGTGACGACAACAAAAAGGGGAGAGCAGACATGTTGCAGCAACGGAAAATCAGGACCACGGCCGGTCGCGGCCGCCTGTTCGACAGCATTATCGACACGGTCGGCGATACGCCGGTGATCAGGATCAACAATCTCGGCCCCGATCATGTGACGATCTATGTGAAGGCCGAGTTCTTCAATCCGGCAGCGTCGGTGAAGGACCGGCTGGCGCTCAACATCATCGAGGAGGGCGAGCGCAGCGGCGCCCTGAAACCGGGCCAGACCGTCGTCGAGGCGACCAGCGGCAACACCGGCATCGGTCTGGCCATGGTCTGCGCGCAAAAAGGCTATCCGCTGGTGGTGACGATGGCCGACAGTTTCTCCATCGAGCGGCGCAAGCTGATGCGCATGCTGGGCGCCAAGGTGGTGCTGACGCCGCGTGCCCAGAAGGGTTTTGGCATGTACAACAAGGCGGTCGAGCTCGCCAAGGCCAATGGCTGGTTCCTGGCCCGCCAGTTCGAGACCAAGGCCAATGCCGCCATTCACGAGGCGACGACGGCGCGCGAGATCATCAACGACTTCGCCGCATCGCGGCTCGACTGCTTCGTCACCGGCTACGGAACCGGCGGCACCGTCGTCGGTGTCGGGCGCGTGCTGCGCCGCGAGCGTCCCGAGATCCGGATCGTGCTGGCCGAACCCGCCAATGCCCAGCTCATCGGCAGCGGCAAGGCGCAGGAGCGCGGCGCCGACGGCGCACCCGCCGCCAGCCATCCGGCCTTCGAGCCGCACCCGATCCAGGGCTGGACGCCGGATTTCATTCCCAACGTCCTGCAGGAGGCGGTCGACGCCAGCCTCTATGACGAGGTCGTGCCGATTGCCGGGGCCGAAGGCATCAAATGGGCCAAGGCGCTGGCGCAAAAGGAAGGGATTTTCACCGGCATCTCCGGCGGAGCGACCTTTGCCGTGGCACGCCAGATCGCCGAAAAAGCTGCACCCGGCTCGGTGATCCTGTGCATGCTTCCCGACACCGGCGAACGCTACATGACGACGCCGCTGTTCGACGGCATCGAAGCCGAGATGGACGCGGAGGAAATGGCTCTTTCGCAGTCGACACCCAGCGGCCAGTTCCCGGCCGAGTAGCAGGAGAGGGAGAAACCACCATGGACGCGACGCCAAAATCCTTTGGCATGGCTTTCGAAGAAACGCTCGACATGCCCCGCCTGCAGCAGGGGGAGTGCGTCGTGCCAATCGCCACCGTGTCCAGCCGGATGCTCGCCGTCACAGAGGAAATGCGCACGGTCATGGATTTTGCGCGAAACGTCCTGGAGGGCGACGGCCTGGGGCCCGATGCCTGCGATTTCATGTTCGGCAATCCGCAGGAAACGCCGTTGCGTGGATTTGTCGATGCATTGATCCGCCACGTCGAGCCACAGGATGTTCACTGGTTCGGTTATAAAAAGTACGATGCGCTGGCGCGCGAAACGGTGGCCCGTTCGCTCAGCCAGGCGCGAAGCCGAAACTACAAGCCAGACGACATTGCGATCACCGCGGGAGGGTTCGGCGCGATAGCGGCTGCGCTGCTCGCCGTGCTCGAGGTTGGAGAGGAGGTCATCTATCCGCGTCCCGGCTGGTTCGCCTATGGTGCCCAGATTCGCGGCGCGGCAGGGACACCCGTCGCCGTCGACCTAGCACCGGGAACCTATGACCTCGATCTCGAAAGGATTGAGGCAGCGATCACCCCGCGCACCCGCGTGGTGGTGGTCAACACGCCGCACAACCCGACCGGCCGCATCTTTCCCCGCGCTCAACTCGACGCGCTCGCCGACAAGCTCGCGGCCGCGTCCGAAAGATTTGGCAAGGTGATTTATCTCCTTGCCGACGAGCCCTATGCGCGACTGGTGTTTGACGGCCATGCGCATATCAGTCCGGCCGAGAGCTATCCGCACACGCTGATCGCCTATTCCTTCGGCAAGACCTTGCTCGCGCCCGGCGAGCGCCTGGGCTGGCTCGCACTCGGGGCGGACATGCCCGAGGCCGATCGCATACTGTTGCGCGAGGCTGTCGACATAGCGCAGGTTTCGCACGGTTGGGCTTTCGCCGGCCGTACCCTGCAGCGGGCACTGCCTGATCTCGAGAAGCTCAGCATAGATGTCGCAGCCCTTGCGCGGCGCCGCGATCGCATGGTCGAAGGCTTGAGGGCAGCGGGATACGACCTGCCGGTGCCTGAAGGTACCTTCTATCTCATTCCACGCTCCCCAATACCGGACGACATGGCCTTCGCGGCACGCCTCGCAAGTGACGGTGTCTGGGTGCTGCCCGGCAGCGTCGCCCAATTGCCTGGACGTCTGCGGATCAGTTTGACTGCAAACGACGGCATGGTGGAGCGCTCTTTGCCCGTCTTTGCGCGAGCGATCCGGGAAGTCGCAGCCTAACTCCTCCTGGCGAGCAGGAGCTCACACAAGGGCTTCTGGTCCATCGCTTGAGCGATGGCTGGCGGCCCGTTGCAATCGACTGCTGAATGCCAAATTAATAGGTCCTGATCCTAGTCAGGGATGCTTCAGCGCATCGCAAACCCTTCGCGGTGACGCCGGAATATCTGGAATCGACGCCGCGCGGCCTCGCGTCGGGCCAGTGGCTGCATGATTTTGGCCTGCAGACGTCACGCGGTTTCAGGGCGCTGAAGGTGTGGATGGCGCTGAAGCAGCACGGCATCGAGAAATTCGGCCGCCTGATCGACCAGAGCATCGCACAAGGACATTATTTCGGCACGCTGATCGCCGCCGAACCGCTGCTGGAACGGGTCGCGCCACTGAGCATCAACATCGTCTGTTTCCGCTACCGTGGCGACGGGCTGACGGGAGAGCGGCAGAAGGCGCTCAACACCGAGATCATGCTGCGGCTGCAGGAAGACGGCATCGCCGCCCTTTCGGATACGACGGTGCACGGCCAGCATTGCCTCAGGGTAGCGATCAACAACCACCGCACCCGGCGCGACGACCTGTTGTTGGTGCGGGAGACGGTGCGGCTTGGGCAGGAGATTTCAAGGCCTGGCGTCGCCGGCTAAGGATCCTGGCAATCACCTCAGACAAATCACAGCGCCCAAGCGTGTGGGGTGATCGACTGTTGATGTCGGCGCTGCCCCTCACCTGCCTGCCGGCATCCTCTCCCCGTAGAACGGGGAGAGGGGCGCTTTCATTAATGGTTTCATTCAATCACCAGCGTTACTGGAAGGGCACCGGCATTGAGGCCAGCCCCTTCTCCCCGTCACTATACGGGGAGAAGTGCCCGGCAGGGCGATGAGGGCAGCGCAAACCTGAAACGATTGCCCCTGTGCCCCGCAACGAGGATCACGCCTCGAGCCAGACCTTTTCGAAATGCTGCTCCAGAGACTGATGCTGCTCGCAGCCGTGCACGCCCTTGCGGAACGTCCGGTAGACCGAGCGCCAGTAGGGCTGGATGATGATGCCGGAATCGCGCAGATTCCGCTCGATCTTGGCCATGATCTCCTTGCGCGCGCTGGCGTCGGGTGTGGCCAGCGCCTTGTCGAGCAAGGCGTCGAACTCCGGATTGGCGTAGGCGGTCTCGTTCCAGGCAGCGCCCGATCTGTAGGCCAGCGCCAGCACCTGGACGCCCAGCGGCCGGCCGAGCCACTCGGTGCAGGAGAAAGGATATTTGCTCCAGTCGTTCCAGAACGTCGCCGCCGGCAGCACGGTCCGTTTGACCTTCAGCCCGGCGTCGCGCATCTGCGCGGCGATGGCGTCGCCGGTGTTCTTCTGCCAGTCGACATCGACAGAGATGAGCTCGTATTCGTGATCGGACTTGCCGGCCTCGGCAAGCAGCGACTTGGCTTCGTCGACATTGCGGACGGACGGGCCGATATCGGCGTATTCGGCATGCATCGGGCCGACATGATGGTTCTCGGCCGGCTTGCCGCGGTCGTCCATGCCGATCTTCAGGATTGCGGCATTGTCGACGGAGAGCTGGGCGGCGCGCCGCACCCTGATGTCGTCATAGGGCGGATTGCCGACGTTGAAGCGCGCGACGATGGTCGAGCCGGTGGCAAGCTCGGAATTGCTCAGACCCATGGCGTCGGTCTGCGAGACGGTATCGGCGGCGGTTTCGTGGTTGGTGTCGATCTCGCCCGATTCGAAGGCCGAAAACATCGCATTGGGATCGGAGCCGTAGTCGACCCATTGGATGCCGTCGAGCCAGAAATCGCCCTTCCACCACGGCTTGTCCTTGCGGCGGACCTCGGCGCCGACCTCGGCGTCCCATGCCACCAGTTCGCAAGGTCCAGTGGTGATCGCCAAGGCCTTCAGCGGATCGCCGTCGCCGTCGTAGCTGCGGTGCATGATCAGCGCCGGATAGTCGGTCATGCCGGCAATCAGCGAAATGTCGGGCTTCGGCAGATTGAGCCGGACGGTAAAGTCGTCGACACGCTCGATGCCGCCGTCGATCGGCTTCTTGGTGGCGGCGTCGACCAGCGCCCCCATCCGCTCGGCGACCGAATTGCCGGCAACGCTCGCATCGCACCAGCGCGTCAGGTTGTGGACGACGTCGTCGACGTTGAAAGTGTCGCCGTTCGACCAGGTGATGCCCTTGCGGACGTGCAGCGTCAGCACGCGGGCGTCGTCGCTGGTCTCCCAACTCTCGAGCAGCCACGGCTCGAAGGTGAAGTCGCGGTTCCAGCGTACCAGATACTCGTTGCACTGGCGGGCAACATTGGACATTTCGACGCCGTCGAAGGTGCGCGGGTCCTTCCAGCCCTTGACGTTCATGGCGACGCGCAAGACGCCGCCGCGCTTCGGCTCCTGCGCCCTGGCCGGGGAAGGCGCGAGACCGACCAGCGCCAGCGCGCCGGCGACGCTGACGCCAAGTGCTGCCATGGTGGCGAGATATTCGCGCCGGTTCATGCTGCCTTTTTTAAAACCGTCGGCGACGGGCTCGGCCTGCGGATGCAGCGCTCTTTCGGTCAGCATCAACTTCATCGTCGAATCCTCCCTGTCGGCGCCCGGTCGACCGCTTCGCGGGGGCGGATGCGGTCGCCGGGCGCCCTTGGCCATAGGCGATGATAGTGCGGGATTCAGCGGGAAAGTGTTCGGGTTTCCGCAGGCGTTGTGCGCTGTTCCGCAGAAGCTTGCGCTACTGCGGCGCAGAACCTTTCGAGACGCCGGCGGGACAGCGCCCCCCTCTGCCCTACCGGGCATCTCCCCCACTTGGGGGGAGATCGGCTGTCGTCCCGGCTTTCGCCAATTTCCAACATCGCAGCAGGAGCGCAGCGCCGAAACTGCCAATCTCCCCCCTCGTGGGGGAGATGCCAAGTTTTGGCAGGGAGGGCAGGACAGAGGGGGCGCGAAGGATCGCCAGCCTTCCTGGTTCAGAGCTCGGCGTATAGCCGGGCGGCGTTTTCATAGGTGAAGCGCAAAGGCACCGAGCCCACGACCTGCCATCCATCGACCGTCTCGCCTGCCATCAATCGGCAGGCGCCGTCGGTTGTGGTGACGGCGCCGCCATAGAGCCGGTTGGCAAGGTTGAGGATGGCGGTCTGGTGCATCGCCGTGCTGCCGCTGCCGCAGGCGTCCTTGACCAGCAGCACCCGAAAGCCCGATGACACCGCATCCCTGACGGTGGCGTCGATGCAGGCCTCGGTCCATACGCCGGCAACGACCAGCCACTCGATGCCTTCGGCCTTGAGCCGGCCGGCGGCAGGGCCCGCACCGAAGGCGCTGGCCTCGGTTTTGACCAGCATCATCTCGCCGGCGACCGGCGCCACTTCCGGACAGATCGCCGTCAGCGGATCGTCCTTGTCGGAGAAGGCCGACCTGCCATTGGCATCGACCGGATGGAACCGCCGCGCCTCCCTGGTGAGATCGACGATATAGGCCGAATGATAGAGCAGCACATCGTTGGCCCGTGCCGCCGCCTGCAGGCGCTGGACGTTGGCGAGGATGTCGGCAAAACCCTCGACCAGGTAACGCTTGTCCTGCCGATGCTCCTCCTGGAGGTCGACGAACACCGCGGCCACCGTGCCGCGTTTGATCGAGACCGGGCCCTTCATGCGGACACCTGAACTTCGTCATTCCAGGGCGAAGCAGCCGCGAAGCGGCGTCGCGAAGGCCCTAGGATGACGAGAGCATGGGCTCTGCGGCTACTCCCGAAGGTTTGCGATACCGCACCTCGATTGGTGGTGGATGCTGGGATCAAACTTCTTTCTCCAGAAAGTCGTCCTCATAGGGAAAGCGCGACAAAAGCTCGGTGCCGGTCTCGGTGACCAGGATCTCGTCCTCGAGCTTGACGCCCTCGCGTCCGCCTTTCTCGCCGATATAGCTCTCGACGCTGACCACCATGCCGGGCACGACAAACCCGTCGCGGCCATAGGTCTCGTAGTCCATGGCGTGCGCGATGAACGGCGTCTCGCCATGCATGCCGACGCCGTGCATGACAGACGTGTAGCGCTGGTCGACGAAGCGATCCGGGATCTTCCAGGCCTTTTCGGCAATTTCGCGAAACGCCATGCCCGGCCTGACGATCGAGATGTTGTGCTGAACCTGGTCGTGGGCCATGCGGTAGAGCGATTTCTGATAATCCGTCGGCTTGCCCGGCCCGCAACGGAAGGTGCGCGAGAAGTCCGAATAGTAGCCGTAGCAGCCGATCGTATCGGTATCCAGCGCCAAAAGTTCGCCGGGCCTGATCTTGCGGCCGCTGGCTTCGTTGAACCACGGGTTGGTGCGCTGGCCCGAGGTCAAGAGCCGGGTTTCGATGAACTCGCCGCCTTGGCGGATCACCTCGTGATACATGATGGCGAACAGGTCGTTCTCGGACACGCCGGGCTTGATCGCCTCGCGCACCGCATAGACGGCCGCCTCGGCGCCGGCCATCGATACCTGCAGGCATTTTACCTCTTCGAGCGTCTTGACCGCCCGCACGGCGAGGATCTCGCCCTGGCAATCCCGGACCTCACAGCCGCGCTTTTCCAGCGCCAGCGCCTGCAGATGGCCGCAGCGGTCGAGGCCGAGCTTCATCGAGCCGCCACCATGCGCCTTGACCAGCTCCGTGATTTCGTCGGCGAACGGGCCGGCGGTCTCGTCGTCGCGGCCCGACACCGAAGACCACACCAGCTTCGACGGCCGCGCCTCGTCGATCGTGTCGAGCACCATCGAGACATGATAGCTCTGCGGATATTCGAACAGCACGATCGGCCCTTCGGTCGGGATGAAGAAGTAGCGGGTCGAGTTGCGCAGAAAATAACCGAACATGTTGCGCGAGCCGGTGGCGTAGCGCTGGTTGTAGGGGTCGAACAGCACGACGCCGCCATAGCCGGCCTCGCGCATCCAGGCACGCAGCTTCGCCAGCCGGCTTTTGCGCAGCGCGTCCGCATCGATGAAGGACGGCTCGGTGTCGGACAGCCACATGCCGCCGGCCGGATCGGCCGCCGCCGGGTGGCGCATGCGGTTCTTGAAGTCGACGTCCTCAGTGCTGTCGGGGTCGAACACGACAATGCTCATGGGTGCCTCCTGGAAGCCCTGAACATAGCGGTGCACCGCGAAGAGGCTGTGCGGAATCCCGCAGATGTTGTGCCGGATACCGCTTGAAGCCGTTCCGTGATGCTCTAGGGCGCCCCCTCTGTCCTGCCGGACATCTCCCCCACTTGGGGGGAGATTGGCAGCTTCGGCGTTCCGCTCATTCCTGTAACGTTGGCGATTGGCGAAATCAGCGATGACACCCGATCTCCCCCCAAGTGGGGGAGATGGCCGGCAGGCCAGAGGGGGGCGCTGTCCCGCCGTCGTTGCGCCGCGTCAGCGCGCGGACGCCTAATGCCTCCGCGCCACCTTCGGCGCATGCCCATGCTCCTCCCGAAACGCCCGCGCAAAGCTCGACATCGAAGCAAAACCGCAGGCCAGCGCCACGTCGCGAACCATCAGCGTCGAATGCGCCAGGAGGTCGGCGGCGCGCTTCAGCCGCAGGCGGCGGTAATAGCCGTTGGGCGAGATGGCGAGCTCGGAGCGGAAGTTGCGTTCGAGCTTGTCGGAGGAGACGCCGAGCTTTTCCGCCAGCGCCGCCATGCCGAGCCGCTCCTCCACCGCATCCTCCATGATGGCGATGGCCGCCAGCACCAGCTCGTTCTGGACGCCGGTGCGTAACCGCAGCGGCATCAGCTTGCGGTCGACGCTGGAGCGCAGCGGGCTGTGCACGAACCATTCGGCGACGCCGGCCGCGAGTTCGGCGCCATAGTCTGATGTGATGATCTCCAGCATCATGTCGAGGCTGCCGACGCCGCCGGCCGAGGTGAAGCGCTTGCGGTCGATCACGTAGAGATCGCGCCTGAGCTCGACGTCCGGAAACGCCTCGGTGAACGCCGCCTGGCTGGTCCAGTGCAAGGTGCAGGCATGGCCGTCGAGCAGGCCGGCCCGCGCCAAAAAGAAGGCGGCGTCCGCCACCGCGCCGATATGGGCGCCGCCGCGCAGGCTCCTGCGGATCCAGCTCACCGCGTCTTCGGCCACTAGATGATCGGCATCGCCGCCCGAGCAGACGACGATGCGGTCGACCTTCGGCGCATCACCGGCAAAAAAGCCGGGCTGGATGACGACCCCGTTCGAGGCCGCGACCGGGCCTTCAGCGGCGCCGACGATGATCCAGCGGTAGCATTCTTTCTTGGCCAGCACGTTGGCCGCGCGCAACGGCTCGATGACCGAACTGAACGCCATCATCGGAAAGCCGGGGAAGACCAGCACCGCGAAGGTGGGCGGGGCGTCGTTTGCCGTCGGCTGGTCTCGCTCTCGAGTAGTCATGACTTCAACCGTGCCTGTGGGCAATTGCAGGGAAGGCCACAATTCCGCCGGATGCCACTCAGGTCAACGGGCGGTTGGGTCAGTTTGAAAATTTCATCGCGCCTAGGCGTTGTCGCCTATCGGCCGAACTCCTAAATGCTTGCCGTAGCATTGGAGATAGTGACGGTCGCACTGCGCGGCCCGTATAAGAAGCGAGTTTAGGTCGCTAAAATTAGCTTCTTGACCTGTTTACGGTCTTCCGGCGACCATTGCTTCGGGTCTTCCCCGTGAGCGATCGCGCCGTGAAGCTCGACGTGCTTCATCACTTCCGCCTCGGTCTCTGCCGTGAACATCGCTGGACAGGCCTCGTTTCCCGGATAATCCCTGCAACGATACGAGTAAGCCATGACTTTCCCTCCAGGTTGCCCCGATAGCAAAGCGAGGGTACGTCGCCTTTGTCAATTCACAGTTGGATGCGCCAGTCAGCCGGGAAATTTCAAACTGACGCCACTATCCAACAGGGCACGGACCCCCCCTCACCCCCCCAGCGCCTGATCCAGATCGGCGATCAGATCATCGCCGTCCTCGATGCCAGCCGACAACCGCACCAGCGAATCGGAAATCCCGATCTCGGCCCGCTTCCCGGCCGGGATCGAGCCATGTGTCATCAGCGCCGGGTGCTCGATCAGGCTTTCGACGCCGCCGAGGCTTTCGGCCAGCGTGAACAGTTGCGTGTGTTCGAGGAAGCGTTTGGTGCCGGCGAGGTCGCGGTCGAGCTCGACCGTGATCATGCCGCCGAAGGCGTGCATCTGCCGCCTGGCGATGGCGTGCTGCGGGTGGCTGGGGAGACCGGGATAGATGACGCGGCGGATGTCGGGACGGCTTTCCAGCCAGTGCGCGATCTTCTGGCCGTTCGACGAATGGCGCTCCATCCTCAGCGCCAGCGTCTTGAGGCCGCGCAGCGCCAGAAAACTGTCGAACGGTCCGGAAATGGCGCCGATGGCGTTCTGCAGGAATTTCAGCCGGTCGGCGAGATCCTTGTTGTCGCCGACCACGGCGACGCCGCCGACCATGTCGGAATGGCCGTTGAGGTATTTCGTCGTCGAATGCACCGATATGTCGATGCCGAGCTCCAGCGGCCGCTGCAGGTAGGGGCTGCAAAAGGTGTTGTCGGCGACCGAGAGCACGCCTTTGCGCCTGGCCAGGGCTGCGACCGCTTCGAGATCGACGACGCGCAGCAGCGGATTGGTCGGCGTCTCGACCCAGAGCAGCTTGGTTTCCGGGCGGATCGCCGCTTCGACCGCGGCCAGATCGGTGAAGTCGACGAAGTCGACCTGCAAATTGGCCGAGCGCTTGCGCACCCGCTCCAGCAGCCGGAACGTGCCGCCATAGATATCATCGGTGGCAACGACATGGGCTCCGGAATCGAGCAGTTCGAAGATCGTGGCGATCGCCGCCAGCCCCGAGGCGAAAGCGAAGGCGGCTGCGCCGCTTTCGAGATCGGCCACCGCGCGCTCGAAGGCAAAGCGGGTCGGGTTCTGGCTGCGGGCATATTCAAAACCCTTGTGCACGCCCGGGCTCTGCTGGCCATAGGTCGAGGTCGCATAGATCGGCACCATCACCGCGCCGGTCGTCGGGTCGTGGCTCTGGCCGCCATGGATGGTGCGCGTCGAGAAGGCCAGGCGGTTGCTGCCCGAAACGGTGGCTTTGATGGTCATCTTGCGCGGCGCCTCAGATGGTTGATCAGGTCGATGCGGGTAATCAGGCCGATGAATTCGTCGCCGTCGAAGACGATGGCGACCTCGTTGCGGTCGAACACCGGCAGCAGCGCGTCCAGCGTCTGGCTGGCCTGCAGCGTGTGCAGATTGGAAGTCATCGCCGTGCGCACCGGGGCCTTGAAACGGTCCCAGCGGCTGTCATAGGGGCCTTCGACGTGGGCGAGGATATCGCTTTCGTCGACGATGCCGACCAGCTTGCCGTCGTCCAGCACCGGCAGCTGCGAGACATCCGAACGGCGCATGCGGCCATAGGCGTTGAGCAGGCTTTCGTCCGGGCCGACAGACACGATGTCGCCGGTGCGGTGCGTGCGCATCACCAGGTCGCGCAAATCGCCATGCTGCTCGTGCTCGGCGAGGCCCTGCTCGATCAGCCAGAAATCGTCGAACACTTTCGACAGATATTTGTTGCCGCTGTCGCAGACGAAGGTGACGACCCGCTTCGGCACGGTCTGCTCGCGGCAATAGCGCAGCGCTGTCGAAAGCAGCGTGCCGGAGGACGAGCCGGCGAGGATGCCCTCCTTGGAGAGCAGGTCGCGCACCGCCAGCATGCTCTGCTTGTCGGGGATCGAGTAGGCCTTCTTGACCAGCGACAGATCGGCATTGGGCGGGACGAAATCCTCGCCGATGCCCTCCACCGTCCAGCTGCCGGCCTCTTGCATCTTGCCGGTCTTGATCAGGGGCGCCAGCACCGAGCCGACCGGATCGGCGAGAATCATCTCGGTCTTCGGCGAGGTTTTTGCGAAATAGCGGCCAAGCCCGGTCAGCGTGCCGCCCGAGCCGACGCCGACGACCACTGCATCGACGTCACCGCCGAGCTGCGAATAGATCTCCGGACCGGTCGTGGTTTCATGGGCGTCCGGGTTGGCCGGATTGGCGAACTGGTTGGCATAGAAGGCGCCGGGCAGCTCGGCGGCGATCTTTTCGGCCATGTCCTGATAGTATTCGGCGTGGCCCTTGCCGACATCGGAACGGGTCATGCGCACTTCCGCGCCGAGCGCCCGCAAATGCTGGATCTTTTCGCGCGACATCTTGTCGGGCACGACCAGGATAATGCGGTAGCCCTTGGGGATGCCGACCTGCGCGAGGCCAAGGCCGGTGTTGCCGGCGGTCGCCTCGACAATGGTGCAGCCGCGCTTCAGCTTGCCCTGTTTTTCGGCGTCGGCGATCATCGACAGCGCAATTCGGTCCTTGATCGAGCCGCCGGGATTCTGGCTTTCGAGCTTGATGAACAGCCGGCACTTGCCGATGTCGAATTTGGTCAGCTCGACAACCGGCGTCTGTCCGATCAGGTCGAGAACCGATGCATAGGGCGGACGCAGGCGGGACATTTCCCTGTCCGGGAGGGCAATCTTGTGCACGCTCATGCTGATGCTCCATGGTCAAGCGACCGCCTTGGGCAGGCTGTCAGCCTATCTTCTTTTCCAGCCGTTTGCAGTCTGAAAGAAGATAGATCGTGCCAATCCATTGGCCAGACGGGGAATGGGATTCCGGTGGGGCCGCTCCGTCACGCCAATCACGATAAGGTCGCGGGACAGCACCGCCGTAGAGCGCCGACCTCACCCCAGCAACCGCTTCCCCAGCCTTGCACATTGCACACGAATATCCGGTATGGCGTCGATCTCGAAGAAGGTGCCGCGGGTCAGTGGCCCGACCGCCAGGATCTTGGCCGAGACGGTGCCGTCGCTGGCGATGACCTCGCAATTGTCCGATACGTCGAGGCCAAGGCGAAGCGGATCCGGCCGGGCCAGCCCGCGGTCGACCAGCGACCGCACCACGCTGTTCGACGTTGTCGAGATGTCCCTGGCGATGCCGGTGCAATCGTAGATGCGGGCGACGTCGAACGTCTCGATGTTTTGCGTGTGACGCGACTGGACCTGCACGCTGAATTCGTCGCCCGCCGTGATGCCGACGACGCGCCCGGCGACAAGCCGGATGCGGCCCGACTTCACCGCCTCGGTGACACGGGCATAGACTTCTGGCGCCATGCGATGGCGGTGGATGTCCCACCACGCCTTGGTGTGCTCGACGAAGCGGCGCTTGGCCGAAGACGGCCAGTTCTGCCAGATCTTCTGGTTGAACGGCCTGAGACCGTCGACGACGTCGCGCCAGTCGATGCCGGCCTTCTGGTTTTCCCGGATCAGGTCGCGAAACCAGCCGACGAAATAGGAGAGCTGGGTGCCGAGCGGAATGTCGGCGACGTCGAGCTTGATCGGATTGCCCTTGCGATGCGGCGAAGGCATCAGGCCGCGCCGCGACACCGCAATAATCTCGCCGCGATGGCCGCGTTGTTCAAGCGACAGGAAGGCATCGACCATGCTCAACCCCGTGCCCAGCACCAGGACCCGGGCTTCCCCGTCGAGCACGGTGTCGGCCTCCGATCCCATCCTGATCGCATGGCCGTGGCCGGCACCTGGCTCCTCGTCATGTCCGGTCGCCAGCACGGCAAGGTGGGCGACGACGCTGGTACCGTTGGCCAGCGCCACCTCGACCCCGGACCCGGTCGGCGAGATCGACAGGCTCTCCTCGCGGATCAGGCGAAGACGCCCCGTCTCGCGGGCCTCGAGCTCGTCCAGCAGTTCCTTCAGATAGCGGGCGTAGACGCTGCGCGGTGCGTAGACCGGCGCCTGCTCTGGCGTTGCCAGGCCGCGCTCAAGCAGCCAGCGCCAAAAATTGCCGGGGTCATCGGCATGGGCGCTCATGCCGGCCGCGCTGACATTCAGCACATGCGCCGACAGCAGCGTGGAATAGGCGATGCCCTGGCCGAAATGCGGGCGCTTTTCAATCAGCGTGACACGCAGATCGGGATTGGGCGACTTCAACAGATGCGCGGCAAGGACGACGCCGCTGGCGCCGCCGCCGACGACAATGATCGAACTTGGGACAATCGAATTTGCGCGGCCGGTCATGCGCGCACCAATTGCCTGAGGAGCCGTCCGTTCCGGCTCAGGCCTGGATTTTCAACGCAGCCGAAAGGTCGTCGTCGCCGGCGATATCGCGCATCTCGGCGAGGCTGCGCTGATCCAGCACCTCGGCGATCGCTTGCCGGACCTCCAGCATCAGATGTCGGACTTGGCATGTCGCCTCGTTGCAGTCTTCACAGCGCTGATACCGGGTGCGGCTGGCGCAGGGAATTGGGGCAAGCGGCCCGTCGAGCACGCGCACGACGTGGCCGATCTTGATTTCATCCGCCGGCCGCGCCAGGCGGTAACCGCCCTCCTTGCCCTTGCGGCTCTGGACAAAACCGGCATTGCGCAGTTCGCCGAGGATGGCGTCGAGAAATTTCTTCGGGATGTTGTTTCCGGCGGCGATATCGCCGACGAAGGCGAGCTGACCAACCGGCAGCCGCGCCAGATGGACGAGCGCCTTGAGGCCGTACTTGCCCTTTTTTGTGAGCATAGACCGAACGTTTCTCTGTCATGCGATGGCGAAGGGCCACCGGTTGCGAAACGCCTGGCGTGCGTCCCCACCGCGTCCGCGTCCAGGCTTTCAAGACACATAAATTCTAGTGACATGATATACAAGACGGCACCATTGATTTTGCTTGATTTTTTAAGCCGCTGCGACGACTTGCCGGACGTTTTTCCTCCTGAAGCCGCGAGGCACGGCAATGGCGACAGCCGGCGCTCGGCACTCATGCGGGTGATCGCCGCGATATGGACATCGCTCATCGTTCTCCCAATTCCTGTAATGTCGATAAGACTACTATACTTAGCCGCGATACAGGAACCGGTTTTTAAATCGTCGGCCATTCGCAGCATTCATTTGCCGAAGCTGCGCGCAAAACAGGAAATGCGTGTTTGCGGCGGGCCGCGCATTCGCCGGTTGACCGAAACGCCGCCAGGGCCGTTCGAGTGTCAGGGGAGCGAACGGTTCGCCCACACCAGCCCGCCCAGGCCAACCAGCGCAGTGACGATGCCGATATAAAGCCATTGCGACTGGCCGGTCATGAAGCTGCCGCCGACGAAGCCGATGCCCTGCAGCGACCACAGCGCACCGAGGGCGAGCACAATCAGCGCCAGCAGATTCTTGATCAATCTCATCACCGGAATTCCCTTCCCAAGTCGATCGTCAATTCCGCCATGGCCGCGATGGCAAGGCGAAAGGAAGCGACCCGCTCGCTGTCACATCTACTTGCATGATAAAGCCGGGTCTTGCCGGAAACACCCCGGTGCTGGTGCGAAGACCACCAAACATACATCGGCGCAATCCCGACATTCCATGACAGACTGTTTCGCGCCGACTCCAAACGTGTACTATTGTCATGGAACCGCCAGACGACTGCCGCATTTGGTGCCACATTCCATCCGTAACGGCCGGGTCTGTCAAACGGAGCCCCTTGCCGCAGATGAAGAAACCCAACCGGACCGCGCTTGTCGCGGCGGCGATAGCGGCCGGCCTGATGGTCGGCGCATCCACCTCCCCTGCCGCCGCGCAATGCGGCCGCGCCTCCTGGTACGCGCTGACCTCGAAGACCGCTTCCGGCGAGCGGATGAACCCGTCGGCGCTGACCGCCGCGCACCGCACCTTGCCTTTTGGCACCAGACTGAAGGTCACCAACCGCAAAAACGGCCGCAGCGTCGTCGTGCGCATCAACGACCGCGGCCCGTTTATCAAGGGTCGCGTGATCGACCTGTCGAAGGGCGCCGCGGGGCGGCTCGGCTTCATCAGCTCAGGCCATGCTGCTGTGTGCACCGACCGCGTGTGAAATGGCCGCGCCGCTTTGCGGCCAGGCGGATGAGGGGCAGCGCAAACCCTGAAGCGATTGCCCATGCTCTCTCCGGCATCTTTCGCAGCTGCACAATAAGCCGGCTGCCGCCGTTCAAAACCGTTTTTCAACGCCTTAGACAAAAGTATAAGCATAAATCAATTCAATTGACGTATTGCATCGCAGCAGTTTGTTGTTAACCTTTGCGCGAGAGATTCAAGGCTCGGCACTGCTGTCGTCCCTTCGGTCGCAGCAGCGGAGTTCTCGATGTTTTACCAGCTCTACGAATTGAACCACGCCGCCGTGCAGCCGGCCCGCGTCTATGCCGATGCGGTGCGGATGTTCTACACCAATCCGCTCAATCCGTTTGCGCACACGTCCTGGGGCCGCTCGGTCGCGGCGACGGCCGAATTGTTCGAGCGCACGACGCGTCGCTACAGCAAGCCGCAGTTCGGCCTGACCAGGACCGTCGTCGACTGGAAAAGCGTCGCTGTCACCGAAAAGACGGTGTGGTCGCGGCCGTTCTGCAATCTGCTCCGTTTCGAGCGGGCGGTTCCCGCCGGCCGCCGGCCTGATCCGAAGCTGCTGATCGTGGCGCCGATGTCCGGCCACTACGCGACGCTGCTGCGCGGCACGGTCGAGGCGATGCTGCCGCATGCCGACGTTCACATCACCGATTGGGTCGACGCCCGCATGGTGCCGATCAGCGAGGGCAGCTTCGATCTCGACGACTATATCGACTACATCGTCGACATGCTGCATGCGCTGGGCCCCGACACCCATGTCATGGCGGTGTGCCAGCCGTCGGTCCCGGTGCTGGCGGCGGTGGCGCTGATGGAAACGCGGGGCGACCCGTTCGTTCCCTCGACGATGACGCTGATGGGCGGGCCGATCGACACCCGCCGCAATCCGACTGCGGTCAACCTTCTGGCCGAGGAAAAGGGCACCGACTGGTTCCGCGACAACGTCACCATGCAGGCGCCATGGCCGGTGCCGGGCTTCGGCCGCGAGGTCTATCCCGGCTTCCTGCAGCTTTCGGGCTTCATGAGCATGAATCTCGACCGCCACATCATCGCCCACAAGGACTTCTTCATGCACCTGGTGAAGCATGACGGCGACAGTGCCGAGAAGCACCGCGACTTCTACGACGAATATATGGCGGTGATGGATCTGACAGCGGAGTTCTACCTGCAGACGGTCGACACCGTGTTCGTACGCCATGCTCTGCCCAAGGGCGAAATGATGCATCGCGGCGTCGCCATCGATCCCGCCGATATCCGCAATGTTGCGCTGTTCACGGTCGAGGGCGAGAACGACGACATTTCCGGCCTCGGCCAGACCCAGGCCGCGCACGACCTCTGCATCAACATCCCCGCGGACAGGCACGCCCACTACATGCAGCCGGCGGTCGGCCATTACGGCGTCTTCAACGGCTCGCGCTTCCGCTCCGAAATCGTGCCGCGCATCGTCGACTTCATCACCAGCTATGGCCGCCAGACCCGCGTTGCGGTGAGGCCGAAGCTGGTTCGCACCGCCAAAAAGTAAAGATGTCCCGGATGGCAGCCGCCGTTCAAGTCGACCTGTTGCACAATAGCCGCGCTTTCGGCGGCGCGGGTAACCATATCGCAAAACTGGCCGTTGGTATAATTGACAGGGACTGTAGATCGCCCTTAACGTTTCATTAACAACAAGGGACGAGGGGGACAATGATTTCCTCACCAATGGCGAGAGGGCTGCGCGTGTGCGCCCTGTTAGGGCTGGCACTTGCGACAGGCTGGTCTACGGCGGCTTCGGCGGCCGGGCCAATGGCAACCGGCGGCCCGACATCGCAGCCGATCGGCCATTACGATTTCTGCAAGACCAGTCCGGCCGAATGCTCGATCCACCCGGGCAATCTCGCCCCCGCCACCATGACAGGCGCGCTCTGGCGCAAGATTCTCAGCGTCAACGCCAGGGTCAACAACGCCGTCAAGCCGATAAGCGACATCGATATTTACGGCAAGGACGAGGTCTGGGCCTACCCCGTCAGGGGCGTTGGCGACTGTGAGGACTATGTCCTGGAAAAGCGCCGCGAATTGAACCGCTTGGGCGTGTCCTATGCCAATCTTCTGATGACCGTCGTGCGCAAGCCGGACGGCGAGGGCCATGCCGTGCTGACCGTGCGCACAAGCAAGGGCGACTACGTCCTCGACAATCTCGACGGAAAGGTCCGCTCATGGGACCGGACCGGCTACCGCTTCCTCAAGCGGCAGGCGATCGACAATACCGGTCGCTGGGTGTCGATCCGTGATGGCCAGCCGGTTCTGGTCGGCGCGGTCCAGTAAGGTTCTTGCAAGCGACCACTGGATCGCTGCGTTTCGCGTTACCTGTTCCAGGCGTTTGCGCTGCCCCTCACCTGCCTGCCGGCATCCTATCCCCGTATAGGGACGGGGAGAGGGGTGCTGTCATTGACGATTTCGCCAATCGCCGGCGTTGCAGGCCACGTTCGCGATCAGCCTCTTTCTTCCCGTTTACGGGGAGAAATGCCCGGCAGGGCAATGAGGGGCGGCGCCAACATCGACAATTGATCGCCTCCACACGAGTCGGGCAAACCCTACGTCCGCCCCAGCGCGGCGCGGATCGATGCGGTGATGCGGCGAAGCTCCGCCTCGTCTAGTTTTTCGATGTTTTCGGCCAAGACATTGGCAAGCTCGGTGGCGGCGGGGCTGAGGCCCGACGTGTCGAGTTTTACCCGCGGGTGCGAGGTCTCGGCCAACCGCGCAAGTTCTTCGGCATCGTCCCAGATGACATTGAAATAGCCGATGATCTTCTGGATCAGCGTCCAGGTCGGCGCGCCGCGGCGGCCGTGCTCCAACGCCGACAGATAGGCGGCGCTGACGCCGATCGCCCTGGCCATGGCCTTTTGGCTGACGCCGCGTTCGCTCCGCAGGGCGCGAAGCTTTTCGCCGAACGGGGTCACAAGTCCATCCTCGTCGGGTGCATTCTCATGCGCGCATCCGCATCAGCGCGCGCGCCGCAGGCGGACATAGAGCGCGCCCGAGCCGCCATGCTTGCGGGCGGCGTGGTCGTGGCTGGAGACCAGCGGCCTGAATGCGGGTGTCGACAGCCAGGCCGGCACGGCGCGCCGCAGGATGCCGTCGCCGCCGGACGAGGAGCCCTTGCCGGTGATCACCAGCACATAGCGGATGCCGCCGGCATGCGCCCGGTGCAGGAAGGAGAACAAAAGCGAATAGGCTTCGTCCTGGCTCAGGCCGTGCAGATCGACGCGGCCTTCGATCGGCAGCCGACCCTTCGACAGTTTTTCCAGCGTCGGCTCGTCGAGCGCATGCGAGACATGCTGCGTCCTGGCTTTCGTGGCCGTAGCAGGAGCCATCGCCTGGTCACGCAGCATTGGCTTGCTGCCATCAGCGATGTCCGGGCCAATATCTGGGATGTCGATGGCGGACTTGCCCTTCAGCGGCTTGGCGGTGCGCGCCACCAGGTTCCACAGCACCCGGTCGTCCTCGCTCAGCCTGTCGATGCGCCGGGTCATCGCCCCGCCCCCGGCACAAGCCGACGCGGGATCAGCGCGTAGAAATCGGCAGGGTTGCGGACAACGCCGGCGATCTCGCCGGCCGCATCTCCCGTACCAGTGAACAGGTCGCCACGGGCCGGGCCGGTGATGGCCGAGCCGGTGTCCTGCGCGATCATCAGCCGCCGGAACGGCTTGTTGTCGAAAGCGGTCAGCGACGGCCCATCGATGTAGAACGGCGTGCCGAAGGTATGCAGCAGACGGTCGACAGCGACGGAGCGGCCCGGCGTCAGCGGCACTTTTGCGGCAGCGATCGGCCCGAGGTCCGGGTCGTCGACCGCCGCCTCGCTGACCGAAATCTCGCGGAAAAAAATATAGGAGCGGTTGCGCCACAGGATCTCGTCGATGCGCTGCGGATGCGCCTTGAACCAGGCGCGGACCGACTGCATGGTTACCGCTTCCAGCGGGATTTCGCCTAGCTCACTCAGGATCTTGCCCGGTCCGGTAAAGCGCTGGCCGGATTTGGCGGCATAGGTGACGCGGCAAAGCCGGCCGTCGGTCATGGTGAGCCGCGCGGAACCCTGTACGTGGATGAAGAAGGCGTCGACCTTGTCGGCGAGCCAGGCGATTTCCAATCCCCTGTGGGCCAAACCCTTGACGAGCGCGCCGCGCTCGATCTCGCCGCGGTCGAAATACTCGACCGGTCCGTCCGGCGTCGCGCGGCCGAAGGCGAGATAGGGATCCATGCCGACGGGCCGGTTGCCGTCGTCGATGTCGACGAGATCGGCCGGACGCGACAGCAGCGGCACCGTAAATCGTTCGGTTCGCACCGGCGAAGCGTCGACCACCGGTTCATAGAAGCCGGTGACGAGGCCGGCGCCGCCGCTTTCCGCCGCTATGTGCGCCGGGATGAAATGCCGCTCGAAGAAGGCGCGGGCTTCGCGCCGGTCGGTTGGCGACACGGTGCGGGCTGCAGCATAGGCCTCGGTGAAGGCATTGAAGTCGACACCGAGCCCGCCGGAGCGATAGGGTTTCGCCAGGATGTGAAAAGCCGAACGCCGGAAAGCGGCGAACGCAGCCAGATGGTCGTCCTCGTCCCAGCCGGGCAGATCGTCAAACGACTTTTCGCGGAACGCCTGAGAAAGCGACACGACAGACCCCGCCGTGGTCCGGGCTCAGTCTTCTTCTTCGGTGGCGACGAGCTTCCAGTTCGGGTCGCGCGAGCGCGTATCGCGGGCAAAGGTCCAGACATCCTTGACCTCGGCGACGGTTTCGGGATCGCCGTCGATGACGGCGCCGGCCTTGTCGCGCGTTGCCGAAATCAATTCGCTGACGATGCGCAAGGTGATATGCGCCTCGCTGCCCTTCATCTCGGCGGAAACTATGTCGGCCTTGTCGATGCCGACGAAGGAGGATTGGATCTTTTCCGACTTCGCCTCGCGGTCGCCGATCGCCGCGACAAAGCCGTCATAGACCTCGCGCGACAACAGGTTCTTCAGCGTCTTGCGATCGCCATCGGCATAGGCCATGACGATCATCTCATAGGCCATCTTGGCGCCGTCGACGAAGGTCTTGGGGTCGAATTGCGGATCATTGTCCTTGATCGCGCGCAGGCCCTTGTTGAGATCGGTGTCAGGCTTGGCGAAGGCGTCGATCGCCGCATAGGCGTCGATTGCCGGCTCTCCCGGCGCTCGCTTGCGCGGCAGCGAAACCACATTCTCGGGTTTTTGGGCGTCGTCGCGGGTGCGGCCCGCCGTATAGGGATCGAACGGCGGGCGCTCGCTGCCGGTGCGGCGGCCTAGCACATTGCGCAGCTGGAAAAAGATCACAACCGCCGCAACCAGAAAGAAAATCGTGCCGAAGTCGAAGAATCCCATATCTTCCGCCAATCAATCCCTACTCCGGCCGGACCGCCCGGCCAGGCAATGGCTGCGGTCGCATAGCGTTCAACATCCAAAGCATATAGAACGCAAGCTGCAATCATTCAAATTAAAGGCAGGCATACCTATCTAAAAGGTTCAGTGCCAGCGGCGATTGCCCGCCTGCCGGCAAAACATCGAAACGATCGGTCAAGATTTGCGCATTTCGCTGCTTCCCCTGTTCATCCTCGCGCTTCCGCTGCTGGAGATCGCCGGTTTCGTCGTTGTCGGCCGGGAGGTCGGCGCCCTGGCGACGGTCGGCCTGGTGCTGGCTTCGAGCATCGCCGGCGCGCTGTTGCTGCGATACCAGGGGTTCGGCGTCATGACCCGGGTCCGTGCCGAAATGGACGCCGGACGAGATCCAAGCCGTCAGCTCGCGCATGGCGCCATGGTCGTGCTGGCGGCGATCCTGCTCATCATTCCCGGCTTCATCACTGACATTTTAGGCATTCTGCTGCTGCTGCCGCCGGTCCGCGACCTCGCCTGGCGCCGGCTGAAAGGCCGCATCGTGATGGCCACCAGTTTCGGCACCGGCGGATTCCGGGCCCGGCAACGCGACAAGACCATCGACCTCGATGACAGCGACTATTCGCGCGGCGACGAGCACGGCCCCGAGCACAACTCCCCCTGGAGCCGCCTCAAGGACGAGTAGATCGCCTCGAGGACGAGTAGCCCGGCGCGGCTCTTTCCTTGTCCCCTTGTGGGAGAAGGTGGCCTCGCGAAGCGAGGTCGGATGAGGGGTGTTCCAGCTTGGCACCGACGGCGATGCTTCCAACACCCCTTGTGTCTCTAGAATCATGATCGGGTTGGCGGGTGACCCGGGTCATGACCGGATCACCCGCTGCGGCGGAAGCCCGTACACCCCTTGGTATG